>JAHQVR010000023.1 GCA_019634245.1 Gammaproteobacteria bacterium
CCGCTGAATTGGTATTGTCACAGTTATGTTATATTATAACATCAAGATTTACACTGCCCGGCAATAGCTGCGCTCTACTTACCAGCCATTGCCAGAGTCCTTCAACACCCTATCGTTCTTCTGCCTGCCAGCACCTGTAGAGCGAGGGTGACCAGCATGGAGATAGTCGACTTTGAACGCCCATTACATAGCCGTAGCGTTTTTTACAGTTGCCTTACTTACAAGCCCTGTGGTTTGGGCACAAACTCAGCGAGACCTGGACAGTCATGAACACGGCGCATCCGCGCTCAACGTCATCGTTGATGATGATCATGTGTATGTTGAATTCGAAAGCCCCTGGGCAAATCTGGTCGGATTTGAGCACGAACCAGGCAACGATGAACAACGAGCCGCCGTAAACAACGCCTTGGAATCCATCTCCGATGCCAGTTCGATGATTCTGCTAGATTCTTCGGCTAACTGCGAAGCCAGCTCCTCCGAAGTGACCAGTACAATGGCCATGGCTGATGAAGACCACAACGATCATGACCATGATGAGCACTCCGACGATGAGCACGGCCACGACGAACACTCCGACGAGAAGCACGACGATGAGCATGGCCACGATGAACACTCCGACGACAAACATGACGACGAGCACGATCATGATGAACACGCACACGACGAAGAAACCCACTCAGAAATTCTGGTGAGCTATGCGTTTGAATGTGCAAACCCTGATAAGCTAGAAACCATGACAGTGCAGTTGACCAGCACCTTCCCCGGCATTGAAGATATTGATGTTCAGCTGGCGGGTCCTGGTGGCCAAAGTGGTCTAGAGCTCGATGCCGACAACAACACGATCGATTTAACCGCTGTGAAGTAATCTATGGAATCCAGGCAAACGGTTGTATCACTGCGTGATGTTCGGTTTGCCTGGAACCCGCTTTCCGACCCTGTCCTCGATATCGAAACGTTCGATATGGCGCAGGGTGAAAAGGTGTTCCTCTACGGACCCTCAGGCTCTGGCAAAAGCACGCTGTTAAGCATCATCGCTGCTGTGGTTCAACCTCAGGCGGGCACCGTAACGGTCGATGGAGTCGATCTGGGCACGCTCAGTGGTTCTGCGCTGGATCGATTTCGAGCTGACCATATTGGCCTGGTGTTTCAGCAATTCAACTTGCTTCCGTTTCTGAACATACTGGACAACGTAGCACTGCCCTGCCGCTTTTCTACGTTGCGCAAACAGCGAGCTATGGAGTCTACGGGTACCCTTAAAGACGAAGCCATTCGTTTACTGCAAACCATGCAGCTACCCGAAAGTGCTTATCAGGCTCGATCGGCGATGCAGTTGAGCGTCGGTCAGCAGCAGCGCGTCGCTGTTGCTCGCGCCTTGATGGGAAAACCGTCTTTAATCATTGCCGACGAACCCACGTCCTCTCTGGACATGGATGCCCGCACCGCATTTCTGGAATTACTCTTCACGGAAGTGGAATCCACCAATGCCTCCGTGCTGTTCGTCAGTCACGATGCATCCTTACAATCTATGTTCGATCGCAGTATCCGGCTTGACGAACTCAACGCGGCAAACCCGGAGCAACTGGTGAGATCTTCGGCGTGATTGATATCGCCTACCGCAGTTTGACCAATCGAGCCCTAACGGCTTCGTTAGCTGTGGCTGCGATTGCCATTAGCGTAGCTCTGATTTTGAGCGTGGATAAAATCAAGCGAGATACGCGCACCAGTTTTCTGCAAACCATTTCCGGTACCGACCTGATTGTCGGCGCGCGATCCGGATCGGTTCAGTTGCTACTCTATTCTGTGTTCAGAATGGGTAATGCGACGAACAACGTGAGTTGGCAGAGCATTGAAGATATTCGCGAACGATCTACAGTGGATTGGTTGGTACCACTGTCGCTGGGAGATTCCCATCGGGGTTTCCGCGTGCTCGGAACGTCAATCGATTATTTTGAGCACTATCAATACGGCGATGACAATACTCTAGAACTCGACGAAGGCGATGTGTTCAAAGATGTTTTTGATGCCGTCATTGGTAGTAACGTTGCCAAGAAACTGAATTACGAGCTCGGTAGCTCCATTGTTATTGCTCATGGCACCGGGGCTGTGGGTCTTGTTGCACATGACGATCAACCGTTTACTGTGTCGGGGATTTTAAAACCCACGGGTACGCCCGTGGACAATACCTTACACGTGAGTCTCGAAGGCATAGAGGCTGTTCATGTGGATTGGCAAAGCGGTATGAAAATACCAGGGGCAGCAACAGAACCCGATGACATTCGCACTATGGACTTAAATCCCAAAGCGGTGACCGCTGCTTTGGTGGGGCTTAAATCCAGGGCAACCGTTTTTAAAGAACAACGGGCCATTAATGAATACCGCGATGAGCCACTTCTAGCCATTCTGCCGGGTGTTGCGATGCAAGAAATATGGGCCCTGGTAAAAGTCTTCGAAAACGCGCTACTGGTCATCTCCTTGTTCGTCGTACTTGCGGGTTTGGTTAATCTGGTGTCCGTTCTGTACGCCGGATTGAACGAACGGCGTAGGGAAATGGCTATTCTGCGAGCCAGTGGCGCTCGGCCCTCTTATATATTCAGGTTACTGTGCACCGAGTCCGCTTTACTGAGTGCGTTGGGGATCGTTTTCGGGCTTTTGCTACACTATCTTATTATGGGTATAGCCGCTATTTGGGCTCAAGCTCAATTTGGCCTCGACCTGTCACTGGGTTTACCAACGGACAGCGATTTGCTCATTCTCGCAGGTATTTTTGTTGCAGGCATTCTCGTTGGAACCCTACCAGCCATGCGCGCGTATCGCCATTCAGTGGCAGATGGAATGATTCAGCGATTGTGATGTCAGAGATAGGCCAGCCATACACATTGGGGTAAGCGATGTTTAAATCCTTGGGACAAAAACAGCTATTGGTATTTGCCCTCGGGCTGATTATTCTCGGGTTTATGTCCGTGGGCCAAGCCTGGTGGGGGAAAAAAGACGCTGAGTCAGTGGCTGAAGGAGCCACAGAACTCACCTGGGACGATCTTGTGCCAGAAGATTTTCGACCCGCAGAAAACCCTCTGACCAATATGACACAGGAACAAATCGATAAACTCTTTGATGGCAGTGAAGAGTCCAACAAAGAGCTGGATGAAATTGAAGAGATACTCTCGTATGCCCCAACGGTCCCAGGACTAGATGGAGAACGAGTGAAGATTCCCGGTTATGTCGTTCCACTAGATTTCGACGGTCAAACCAAACTCAAAGAATTTTTGCTGGTGCCCTACTATGGCGCCTGCATTCACACCCCTCCGCCACCGGCGAACCAGGTGGTTCACGCAGAATCCAGTACCACGATAGATCTTGAGAACCCCTATTACCCAGTTTGGCTCATAGGCACCTTAAAAACCGAAACCGTACAAAGTGCGCTGGCCGAATCTGGCTATCGCCTGGATGTTGAAGGTGTCCTGCCTTACGAGGTTCCCAAATAACGATTTCCTGCTAATCCGCCCTCATCCTTTGGCACTTCAGCGGTATACAATCAGCGCGAGCTTTTTTTCATCGGGTAGAACCTTAAGATGGCGCACGGTTACGATTCAGGTCGGCTCAACTTACCTTTTGTGGGCATCTGTACGTTTGGTAAATACCCTTACGTCCAGGATTGGACTGCTATTGACGCCGATGTAGCAATCCTCGGTGCACCCTACGACTTCGGTTGTCAATATCGATCCGGTGCTCGTTTTGGACCTCGGTCGGTACGCGAAGCATCCACGCTATTTTCGTTTGGCCACGCAGGTGCCTACGATCACGAAGACGACATCACGTATTTATCCGCTGAGAATACCCGCATCGTAGACATCGGTGATGCCGACATCGTGCACACCGATACGATAAAAAGTCACCAGAATATCGAAACCGGTGTTCGACATATTTTGTCAGCTGGCGCTATTCCGGTAGTCATTGGAGGAGATCACTCGGTCAACATCCCGTGCATAAACGCGTTCGATGATCAGGAACCTATTCACGTCGTTCAGATAGATGCTCATTTGGATTTCGTGGATGAACGTCACGGTGTGCGATTTGGTCACGGCAACCCCATGCGTCGGGCGGCAGAAAAAGACTATGTCACTGGCTTAACTCAGATTGGTATTCGTAATGTCTCGTCAACTGCAAAAGACGGTTACGACGCGGCACGATCTATGGGTTCCGATATTTTATCTGTGCGCCAATATCGACAATTGGGTGTTGAAGGTGTGCTGGAACGTATTCCTAAAGGTAAAAGGTATTACATCACGATCGACATCGATGGCTTCGATCCGTCCATTGCACCTGGTACGGGGACCCCCAGCCATGGTGGGTTTGACTACTACGAAGGATTGGAGTTACTGGACGGCCTGTGCCAGCGTGGCGATATCGTGGGAGTGGATCTTGTGGAAGTAGCACCCGACTATGACCCGGCCGGCAGCACCTCAACTCTAGCCGCTCAAATTCTTTTGAATCTAATAGGGCGAATGCTGCATCACCGCTAAATCAGCGGTTGTTCACAAAATTTCCAAATCTTTGCAGCCCCTAAGTTTTCCCTAATTTTCGATCCCTAGACTGTTTACATCAGCAAAAAACGCTGATCTAACACACTTTTTAGAGGATTGAACATGAACAAAACCGTAGCCACTCAAAGCGCCCTGGGCATCGCAGCCGTCACTCTGCTAGTAACGCTCGCTCAGGCTGACTCAAAATCGGACCGGCTCAGAGCCATCGATGCCCTTGAATTGGATCTGACTGAGGCTGCTGCCTTAGCCACTGAATCCAACCCCGGCAACATCATCGAAGCCGAGTTTGAAGTTGAGGACGATCGAGGCATCTGGGAAATAGAAATTGTTAACGCTGCCAATCAAACCGTATCGGTAGAAGTGGATGGATTGACGGGTGAAATACTCGCCAGCGAGATAGAAGATGATGACGATGAACGGCCGCTTAATCTTACCGACACGATCAACCTGGAGACCGCCATTAATGTGGTTAAAGCCATCGAAAGCGGCGCTGTTATCGAAGCAGAGCTCGAAGATGAACACGGTGAGCTGGTCTGGGAAGTCGAAGCCTTGAATGCGAACCAGGAAAAAATCAAGGTTCACGTTAACGCCTACACCGGTGAAGTTCTTATTTAACTCATTTTCTGATATTGGAGATAACCATGATTAACAGCACAAACACAGTAAACATCGACGGCACTGTTTTGAACGACCAAGACTTTAAACAATTCTACTCGTTCAACTCGGAGGATAAATTCAGCCGGTGGGTGGTCAGACCTTTAGCACTTCTGACCACCGTTGGGTTAGGGGTGGCTTTAGTATTCGCCAGCACCTTCCTACTGGTACTGTCTCTGGCCATGATGCCGCTATTCGCGGTAATGCTTTGGGCCGTAAAAACCAAGATGGAGCGCGACCTAAACAGCGATGAAACCGTCATTGATATGGAGCAGGATGAGCCCATTGAGCCCCAGGAGGATGCGAAATCGCTCTGATACAGCGTACTATTTGAACCATGCGCATCTTGCTCGTTGAAGACGACCCACAAATCGGTTCCGCCATTACCAGTGCCCTGGACGATGCTGGCATGGCGGCCGATTGGGTCACCGACGGAAACTCCGCACTGGCCAGCATTGAGGCTGGTTCATTTGAGCTGATGCTGCTGGATATTGGCCTGCCTAAAAAAGACGGCTTGAGCGTGCTTAAGCAAGTTCGTCAAACGAAAAAAAACATCCCCGTCATTATGATCACTGCCAGAGATGCGGTGGAAGACCGAATTGCCGGGCTTGACCTGGGTGCCGATGATTACCTGGTCAAACCTTTTCTAATCGATGAACTGATGGCGCGAATTCGTGCGGTGGCGCGTCGCCACTCGGGTAGCGCACAACCACTTCTGACCAGTGGGGAGCTCTCCATCGACCCGGCCAGCAAAACAGCGAGTTTTCAGGATGTTGAACTGGATGTAACGGGTAAGGAATATCGCTTATTACACTCGCTGTTGTTAACCCCCGGCCGGATCTACTCCCGCGAAGAACTCGAAGAAAAAGTCTATGGCTGGGAAGAGGAAGTGAACAGTAATGCGATTGAATTTCTGATTCACAGCCTGCGCAAAAAAACCGATAAGAGCGCCATTAAAAATGTCCGGGGTCTTGGGTGGATGGTACCCAAGGAATGAGTACAACAAATACCACAAACCCCAAACTCAGTCGCCGTCTTAAACGCGCGTTGCTTGCCACTCTATTGGCAATGCTCGTCTTGGCAACCATAGCGGCAGCAGCCAGTGCCTACTTCGAAGCCAGTGACATCCAGGATGAAACCCTGTTGTCGGTTGCACGGCTTGCTGAAACGAATCAAATCGGCACCCAGAGTAACCAAAAACTTTTCGACGATGACCATCTTGATGACAGTGCCGTGAGGGTGTGGGAGACCAGCGGTAAAAGTCGCGATGGGTTTTCCTTAAAAAAATCCATCAGGGCAGGATTTCATACGATCCATGAAGATGATGATTTCTGGAGAGTCTATGTGACTCGACAGGATCGCAATGGCAACCGATACGCGGTGGCCCAAAAGCTCAGCGTCAGTGCAGAGCTTGCGTTGAAAAGCGCCACGAATACCGCGATTCCGTTGTTGTTATTGTTCCTGCTGATCCCTCTACTGATCACGTTGATCGTGAGGCACAGCTTCAAGCCGCTAAACACACTAACTGAAAAAGTCGGATCGGGCGACTCTCTTAAACTCGATCTGGCTAATGAAAATGAAATACCCGTGGAGGTATTGCCTTTTATTTCTGCCATCGATTCACTGCTGAAAAAAAACGACGCCTACAACAGTCGACAAAGACGCTTTATCGCTGATGCCGCACATGAGCTGCGCACCCCGATAACCGCTCTTTCCCTTGAAATCGAAAACGTTCGCGCCGCTCCTTCAGAAGAAATTAAGCAACAACGCCAGGCAGCACTTGAGAAGAGCGTTACTCGGCTGCAACGACTTTTGAATCAGTTGTTGGATCTGGCTCGTGCACAATCACAAACCGATACAACGACCACGACGATCAGTTTAAATGAACTGGTAAAAACACAAATCGCCGAGAATTACCCGCTAGTGGAGAGCAAGCACATCGAGATCAGTGTTGATCGCAATGAACCGGTGCATGTCATCGATATCAATCATCAACTGCAACACCTGGTGAGAAACGCGTTATCGAATGCCATAAAGTTCGCACCCGAACATGGCCATATCCAAATTGAGTGTTACCCAGACTCTGGCCAGGCAGTGTTTACCGTCAGTGATGATGGCCCTGGCGTGAGCAACGAGGATCTCAACCAATTGCATGAACCGTTTTACCGACCCGAAGGCCAGGCCAGTGGCAATGGCGCGGGTTTAGGGTTAGCGATCTGCCAGGAAATCGCAGCACAGTTGAACGGTAATCTTACGTTTAATAATCTTGAACCAACAGGCTTTGAGTTTTGTTACAGGCAACCACTGGCTATTGAATGACTGTAAAACCTCGCCACTGGCAACCCGGCAATCACGGAAGGTATTATGATGGCTAACCAGGCGAACATAAGCTCAGCCACGTCAGATCACACGCGGGGTTTTCGATCATCATGGAAAGTTCTCACGCGGTACAGATCCCCATGGTCCCGAAGTTGACAAGATCAAACGTTTAATGGATTCAGGAAACTGTTGGTTTAAGTTTTCTGGTTGCTATGAAACATCCAATAGACGACGGCTCGAACTGGCCTACTGACTCAAGGAATATACACATGTTAAATCACCCGGACAGGCTGTTTCCTGTCGAGGTACGATCACGGGAACTGGCCCGGTCGCTGTACGATTCTATAAAGAACCTGCCGCTTATCTGCCCGCATGGGCATTGTGATCCTCGTTGGTTCGCTCAAAACGAAGCCTTTGCGAATCCGGCAGAGTTGTTCGTGATACCCGATCATTATGTGTTTCGAATGCTGGTAAGCCAGGGTTTGACCATGGCCGAATTGGGTGTACCAAGTGACGATGGAAGCCCGGTTGAAACAGATCCGACAAAGATCTGGCAACGATTTGCCGAGAACTATCATTTATTTCGTGGTACACCGAGCATGATGTGGTTAGACCATTGTTTTGAATTTCTGTTTGAACTGGATACACCACTAAGCCCAGACACCGCTGAACACTACTATCAGGTGATCAGTGCACGAATTGCTGAGGATGATTTTCGCCCTAGAAGTCTGTTTGATCGATTCAATATCGAAGCGCTGTCTACCACCGACTGTGCTTTGGATGATCTGCAATGGCATAAGGCGATACGGGAAGACTCTTGGAATGGGCGTGTGCTACCAACGTATCGACCCGACAAAGTTGTTGATCCTGAGAATCAGCACTTCGCACAGAATATCGCTAAATTAGGCAAGTTAACGGGAGA
>JAHQVR010000229.1 GCA_019634245.1 Gammaproteobacteria bacterium
CGAAGCGGGAACCGAAGCCGAAGCGGGAACTGAAGCCGAAGCGGGAACTGAAGCCGAAGCGGGAACAGAAGCAGAAGCTGAACCTGAACCTGAAGCAAAATCGGAAGTCGACCCCGAAGTACAATCCGACGCCGAACCTGCAGAAGTCACTAGCGCTGCGGAACCTGTTATCGACGTTGAATTGGTTGCCACTGAGAACATTGAGAATGACTCTGATTCCTCATCGCAGCTCAGAACTCCTGGCGATCAAGAACTGCCAATCACGTCAGTGGATTCCACCACGTCATCTCCTGATGGTGAGTCGCGGGTAGCTATCGCTGACCAACAGCTGCTGAGCGAGCCGATTGAGTCTGACTATGAGCGCGAAAGGCGCTTGGCGTTGACCAATCTCTATGAATTGTCTGCAGATGTACGCTTCAATCAAGGCGCGGTGATACCGACGGATCAGGCAAACAGTGCGATGAATAACATATTCGAGACCTTATTCCTGTTCTCAGAATCCGTGGTCCTGATCAATGTGTCTAGCAACGATGGCGATTCAGATACGGAGAATGAGGCTTTGAGTGCCCAGCGCATCGATTCGCTTGTTAACTATCTGTCTTCGCGTGGGATCGAGCGATCTCGCATTGCTGCAGAAGCATTAGGCGCTTATGGCTTGCCGCGTGGCGCTCATCGTGTAACCATGTCTGCTACGGTGGTAGAGTAATGTTAGAGAATCTTTCAATGCTCCTGCTGGCGTTGCTTCTGGGCTGTACGTTGGCGGGATTGATTATCGGAATCTGTATTTATCGACTGCGCGCGATAGGTAAAGCCAAACGAGTTCAGCTCGACCATCGAATGCTGCTATCCTCTAAGAACGCCGATATCGAAGCCTTGGAGCAAGAGCGAGATGTGGTCTTTCAGGCGCTGAAGATCCAAGAAAAAGAGGGCGTAGAATTAACATCGATGTATGAGAAAACGACAGCCCAGCATGAAGCGCTGCAAGTACATGCCCGCTTACAAGCACAGCGCTTGCAAACTCTACAAACTGAATTGCAGTCTGCTGAGGAGAGATGTTTTACATTGCAGAGAGATTTCGACAATTATAAAATGCTCCGATCCCGCGATTTACACTCCAATGCGGGTCTGCCATTGTTGAATAAACGTGCGCATCGTTCTCGTTTGTCTGAAATAGAAAATCAGGAGAATCAGCAAATGTCTTCCCTAGCACCAGACAGAGAATTCCCATCGATATTGGAATCTGACTTGCCTGACTCGCTAGAACTGGAAGAAGTCGTGTTTGGTGATGAAGGCGATTCAAATTCGCATGGGTAGGGCAACTGCTCCCTCGATGTGGCACCAGTTATTTAAACTGGATCCCGACAATTCACTCAGTTTACAAACGCAATTACGCCAAGCGCTGGTAAGCGCCATTTTGGACCGTAAAATAGCGGTTGGATCACCTCTGCCGTCATCGCGTGAGTTGTCCAAGCAATTGGGTATTGCGCGCAACACGGTGGTCCTTGCCTATCAACATCTCATTGACGAAAATTATTTAATCGCTCTGGAGCGACGTGGTTACTTTGTAAACCCTGAAATTCTCTCCGGGCATGTGCAAACGGACAAACCAGCGGTAGCTCTTGATGGCGACCACGCAGTCGACAGCGCCACGGGTCCAGCTACCGTATTAAATTTGTTAGATAGGCGGAACATACAGCGACCGAAAGACTGGCAGGATTATCCCTACCCATTTATCTACGGACAAACAGATCCTGAGCTGTTTCCTGTGAATGATTGGCGTGAGGCTTGCCGATTATCGTTGCGGGTCGGCGCTATAAATGAATGGACTCATGACAGTGTTGACCATGATGATGAATTGTTGGTGGAACAGATACATACACGGGTACTGCCCCGTCGCGGAGTTTGGGCCGACCCATCTGAGATCCTAATAACCACCGGTGCTCAAAACGCGTTGTTTCTGGTGGCGCAGTTGTTATTAAACGCTGAATCCACTGTGGGTATGGAAGATCCTTGTTATGTGGATGCTCGAAATATGTTTCGGCTGTTCACTGATAAATGTGTCCACTTTCCTGTGGGGGGTGGTGGCATTGAAACGGATGCGAGGCTCAATGAATGCAAGCTGCTCTATGTTACGCCCAGCCATCAGTGCCCCACCACTACCACTATGCCTTTGAGTGCTAGAAAAGCCTTGTTGGACAAAGCGGAAGAACAAGATGTGTTCATCGTGGAAGACGATTATGAGAGTGAGCTCAATTTTGTAGGCGATCCCACACCTGCGTTAAAGAGTTTAGATCGCAACCATCGTGTTTTGTATGTGGGAAGCTTGTCGAAAACACTCGCACCGGGATTGCGGGTTGGTTTCTTGGTGGGCCCCGCAGCCTTTATAAAGCAAGCCAGAGCTCTTCGGCGTTTGATGTATCGACACCCTCCAGCCAATACGCAGCGTACGGTAGGTCATTTTTTATCTTTGGGTCATCACGATTCAGCGTTGCTGAGATTGACTCAAACGTTCCGTCGGCGGTGGGAGATTATGGACAAAGCACTGGCTGAGCACAAACCGCTATCAGCAGTGGCACCGGCATTTGGTGGTTCGTCTTTTTGGGTGGAGTTACCCACTCCGGTAAAAGCCGCCGAACTGGAGTCGTTGGCAGCCGAACAAGGCATTCTGATTAATGCTGGGGACAACTATTTTGCAGACCGGGATGGTCCAAAAAACTTTTGTCGAATGGGTTTTTCATCGATACCGGAGGACAAGATTACCGACGGTATCGCAAAATTGTCAGCGCTGATCAACTCACTCTAGCGTTTCCCAGAGCGCTGGAACGACTGCGGCATCTGGCCTGGTTCTAGTCCAAAACGTGCTGCTCGGATTATCTTGTTGGTATTGCGGGAACCTTCGACTGGCGTGTACCCCCTTGGCATTACTGGCAAGGCATTCATGATCCGCTTGAATAGTTTGCAGGTATCAATCCCACGATCGCTTGTTTGGAACCGTCTGTAGTCTCGTGCGGCAAGCTTGGTCAATCTGAGGTATTAGATCGCTACCCCGCCGACATCGCGCTGCTAAAACAGCTAGAATTTTTACCAGGATACATTAGCGTGTTGGGTTTCACACTTTGAAACCTGATCACACCGGCATGGCCGCATGCCTGAACACTTTTGGAGAAACAGTAATGCCACGTATGACACCCAGTGAAGCATTTGTTGAAACTTTGGTAGCCAATGGCGTTACCGATATTTTCGGCATTATGGGCTCGGCCTTCATGGATGCGATGGATATCTTCGCTCCTGCTGGTATTCGGTTGGTTCCCGTGGTGCATGAGCAAGGTGCTGCCCATATGGCCGATGGTTATTCACGAGCCAGTGGCAGACACGGAGTGGTGATTGGTCAGAATGGTCCAGGCATCAGTAATTGTGTGACTGCTGTGGCTGCCGCCTACTGGGCCCACAGCCCGGTGGTGATGATCACACCTGAGACAGGCACGATGGGAATGGGGCTGGGCGGTTTCCAGGAAGCGAATCAGTTGCCTATGTTTCAGGAATTCGTAAAGTATCAGGGCCATGTGAATAACCCCAATCGAATGGCAGAGTTCACTGCTCGTTGTTTTGATCGGGCACATTCTGAAATTGGCCCAACCCAGCTCAACATCCCGCGTGATTATTTCTACGGCGATATCGACTGCGAGATTCCCCAGCCCATGAAGTTAGACCGTGGCCCTGGTGGTGACAATGTTCTGCAGGAAGCAGCGGAGCTGCTGGCCAAAGCAAAATTCCCGGTGATACTGTCCGGGGGTGGAGTTGTGATGGCAGATGCGGTTCAAGAATGTATTGCTCTGGCAGAGCGTTTAGGTGCCCCCGTGGTGAATAGCTACTTGCACAACGATTCGTTTCCAGCCAGCCACCCACAGTGGTGTGGCCCGTTGGGTTACCAGGGCTCTAAAGCCGCAATGAAGCTCATTGCCAAGGCAGATGTGGTTCTAGCACTCGGATCGCGTTTGGGGCCTTTTGGCACACTGCCACAACATGGCATGGATTATTGGCCAAAGGATGCGAAGATCATTCAAGTGGATGCCGACCATAAAATGCTGGGCTTGGTTAAACCTATTTCAGTGGGCATTTGTGGCGATGCAGGTGCAGCAGCAACGGCCTTGCTCAGCCGATTGAATTCCATGGAACTGGCTTGTGATGGCACGAAAGAGGAGCGCGCAAAAACAACCGCTGGAGAAAAGGCCGACTGGGAACAGGAATTGGACGAATGGCTCCACGAAAAAGACGATTATAGCCAGGATATGATTGCCGAAGCAGAGAAGGAGTCTGGAAGCTGGCTAGCCCCTAGGCAAGTGCTTCGAGAATTAGAAAAGGCCATGCCAGCGGACGTTATGGTCTCCACCGATATCGGCAACATCAATTCTGTGGCCAATAGTTATTTACGGTTTGAGCGTCCACGAAGCTTTTTTGCTCCCATGAGTTTTGGCAATTGTGGTTATGCGCTACCGACTATGATTGGGGCAAAGGCTGCGGCTCCTGAGCGACCCGCCATTGCCTATGCAGGTGATGGAGCCTGGGCCATGAGTATGGTCGAAGTCATGACCGCAGTGCGGCACGATATTCCAGTTACAGCGGTCGTTTATCACAACAGACAATGGGGCGCAGAAAAGAAAAATCAGGTGGATTTCTATGGCCGGCGCTTTGTCGCAGGTGAGCTGGAAAGCGAGTCCTTTGCGGATATTGCTTGTGCAATGGGTGCTGAAGGTGTGACGGTTGATCAGTACGATGACGTTGGCGCGTCTCTGAAAAAGGCGGTGGATGCGCAAATGAATGATGGTAAGACAACGGTTATTGAAATTATGTGTAACCGTGAGCTGGGCGATCCGTTCCGGCGGGATGCCCTGTCCAAGCCTGTACGACATCTGGCAAAATACAAGGATTACGTCTAACCACTGCTTAAAGGTATCTTCCGCCATGGCGAATGTTGCGTTTATTGGACTCGGTGTCATGGGTTATCCCATGGCGGGATATCTTGCTAAAAACGGACACGACGTCTGTGTTTACAACCGCACAAACGCCAAAGCTGAACGCTGGGCGAATGAATTCGGAGGCACTGCCTGTTCGACGCCTCGTGAGGCGGCGACGGGGCGCGATTTTGTGTTTGCGTGTGTCGGCAATGACGACGACCTTCGTTCAGTGACTCTGGGCGACGATGGTGCTTTAGCGGGTATGGTCGAAGGTTCAGTGTTCGTCGACCACACCACGGCCTCAGCCAATGTCGCCAGAGAGCTCTACGCGCTCGGTCAGTCTCGAGGTATTGCGGTGTTGGATGCTCCGGTGTCCGGTGGTCAGGCAGGCGCTGAAAATGGCGTTCTAACCATTATGGTAGGCGGAGATCAATCCGCCTTTGATTCAGCCTCACCGATCATGGCTCACTATGGCCGCTCCGTAAAACTGCTGGGCGATAGTGGTGCCGGGCAGTTGACCAAAATGGTTAACCAAATCTGTATCGCTGGTTTGGTTCAAGGGCTGGCAGAGGGGCTGCACTTTGCCGAATGTGCAGGTCTAGATGGTAGGGCAGTTATTGATGTCATCTCCAAAGGCGCTGCACAATCCTGGCAAATGGAAAATCGCTACGAGACCATGCTCGATAGGAAGTTTGACTACGGTTTTGCGGTCGAGTGGATGCGTAAAGATCTGGGTATCGCGTTGGATGAAGCCAAGCAGAACTCAGCCTCACTGCCGGTCACCGCTTTGGTGGACCAGTTCTATGCTGAGGTCCAATCAATGGGTGGAAAGCGTTGGGATACCAGCAGCCTTCTTGCCCGCTTGCCCGATCCCCAAAAGCCGAGCTGATCCCAAACTGTAAAATCTGTCTAAATACCCCCAGTCTGTGGCGGTTTTAGGTCGTTTTGGGTCGATATTTGCAGCTTAGCTTTCCGTATAGTTTCTTACGGATTTTTGGCAATGCGCGCTCTTCTCAGCGTTTTAGCGTTTTTGGCGGCCTGCTCAGCAGCGTTGGCACTCACCAGCAGCACAGAGGAATGGGTGCTAGAAACCTCATCTGACGGTTCACAACCGATGGAGCGCCATGAATCGGGGGTTATCAATGTCGGCGGAAAGCTGTACCTAATAGGCGGCAGAGGCACTGACAAAACCGTTGATCGCTATGATCCGGTGACTAAAAGCTGGCTCACCGTCGCTGACATGCCGGTGGAATTACATCATTTCCAACCTGTGGCTGTCGGCAGCGAGATATACCTAATTGGTTCGTTCACCTGTTGTTATCCAGATGAACCCACCATAAGCAGCATTCATGTCTTCAATACCACCACCAATACCTGGTCGCTCAAAGGCACCATGCCTAGTAACCGCTTAAGAGGCTCAGCGGGTGTTGCAAAGTACGCTGGCAAAATATACGTCGTTGGCGGAAACAATCAGGGTCACTCTGGCGGTGCTGTGAAATGGTTTGATGAATACGATCCCATCTCGGGCAATTGGACCACGTTGCCTGACGCACCGAACTCGCGGGACCATTTCTCCGCGGTGGTGGTCGGGAACAAGCTCATTGCCGCTGGAGGTCGACGATCAACTCAGCCGAACGTATTTTCTAACCCGGTGATGCCAACCGATATATATGATTTCGACACTGGGCAATGGACTAGTGGTGCCGATATTCCCACCGCCAGAGCAGGTACGGTGTCGATAGGTTTTGGACAAGAAGTCATTGTGGCCGGTGGTGAAATTAATACGTCCAACACGGCGTTATCGGTGGTCGAATCCTACGACATCAACAGTAATTCCTGGCGCACTCTGCAGCCTCTGAACAATGGTCGACACAGTGGTGGTGGAGATGTCATCAGTAGCGAACTGCATATGGTGGCTGGGAGCTTGAATCGTGGTGGGGCTCCTGAGACGAGCTCGCATGAGACGCTGCCGTTAACCAGCGGTGACGAAGATGATCTTGATGGCGATGGCCTTGCCAATGGTGTGGAAAATGATTTAGGCACAGATCCGTACGACAGCGACACCGACGATGACGGTTTGAGCGATCAAACGGAAGTAGAGGCTGGCACAAATCCCTTGTTGGTAGATACCGATGATGATGGATTAACTGATACAGAGGAACTAGAGCTTCACGGGACGAACGCACTGCAGCCAGACACCGACAGTGATGGTTTAAACGACATTCTGGAAATCCTTATCTACGATAGTAATCCGTTGCTCGCGGACAGCGACGACGATGGTTTAGACGATGGCGACGAAATTCTAGCTGGAACTGTTATGACGGACAGCGATAGCGATGATGATGGTGTGACCGATGGTGCAGAGATTACAGAACATCAATCTGATCCGCTGAATGCTGATACGGACGGTGATGGATTGAGCGATGGTCAGGAGCTTGTGGCGGGTACCGATCCGAACAACTCCGACAGCGATGGCGATGGAGTGGCAGATGGTGAAGACGATACTCCGTTGATAGCGCCGATTAAAGTAGGCAATTTAAGCTGGGTCTTGATGTTGCTGCTGGTGTTGATGCTGAGCTATCGAATCAAACTGACAATACGTCAATATAATGTCTCTCACTGCAGGATTAAAAAATAATTGATTGAAATAATTTGCGCGTAGTTCCACAATCTCGAAGTTAAGTCGAAATCAAATCAGGGCATTAGTCGTTAATGTCTTGCTATTAACCGACACAGCAACTTCGGAGTGTTCTGTGAGAAACCAGTTAGTCCCCTTAATTGCATTGTCTGTAGGCCTTAGCCTGAGTCAGGCTCACGCACAATCTACCGATGACACAACCTTGCCCGATGCGAAGCCTGGTGAGTGTTTTGCCAAAGTGATTACACCTGCCAAATTCGAAACTCGAACTGAAGAAGTCGTTATTCAAGAGGCGGCAGAGCGCATCGAAACAGTGCCAGCGAAATTCGAAACCGTTGAGCAGACGGTGCTCATCAGCGAAGCCAGCCAGATCCTGAAGGTGGTCCCTGCAACCTATGAAACGGTGACAGAGCAGGTTGAAGTGCGAGCAGCTGAAACCAATTGGACTACCACGGTAGGTAACAAACAACAGCCAGCGAGTCCTGGTGCTTTGGAAGGCATCGTCGCCAGTGGTATCAAATTGGACGAAGTCAAGCCCGGTGCCTGCTTTAGCGAGTTTTACACAGCACCTGAATATCGCACGGAAACCCAACTCGTGTTGAAAAGCGAAGCATCGGAGAACATCTCTGCAACGCCAGCTAAATACGAAACCGTTGAAGAACGTGTGGTGGTCAAAGAAGCATCCAGCCGTTTAGTGGATGTTCCGGCGGTTTACCGCACTGAAACTGAGTCAGTGTTAGTGGAACCTGCCCGTAGCGTGTGGAAGAAGGGCCGTGGCCCCGTAGAACGCATTGACGATACCACCGGTGAAATTATGTGTTTGGTTGAAATCCCGGCGCGTTACCAAACCATTACTAAAACCGTGCTTGAAAAACCGGCGACGACCAAAACTGTGACCGTTCCGGCGGTCTACAAAACCATTAAAGTGCGCCGCATCGTTACACCCGCATCAGAATCTCGAGCTGAAATCAAACCTGAATACGAATCAGTGATGACACGAGTTAAAGTTGCGGACTCAGGATTTTTCTGGCTGGAAAAAGGCGAAAAGCCCAATGGTGAAGCCCAGGCTAGCGGTCGTAGCGTATGCTTGACCGAACGCGCACCAGAGACGCAATCGGTTAAGCGTCGAGTGGTGAAAACCCCAGCAAGTGTGACCGTTCAAGACGTACCAGCGCAATACGAAACCATTAAAGTTCAACGTTTAGTATCGCCAGCAACGGAGAAACGCGTAACGATTCCGGCCAGGACCAGTACCGTGACCTCTCAGGTACAGGTGGCGCCTTCCTCGCTCGCTTGGCGTAAAGTGCTGTGTGAAACCAACATGACGCCGAATATTATTCTTGGTTTACAACGCGCTTTGAAGCGTGAAGGTTACGATCCGGGTCCGATTGACGGTGTTGTCGGTGGTGCGACACGTCAGGCTGTGGAAGAGTATCAGCTGAAAAACAATCTGGATCGCGGTGGTCTAACTTATGAAACCCTTAAGGCATTGAAAGTCCAGTCGTAAGCATCCACTACAGGATCGACGCTTAGCGAATCCTGCTAGGCGTCGATCCATACAGTCGCGGCAAATATGCCGGGTGTATATTTAGTCTATCCTGCAGCTACCCTGGCTAAAATTTCTCCTGTAGCCATTCGGGTAGTAGTAAGGTTCGCCACTCTTCGTCAGCGGTTTTCCAAGTGTTGATCGCGTCGATAGGGTCAGGAGTAACGAACCAAGTTGCCATGCACACCACCAGGATCGTGACACTGGCCATCCACCTTTCCATATCGATGAGCTTTAAAGCGCTGCCAAAGGTGCGTTTAATACGGATGCCCATGAAATCCACGCTGTAGATTTCGTCCAACACCAAATGAACGACATAACCACAGAAAACGAACGTTGAGCAAATCCAGCTAACGGTGCTGCTACGGTCAAAAATATGAAAGGTTAAGGCGGCCGTTATCAACGCAAACATGAGCGCGGCTGCCAAAGAGTGTAAGGCACCTCTGTGCACGGTAAATTGATGAAAGGCCCACCATACTGGGTAGCGAATGATGAGAAACACCAACGCAGAAAATCCCCACAAACTCAGGGCGCTGTAGTCGAGTACGTTGGCAAACAACCAACACAGTGAGGCGATAGCTCCAAACATAGTGAACAGCATCTGACTGGGTGTCGAGTGGCGTAAATCGATGTCTGGCAATATCCCGCCGATGGTTCCCAGAGCGGTCAACAGTAGAGTTTCATTGGCTGGTAGATCGATCAGCTTGGTGGTTGCAACAGCAGCTAAACTACTGAAAGAGCCAGCCCAAAACAGGTGTGTGTTAAAGTTTGCCATATTAACGAGTGGTTATAGTTCACGGCGTTGAACGCTGCTGTTCAATTCGTCGTGTGAATGTTCCAGGAGTAAGCAGGTGCTGGTAACTTTTAAATCAAATGCGCATGCCGACATCACTATGTTCGGCAATGTTGCAGAATCGTTGCTCAAGATGATGGGCCAAAGCGGCAATGTGCCAGGCGCCATACTGGCCGAAGATGTAGACAATGCTTTGCAAGAACTGCAACGCAACCTGGATGCGGTACCTGATGAGGTCGTGGAATCCACCGATGAAGAGGATTCTAATCGCGTGGCACTACGAACCCGCGCCATACCACTGATTGAATTGCTTCAATCAGCTAAGGCTGCCGGCGAAAATGTGCTTTGGGAGTCTTAAACTCAACCTTGGCAACGGTTACAAAAAGAAGCCAAGGTCTTGTTCAGAGAAGTTGTTTAGATCTGGTAGTGCAGCGGCGAGCCGGCTTTCATCCACGCCCATCCACCTTGCTAATGTAGCTCCGTATTGACTCACCGAAATTGTGGGTATGATTCTCCCAGCAAACGCGCCGTTGTTGTCTCCAGCGTCATCGGGGTTATTGGTGTCGGTATAGCTAGGCATCGTGCCATAGACACGACCACCTGCTACAGCATCGCCGAACACAAAATTGTGTCCGCCCCAGCCATGGTCGGTTCCGTTGCCGTTGCTGGTTAAGGTGCGTCCGAAGTCAGAGGCAGTAAAAGCAGTTACTGTGCTGCTTTGCCCGATATCATCAATGACATTCTGAAAGGCATTAATTCCTTCATTGAACGTGTTGAACAAGGCAGGTAGTCGTTGATTTTGATCAGCGTGGGTATCCCACCCTCCCATCTGCACAAAGAACACTTGTTGTTGCATACCCAGTTGCTCACGAACCGCTATTAATCGAGCCACCATGTGCAACTGTCCCGCAAATCTATTGAGTCCATCGTATTCCATCTGACTCAGTGGAGTGTCTCGTAGAATTCGATGCAATGTTGTCGTTGCGTTTTGGGCATTGTCGAGCGAGTGAGCCAGTTCCCGGACCATTTGTGGATTGCTGCTTTGCTCAGCCTCCCCGATGAGTGCTTGCAAACTGCCACGAATGCGGTTTAGACGGCTTTGTGGAATCCACTCTGAGTAATCCGCATAGCCGAACATCAATTCCACGTTGGTGCTGCCGTTCAGAGTAATGTAATTGGACGTTTCAGAGTCTAACCAGGAACTACTTCCGGCAATTGAGAAGCCGGGGGCCAAGTTCACGTTGCCATTGCAACTTGCCGCATGATCAGAGATGGCACTTCCCCAGCCAAAGGCATTTGATCCACTGACGATACCCGCACCGGTTTGCCACAGTTTTTGCTGAGTGTTATGCGCAAATAAGGATTCGGGCAGCGCGATTTGGGCCAGAAAATCTGATTTTGTAGTAGGTCGAATAAGCGTACCTGTGTTGCTCACCACTGCCAGCCGGTTCTCTTGATACAAGCGCGCCAAAGAATCTAATTGTTGGTTAAATCCAAAGGTACCCAGCGTTGGATCGGTCACTTCAATTAAATCACCTTCATCTACAGCTAGCTCACCACGAACATCCTGATAGTCGAGTAAATCTTGCGAACTGCCCGGCACAAACATATTGAATGAGTCAGCGCCTCCTGCCAGAAAAATACACACTAAAGACTTACCAGCAGGGCTACATGACATCGCCTGAGCAGAGCCCGAGGACAACATCGATACACCGGGTGCCACTGGCAAACAAGCCAGGGCCTTTATTAAATTACGTCGAGATTTGTTGATGGAGTTTCGCATGGGTTTCGTCCTGGATAGCTAGCGCTGCACACCTGTGTAGGCGCTGGCAATCAAAATAAATAGGCTGTCTTGTACCTTCGCAAACCGCTCAGAGTCAGAATCGCCTAACCCGCGCATGTAATTAAACAAGGTTTGACGAAGTTCGGTGGGCATACTGCCAGCGAAATAGATCAAGTCGTACCAATCCAACAGTCGATTCGGATTGGAGCTCAAATCCACAAGAGGTTCAAGATCAATAATCGTGACGCGAGGATTGTCATCATTCAAATCGGCGCGATTGTGAAAACGGTATATTTGATGGTGATAGTTTATGTGCGTAGTGCCCAACCAGGCTTCGCTCATCAGTTGCATCTCTGGGGATACTAAATCTGATTGCGGATTGAGAGGGTGGTCTGGCAGATAAAAGTTAAACACGGAGCGTGAGCGCATCACTGCTTGCCCCATCAGTTCGTCCAATCGATGTACCGCTTTGTCGGCGGTTGCATGTACGCCACCAGACTCGGGTCCAGGTACACCATTGAGGCTTCTGAAAAAATGCGTAAGCTTGATGATAGGCTCTCGTACTTTGCCAAAGTCGGTGAGCTGGGAGTGGCCATTGATAGCCTCGTCGTCCAGTAGGATCGCGCGAATCACGGCGCCTAGATCCCCTCGCTCACCCGAACCGTTGTTGTTGAACACTGAAGCGACCCTTTCGACATATTCAGGTGTGGGATTGCTGGTAACCAGTCGTTGAATTAATTGTTTCGAAATGAACGGTCCTACATTGGGATGATTAAAAATCGAATCTAATGCTAATGACAAGTCCTCTCTGGTGCTTAATCCAGCAGGTGCCACAACACCGTTGAGTAAATTCTTTGAGCCTGTGTCGTGAAATTCTTCAACCGGAACCATTGGGCCTTCAAAATTTTCGGTGCTGATATTAGAGTCGTTCCAGGATCGGGAGTTCGGATAGTTCCAACCGGTGAATACTCGAGCATAGGATTCGACGGTATCTTGATCGTAACTTGGTGTAGGGCTGCCAAGCGGAATGCGCTCACCGCGGATATTCAGTTCGAACAAACCAATGGAAAACAGTTGCATCACTTCCCGGGCGTAATTTTCATCAGGACGTATATTCAACGCTGGATTGGCTTTTTCGTTTCGCACCATACTCAGGTATACGCCCATGACGGGGTGCAGCGTGACATCTTCGAGGAGTTCTCGATAGTTGCCGAAAGCATGACCGGCAAGCATGTCGTAATAATCACTCACACTGTATTGCGCGTTGGCTAGCGCAGAATCGACATCTGACACCACGAAAATCTGGCTCAAGGCAAACGCAACCCGCTGACGAAGTTGATCAGAACCGCTGATAGCATTGGTCCACCAGATGTCATGTCTGGCCTCTGGGTTACTGCCATTGCTATTGGCTTGTGTGTAGGGCTTAGTCAATGAGAGGGGTAGGCTCATCTGCTGGTCAATCCAGCCAATCCGCCCGCCAGCTGCTTTCACTTCGGCAATGGCTTCAGACGTCGGGCCAAAACTGGCCTGCATGAGCAAGCGAGCCGCGTCAATGTCTTCGGGATCGAGGCTGGGGTTTTCCGCCGGAATTTCAACCTCACTGGAATCACCGGCATTAGGATCCGAAGAACTGCCACTACCACCACCGGAGCCTCCGTTTGTTGATGTTCCAACGACGGTACCATCGCCGCAAGACATCAGGGTCAAGGCCAACGTGATTACGAGCAGAGTCCATTTCATGGGGTTAGAAATCCGAAGAGATACGAGGCGAATGAGATAACCCCCTACGCTAGCAAAGATTGTGGTTTAGGGTCGTTAAGAATTTGTGTAATTTGTCGGTATTTGCATCTCGCTACAAAGCTTCACGTTAGGGCTGAGACCCAGGTCACAAGGAGTCGAATCACTGGGAAAGGCTCGGTGCCCTCTTGTTTAGATGTCGAGGGGTGGCTACCCTGTCGAGACAGGTAAGAGAACCTTCGAATGAGCGACTTTCAGCGTAGCGTATGTCCACATGATTGCCCCAGTGTTTGTGCTTTAGAGGTAGAAGTTCAAGCTAACGGGCAAATTGGGCGTGTCTATGGAGCCAAGGATCACAGCTACACCGATGGCGTGATCTGCGCAAAAGTTGCACGCTATGCAGAGCGCGCCAATCATCCTGATCGGTTAACCCATCCGATGATCCTCACTGGAGCAAAAGGTACGGGGCTAGAAGCCTACCGCTCAGCAAGTTGGTCTGAGGCACTAGATTTGATCGCAGCCCGTATGCAATCAACCATCACCCAGTATGGTGCTCAGGCCATTTGGCCTTATCACTATGCGGGCACCATGGGTTTGGTGCAGCGCGATGGCTTGGACCGCTTTCGGCATGCCTTGGGTTCCTCGCGTATGCACGCCACCTTTTGTACAACGCTGCCGGACGCCGGTTACAGCGTCGGTTGCGGTGCGAAGAAGGGGTCGGATTCTCGTTTAATGGCCCAAAGCGATTTGATTGTTGTTTGGGGTGGTAACCCCGTGAACACACAAGTCAACGTGATGAATTACATCGCTAAGGCGAAACGCGCCAACAATGCCAAACTGGTTGTGGTTGATCCTTACAGGACGCGAACCGCAAAAAAAGCGGATATGCATTTGATGCTGAAACCCGGGTCAGATGGTGCATTGGCCTGCGCAACGATCCATGTGCTCGTGCGTGACGGGTTAGCTGATCTGGACTACCTGGCACAGTACACCGACTGGGATGAATCTGCTTCCGAACACTTTGCGCAGCGATCACCAGAATGGGCTGCACCGATCACGGGCCTGTCGGTGGCTGACATTGAGTCTTTTGCACAGCTGTATGGCAACACTCAAAAAAGCTTTTTGCGTTTTGGTTATGGCTTTGCACGCAGTCGCAACGGTGCGACTAACATGCATGCTGCCAGCTGCCTGCCGGCGATCACGGGTGCCTGGCGGTATAAAGGCGGCGGTGCGTTGTATTCAAACGGTGCCCTGTATTCCATAGATCGGACTCTGATACAAGGTCTGGATATTCCACATTCACACTTACGTATACTGGATCAGTCCCGCCTTGGAGAGGTGCTGTGTGGGAATAGGCAGGATCTGCAACAAGGGCCGCCGGTCACTGTGCTTTTCACCCAAAATACCAACCCGGCGGTTGTGGCACCGGATACACGCCGAGTGATTCAGGGCTTGCTGAGGCCCGATTTGTTTACCGTAGTTCACGAGCAATTTTTTACCGATACCGCTAA
>JAHQVR010000230.1 GCA_019634245.1 Gammaproteobacteria bacterium
AATTTCGCATACTAAGTACGAGATTGCAACGTCAAATGTACCCACGGGCACGGTAGACCACAAGAGCAATGAATTCTCTTATCACCAGAGTGGATTTTCGTAAACCAGACATGTAAGGGAGCAGTGCAACCCATCCAACTGCAGGAGAATATAGCGAGTCGGCACTTACATGACAAACTCTAAACCCGGCTTTCTCGAAAGTAGCAGCGGCTCTTTGAATATGAAGCGCTGATGTTACCAGCCGGATCTGTTTAGGTTTAGTCAATACATCAAACATACCGACAAAGTTCTTGGCATTATCTCTCGTTGAACGACTCTCATTGTTCCGGTTAATTTGAACGCTACTAACGCCATGCTGGGTGAGTACGTGACTCATAGCCATGGTGTCTTTGGCATCGGTATCGTGATCTCCAAGCAAGTAGATATCGACTCTCCCATTTTCCCTGTAGAAGTCTGCCGCTTTTATGGTCCGTAGCAGTGAATCCCGATTCAGAATATCGTAGGGATCTGTAGAGGAGACGTATTTATCTATCCCACCTGCTAACAGCACTATCGGAAGTTGTTTTTTATCGGTGCAATCTTCAGGATTTACCCGCCGGTTCTCCAGATGAAAGGCTAATCTGTTCGACACACCCGGCATACTCATTATCCAAAGAAATAAGAAGCCCAACGCGATACTGAGTGATCCGATTTTGCGCAGCCCTGGGCGCTTATCCGGACTGACGACTACCACCAGCACACCAATGATCACCATAGTGAACACCGTGCCAAGAGGTTGTAACAACCAATCCAACAATAAATTTATCATGTCTCTATATGCAGCATTGATCCGAACCCCCTACTCGCCTTAAAGCTGTCACTAAGACCGCGAGTTTGTCCACCATAACGACCACAGGCTTAGTAAGAGGGCATCCGGTTACGAAAAACTTCTCCCGTTGGATCACATGTTTTGCCTTCCAATTATCCTTGAATGACCATATGCCCCGATGCCTCCAGAGACTCATCTAAGACTTTAACGAAAGCGTAGAAAGTGACAGCTGAAGGAGCCGCCCGTGTATCTAATCTCCTAAGAACTATGGACAGAATTATCTTGGGAATGTTCAAACATTAGAGGAGAACAGAAACCAAATGAAAATCAACCAAATAGTGGCTGGATCGGCAATGGCTTTGGCGATCGTTTTATCAGCCTGTTCGGATGACCCAGATCCAATTGTTGATCCTCAATCGGAAAACGCTCAAAGTACCAGCGGCACCTCAATTACCGATATCGCCGCCTCAGAGGCCGATTTCTCAACGTTAGTTGCCGCTCTTCAAGCTACGGGTCTGGATACCGTACTGGCTGACGAAAACGCCACTTTTACGGTTTTTGCCCCAACGAATGAGGCTTTTGAAAAGCTTGGACAAGAAACCATAAATGCGCTTCTAGGTGATACAGACACACTCAGAAACATTCTGTTGTACCACGTTGTTGCCGATGCTGCCGTGGATGCTCAAACAGCAGTGTCACTCTCTGGTTCCCTGGTAGAGGCCGCAAACGGGGATGATATCTCTGTCAATACCGTTGGGGATTCTTTATTCATCAACGATTCCGAGGTAATTGCCACCGATATTTTGGCGTCTAACGGGATTATTCATGTTATTGATACAGTCCTATTACCGCCAAACAATACAGATCCAGTTCATACATCCAATATTGTTGAAACTGCGGCGGCGGCCGGTGATTTTAAAACCTTAAGCGCTGCATTAGTGGCCACAGGGCTAGACGCAACTTTGGCTGATGAGGATCAGGAGTTCACTGTTTTTGCGCCTACTGATTCAGCTTTTGAAGCATTGGGACAAGATACGATTGATGGATTGCTCGCTGATCCTGATGCGTTATCCAGCATATTGCTGTATCACGTTCTTTCGGGTGCGGTAGATTCCACCACTGCGATTAGTCTTGCCGGCAACACCGTGTCCACTATCAATGGTGCGGACATCGAACTCTCATTGAGAGACGGAAGTTTATTTGTCAACGATTCACGAGTTATCACTACAGATATAATCGCCAGTAACGGGATTATCCACGTACTCGATGCTGTTCTTATCCCACCTGCCAACGAACCACCAAAAGGTGATGACCCTGTTAAAGAAGAGTCATCGCTTACAATATTTGAAACAGCGGTAGAGGCAGGTTTCACTACATTGGTTGCGGCAGCTCAAGCTGCGGGATTGGACGACGCACTGAATCATCCTGACGATATCTACACTGTATTTGCACCAACCGACGAAGCTTTTGCCGCGCTGGGTCAAGACACCATAGAAGCCTTACTTGCAGACCCAGAAACCTTACGAAGTATTTTGTTGTATCACGTATTACCGGGCACAGTCGTGGACTCCGTGGGTGCACAAGACCTGCTGGGGTTCGACATTCAATCAGGCAATGGACAAAGCATTCTTTTGTCCTCTGACGGCGACTCCTTGAAGGTTAATGACGCTACAGTGATTGCACCGGACATTAGGGCTGTCAACGGAGTTATTCATGTCATCGACCAAGTGCTGATTCCGCCGCACAAGTAAACCGTGTTAAGTAGGGGTCTCCTTCGAGGCCCCTAAAACTCACGAGCTGTACCTTGGTCTAGTGTTTCTAGACTTATAGATGCTTAAATCCCAAACTGGGCTTGTCAAGTTGGTAATTGTCATGGGTATTTAGTATGGTCATTTAGAAATTCGCTAAATGACGTATCTTTTAGAAAATGAATACCCGGATCCGCTTTATAAATGTGTGTTGGATACTTGCCAGTATCTGTTTCACAGGATGGGCTAACGCCAGTTTTAAAATCGTTGGAGGTGATGAAGTTGCCTCGGGCAAATATCCCTTTATAGCGCTGTTGTGGTTTGATGATGATAGCGATGGGTTTGCAGAACCGTTCTGCTCTGGCTCTCACATAGGCGACCGTTGGATTCTGACAGCAGCCCATTGTTTTACAGACTCTAATTTTGCGGATGCAAATCGACCCGAGGATCTGGCGGTGCTGTTAGGCGCGATTGATATTACCGCTGATGATTTGGAGTTTTTGAGTGCAGATAGGGTAATCATTCATCCTGAATACAACCCTTCCAATCGTACCGCCGACATCGCCCTAGTTCGGCTAACGGAAGCTCCTGAGTCCACTCCGATTAGCCTTCCAGATAGTTCTTACCAATGGCCAACTATCTCCAGTTCAGTAACTGCGGCTGGCTGGGGCCGCACATCCGAAAGCGAAGGATCTAATTCTGCCAACTTACTCGAGGTGGAGCTCGAAGCTCGGTCCCACGTGGTTTGCCATGCTGTGTTCGGAAGCGCGATAGATAACAACGCAGTTTTTTGTGCAGGAGGAGATCCTGACGGCCTTCGAGACACTTGTGCTGGTGACAGTGGGGGAGCGGTGTTTCAATTCCACAATGACACTGTCGTTCAGGTAGGTATCGTTAATTTTGGCATAGGATGCGCTCGCCCGGGAATACCTGCTCTTTACACTAGAACCAGTCATTATTTTAATTGGCTCACTTCACAAGTGGATTTTCCGTTGGTGGCGCACCTGACTGACACAATGGGAGTCTCAGATCCCGACTACCCTGTTCTAACTGGAGCAACGGTTGAAGCCGGAAATGTCAGAGTTGGAGAGGATGATGTGTATGACGTCTCAGGCATGGAGAAGGTGACTCTTACCAGCCTAAGTGGCGATGCGGATTTATATATATTCGCCGGTGAAAACTTCACTACTAGCACCTTTCTGTGTCAATCATTGTTAGCGATTGACCAATCAATGGTGGACGAGTGCGCCATTACCAATACCGGTCAACGGGTATTCGCCACTGTTTACGGCTTCACCGCTTCGGACTACCGCTTAGTCGGCGAACAATCCAGTAGCGGTAGTCCATCCAACGGCCCCTCAAACTCTGGTGGTTCAGGTGGAGGCGCCTTACATGTTGTGCTGCTTTTGGCACTATTGTTGGCTAATTCGCTAGTCCATAGAAACGAACTTAAGCGGAATGTTTAAACACGGTGAAACCAAGCAAGCCGCTCCTGTAGCTGTACCACCTGTCCAATAATAATGAGCGTTGGTGCTTTGACTTCTTGTTCTGCTACCTGGGAGGGAAGTGACTCCAAAGTACCCGTTATCACTCGTTGATGCGATCGTGTCCCCTGCTCTATGAGAGCTGCCGGCGTACTCGAAGAAAGATTTGCCTTAATTAGTGCTGCGCACATATGGGGTAGCCCAACCAACCCCATGTAGCAGACAATCGTTTGGTTAGGCAGAGCCAAAGACTCCCAAGGTAGATCAATGGTGCCGTTTTTCAATTGCCCAGTCACAAATACACACGATTGCGCGTGATCTCGGTGTGTTAGCGGAATTCCTGCATAACTGGCACAGCCGGAAGCCGCTGTAATTCCAGGTACCACCTGGAAATCAACCCCGTTCTGAGCCAGAGTCTCAATCTCTTCACCACCACGTCCGAAAATGAAAGGATCTCCCCCTTTGAGTCTTAACACTCGCTTACCTTGCCGAGCATAGTCCACCAAACTTTGATTGATATTCTGTTGACGCATCGCATGAGAAGAACGCTCTTTCCCAACATAGACAAACTCCGCAGACGATGGGCACATCGATAGAATAGGCTCGCTGACCAAACGATCATGCAAGACAACTTCTGCTTTTTGCATGAGCCTCAGTGCGCGGAGTGTCAGCAGTTCCGGATCGCCAGGTCCTGCACCCACCAAATAAACCTCACCCATTGGATGATCGGCACCATGTTGGTTTTTCAGAAGTAAATTCAGCTCATCCTTTGCTGCTTTATCGTTCCCAGATTCCAGTAATCGCGAAACTTTACCTGTGATGACATGATGCCAAAAGCGACGCCTATCCTCGATGGTGTCGAAACGATTTTTCACCTGTTGCCGAAAATCAGCGGCCAGCGAAGTTAGTTTGCCAATATAAGCTGGAATAAATGCGTCTATTTGATCGCTCACCACTCGCGCTAACACGGGTGATGCGCCATCGCTGCTGACTGCGATGCTCAATCTGTCACGTTGAACAAGAGATGGAAAAATCACGCTGTTCGCTTGAATATTTTCTGCGGTATTGCACCAAATATTTAAAATTTCAGCCTCTTTGGCAATCTGTTGGTTCACCTCGGCGTCATCAGTCGCAGCGACAACAAACTTTACGGCATCTAAATCAGTCGATTGGTAGGGTCTCCTATGAATACGTAGCGAATTCGCAGAACCGAGTTTGTTAATAGCGTCGCAAGTATCAATCGATACCACCGTAACCTGTGCCCCAGCATTGAGCAGTCGTCTAACCTTGCGTGCAGCAACCAGACCGCCCCCCACAACCAGGCACTCTTTTGCGTGTAAATCGACACAGATAGGTAAGTAGCGCATACTTATTTTGGTAATCGATGTGGTTGAAAACTCATAGCAATGTCATACTCTTTTTTCGCAATCGTGCATTCTTTTCACGCGTATAGTTTATCGATATGGACACTATTTTTATAACCGATCTCAGAGCTGATGCGATCATTGGCATCTACGAGCATGAGCGGAATATTAAACAGACTGTCAGTGTGGATTTGGAAATGGCCACCGACGTTAGGGCTGCAGCGGCAAGCGATCACATCGATCAAGCTTTGAACTACAAAGCAATATCCAAGCGTGTGGAGTCTTATATCGTCCACAGCGAATTCCAGCTAGTTGAGTCACTTGCAGAAGGCATTGCCCAGGTGGTGCAGGCAGAATTCGGTGTCAAATGGGTATCTGTGACCTTGCACAAACTAGGTGCACTGAGTAATTCAGCGGATGTAGGCATTAAAATTGTGCGTGGACAGCTAAATGAGTGATCCCTATACCTCGATCTGGTCATGAATTCAGTCTACCTCAGCATAGGCAGCAACATTGATCCAGCCACCAATTTTCAACGCTGCGCTGTCTTTATACGAAAACACTTTAATCACGCTCAATGGTCACCCATCTACCAATCTCGTGCCATTGGGATGGACGGCCCAGATTTTCTCAATGCGGCGGTGCTAATAAAAACAACACTTGGCATTGACACATTTCCAGCTTTGCTAAAAACCCTGGAAAAGGAGTTAGGCCGTACTGACGAACAGGCGGCTTTTTCCAATCGAACCATAGATGCAGACATCGTGTTGTTTAACGATAGTTGCATAGATTTACCGGAATTAACGATTCCCAGGCCTGAGCTAGTGTCCATGGCTTTTGTACTTGTTCCTATGGTTGATATAGCCGCCAACGTGATCCACCCGAGGGCACAAAAGTCACTTGCAACCCTGCTGGACGAATTAGCTGTTCTAGACCCGGGCCAAATAGAAGGTCTGAAGAAAGTGGATTTAGCAATAGAGAATTGACGCCATCTAGCACAGTGATTTACCGCCATCGACACTGATGATTTGGCCTGTGATGTAACGAGCAGACTCGCTAACCAGAAAGCCAACCGTGTGTGCGATATCGTCTATTTCGCCTTGAACTCGCAGGGGAATTTTAGCAATTATCTCTGACTGCAGTTCTGAAGCATTATCAGCATTTGATTCAGGCCAGAGTATGACCCCTGGAGACACTCCATTCACTCGAACCTTAGGCGACAACTCAACGGCCAAAGATCGGGTGAGCATTGCCGCAGCATTTTTTGCAGCACAATACACCGAATGCTCAGCTAAGGGCCTGTTGGCATGAATATCAATCATATTAATGACGCAACCATTAGACTTAGACAGAGGCGCGCTCGCTGCTTGGGTGATGAAAAGCGGTGCCGACACATTGCTAAAAAACAAATCGTCAAATTGGTTATCCGTTATTTCACCGACTGGGGTGGGATAGAAGCTTGACGCATTGTTAACCACGATATCCAACCGACCCCACACAGACAAACTGGCTTCGATTAATCGTTCTGCTTGAGATCGCCGACCAAGCTCAGTTACGACCACAGCAGCGGAGTGACTTCTGTTCGCATTCAGTTCTGATTCTAGTAAGCGTGCATCGCTCTCAGATCGAAAACAATGAATGATGATATTTGACCCTTGGCTATGCAGATGACGGGCAATGCCAGCCCCAAGTCTTTTTGCAGCCCCGGTTACTACCGCAACAGTACCATCCAAACTTGATGGTATATGGCTAGTCATGACGCCTCTCACAGAAGCTACCAAACAGATCCTTTACTGAAGAATTTTCAGTACATTTCTCATTGGATGATGGTCTCATATTTATTAGGTATTGTTGCAGCTTCTGTAGGCGTTCATTACACTTAAATTGATCCGTAACAAACTGGCTACTCAATTATAGAGCCTATGTCATCTAAGCTATATAGAATATATCTCAAAGTGCATAAATGTTCTTTAATCGGGACAGCAGGCACAGAGACCCTGGTTGTATGACAGGCCGGCAGCCCTCTTTAGAACATGTGATAACACTATCGCCCAGTGGCCGAGAGTTTATACAATACCCCAGTCAATCCGTATTAGAATCCGGTTTAGCAGCTGGGGTTTCATTGCCGTATCGCTGCTCTAACGGCAGTTGTGGTGAATGTCGTGCCCGGATTATTGAGGGCAGTATCCATAAAACGCGATATCACGATTTCAATATGCCCGAGTCGGATAGACTTCGTGGAGATTTTCTGATGTGCTGTCACAGTGCGCAGGAGAATTGTCTGATTGAAGTCACTGAGTCCATGTCCGTTGACGATATCCCACTGCAATCACTGCAGGCCAAGGTATGTCACTCCGAGTTGCTAGACAATATCTTTACCTTGCGATTAAAATTTACACGAGGTGCCGCCCTGCATTTCCTACCTGGGCAATACGTCCGAATCAACATCCCGGGTATCGACCCGGTGCTTATACCCATCGCCAGTTGCCCCTGTGAATCCTCTGTTATTGAAATGCATTTGTTGGATGAGCCAGACGAATACGCAATCGTACACACAGTCAAACAGTTGAAATCTCGTGACAAGATCGGGGTCGAAGGACCCTTTGGTGGTACCTCTATAACCGAGTCACCGACCACGCCACAATTATTTATAGCACTTGGATTGGAATTTAGGGTGTTGCAGGGTCTTATCGAGCAACTCTTTAATTTGGACACCCTTGCACCTATTGGGCTGATTTGGATCAGTAGCGAGGGTGTATCACAATACAAGGGAAATTTATGTCGTTCATGGGCCGATGCCATAGATAATTTTTACTACATTCCGTTTAGGTCAATTAACGATGCAAAGCTGCTTTTGTCACAAAATGAGATCGGCACATTTGAAGAAGCCACCATTTATACGGTAGGTGATAAGGAAGATCTTATAACTGCGGTACTGGGAAATCCATTTTCTGGCAATCAGTGGATAAACTTGAATCCACCAGAACTTTAATTGCTACCTATTCCTGAGAAAAAAGACGACTGAGTGAGCGGGCTATTTGATCGGCAAGTTCAGGTGCTTCGATAGCAACTACATGATCAATTACCCAACGATTCGTCTGATCATCACCGAGTATCGTGAGCACGTTATGTCCTAAATAACGCAATACTTCAAAAGATGGCTCCCGTTCCTGATATTGAAAATTTGAGTATACGGAAAACCTGTCATTTAGTAGTTCTAAAAACGGTTTACGATAATTTCGTGGACCATCAATATCTGTTAGGTTGTCTTGAACTTGTTCTGCTACGTTCTCGCATACCCCAACAAGCAATTGTTCGCGACCTTCGTATTCAGAATAGCCATGGTAGAGCCTGTCAATATGTTGAATCTGAAAAGCTACAAACTCGTTGATAACAGCAATCCTCTGTCTGTCATTCTCATATTCAAAGTCTTCGGCATGTAAATTAATTGCCGTATTCAAAGCTTGTCGCCATACGATGTAAGCGAGGGCGCTCGCCTGTTCAGACAAGTTTTTTTCAGCCGTAACATCCCGAGCCGCATCTTCTGGAGTCGAGTTATGCCAACGGTCTTTTATACGTCTTTTTACCATGCTGAAAACAGGTGTGTGGATTGCCACATTACTTGTAGCTATTTCTGGTATCTGCCATCTCTGATGGTATAGTCTAATAGATTCCTTGGGAGCAGATGAGATTAATCCAGAATTACACAAAAGGGGCTGCACTGATGCAGCTCGTTAAACCGCCTACTAGAAAGACATCAAAGCGCAACCCATGCACATATTGACAGAAGTACAACCCAACTCACACATTTTCGAACAACGCGATGCACTGAGTGCGGAATTTTGCGCTTCATTGATACAACGATTCGAAGAGTCTCCAGAAGAACAGTACCAGGGAAGAGTGGGACAAACAGCCAATGAAGATCTCTCTATTAAGCGCTCCACAGATTTGGTTATCAGCGGTAAAGCCCATTGGAAGGATGCTGATAAGGAACTTTTTCGCACGTTGGCAATGGCTTTAAATGAGCTAAAAGGGCGATATAGTTTTTTCCAGGGTCGTGTTAAGGATTTTGGATATGCCATTCAAAAAACTTCTCCGGGGGAGTATTTTCATTGGCATGTCGATAGCGGTAGCCACTCGTTTAGTGATCGACAGCTCGTAGCTATCTGGTATTTAAACGATGTGCCGGGGCCAGGAGGGCAAACGGAATTTCGACACCAAAGTTTGTCAATTCAACCTGAGCTTGGAAAACTCGTGCTGTTTCCACCCTTCTGGACTCATGAGCATCGGGGGGTCACTCTGGAAGCAGGTGTAAAATATATTGCAACCACCTGGGTGCTGTTTGCATGATAGTTACGATTCCTGAGCTACTGGATTCATCTGCACTGTCAAAAATTTCCGACTGGATGGAACAAGCCGAGTGGATTTCCGGTGCTCATACAGCTGGCCGTAATGCCGTCCACCATAAATCGAATAGGGAGATGGATCAGCAGAGCGAACAGTGGAAAAAAATCAACTCACTCGTTGTGAGTACG
>JAHQVR010000231.1 GCA_019634245.1 Gammaproteobacteria bacterium
ATTGTGAACAGCAAGCGCATCTCAAGGAGCAGTGTCGAACATCGAAGAACTTGAAACGGGGCATGTTTTGAGGCCCGTAACTGCCAGCGTTAGTGCGCGGGCCATAAGATGACCGGAACATGGAATCATAGGGTGTCCGAATGCACTTACCAAGGGCGTTGTCTTCATCTGTTACTGACGTTACATCTACCATTGTCCCTAAAAAGCCAGGTTGTTCTTAGTAAATTTGCTAGCGCGGCGTTTGTTTGCGATGTGGCAGGCATTCGTGGTATATCTATGACATCGATGTCATGACATCGGTGTCATAGATTAAGGGAGAAAGGGTGTTTGGCAACAATTTATGACGTAGCGAAGGCGGCTGGTGTCTCGCCGAAGACGGTCAGCCGTGTGCTGAATGGGGATGCGCCCGTGGGTGAGCGCACCCGCAAGGTTGTGGAGGAAGCAATAACGCAACTCGGTTACGTACCCTCAAGCGCGGCGCGCACGATGCGTTCAAATCGCTCAGGATTAATCGGGCTTATCACCGGTGCGCTGAGCCATCAGCTTGAACCTGCCGAGCCTGCAGGATTACCGGAGCTGTACATAGTGCAGGGTATCCAGCAAGTACTTATAAACAGTGACAAGACTTTAATGATCGCTGATACAGGGGGTGAGTCTGCCAGAGTCAGAGAGCTGGTGCGCACGTTTGTGCAGCATAGAGCAGAAGCACTGATCTACGTCGCGGATTATCATCGACAGGTTGAGCTCGATACCCAGGCTGCAAGCTGTCCCGTCGTACTCGTCAACTGTTTCGATGATGCCGGAACGTTGTCTATTGTGCCCGATGATGAACAGTGTCAGTTCGAACTTGTCAGCGACCTGATTCAATCGGGCCACAAACGCATTGCCTACTTGACGTTAAATACAAACACGATGGCCACACGGTTGCGTTCGGCTGGATATCGGCGGGCACTGAAAGAATCCGGCTTGCCATACGACCCGCAACTTGAATTAGTGGCCAGCGGTACTGATGACGACGTACTTCTGGATCAAGCCGTGAAAACGGCTATAGCAATGACAAATCCGCCGTCAGTCTTTTGCTGTGGCAATGATGAAATGGCGATGCGCGTCTATGGCTTGTTACGTACCAACGGTTTACGGATTCCCGAAGATATCTCGGTGGCCGGATTTGATAACTACCGGGCCATTGCCGAAAGATTGTATCCACCGCTTACCACGGTGGAATTGCCCTACTTTGCCATGGGGCAATCCGCAGCTAATACCGTGTTGAAATTAATCAGCGGTGATAGCGAGAAGCCCACAGGTTCAGAGAAAATTGCTGGACCGGTTCATTGGCGGTCATCAGTGACTGCACTTAATTCAGTAACAAAGTTTAGGTCCAACCAACGGAGGAGAAATTAATGAGAATAAACACTGTTCTAGCGGCCATTGCCGCTACCACACTGATAGCAGGCGTGGCCTCGGCTGAAACTGAGGTGTCCTTGTGGTATCACGGCGCGGGCAACAACGTTGAGGGTGATTTGGTCAACGGCATTATCAAAGACTTCAATGCGTCTCAATCAGAATACAGGGTAGTCATCGAGGAGTTTCCTCAGGAAAGCTATAACGATTCGGTTGAGGCAGCAGCACTCGCAGGCAATTTACCGTGCATTATCGACGTAGACGGTCCGGTCATGCCACGTTGGGCCTGGGCCGGTTATCTGCAGCCCTTGCCAATCGATGAAAGCAAGCTCGAAAACTTCCTGATCGGTACCAAAGGCATTTGGAATGACACACTGTATTCTATCGGACTCTGGGATGCCGCAATTGCACTTTATGCTCGCCAATCCACTATGGATGAGCTGGGCCTGAGAACGCCGACGCTCGATAAACCCTGGAGCAAGGACGAGTTCATGGCTGCACTGGATGCCGCAAAAAAATCGGGCAAGTACGATTACGCTCTCGATCTGGGTATGGCGTGGAAAGGTGAGTGGTATCCCTATGCGTTTGGCCCTTTCATACAATCGTTTGGCGGCGACATGATAGATCGCGCTTCGTACACTTCGGCAGAAGGCTCGTTGAATGGCGAAGCGGCACTGGCATTTGGTGAGTGGTGGAAAAGCCTTTTTGATGGTGACTATGTGCCCGGCACCAGTCAGGATGGCGCAGATCGCGACTCCGGTTTTATCGAAGGTAAGTACGCGTTCTCCTGGAACGGTAACTGGGCAGCCGTGGCTACGATGGACGGTGGCGTCGATGACCTTATGTTTTTACCGGCACCCGATTTTGGGAATGGGCCTACCATCGGTGCGGCTTCCTGGCAGTTTGGTGTCACCAAAACCTGTGAGCATCCCGAAGGTGCTACCGCGTGGATTGAATTTGCGATTCAGGATAAATACCTTGCTGCGTTTTCAGACGGCATTGGTTTAATACCTGCCACGCCTTCAGCTGCTGCAATGACCAGGAACTACTCACCCGGCGGTGCAATGGAAGTGTTCTATAGTTTATCAGAATCACAGGCACTGGTTCGACCGATAACCCCGGGATACCCGGTAGTTGCGAAAGTGTTCGAGAAGGCACTGGCCGACATCGCTGATGGCGCTGACGTTGCCGATACTCTCGATGCAGCGGTGGACGAAATCGATGCCGATATCGAAGCCAACAAAGGTTACGGTAACTAAAGAGACTGGTTGGCGGACCATGCACTGGTCCGCCGACTTCCAGGGGTTTTAAGTGGGGAGCAAACTCACACAGCAGAATCGGTCAGGCTGGCTCATGGCCGGCCCGGCTTTCTCTCTAATTGTTGTGTTTCTGATTGTGCCATTCCTCATGGCCATTGTGTTTTCGTTTACCAATCAGCGTCTGGTTTCTCCAAATCCGACAGAATGGGTGGGAACGCAGAACTACGATCGACTGTTTGGTATTGCTCTGCTTACTCTTGAGCCCGAGCGTGACGAAACTGGTGACATCAAGCTTAAAGATGGTGAGCCGGTATACCCGCGACTACGCAATTTCACCCGCAAAAAAGATGAGTACCCACAGTACTTTCGCAAACGCGAGTTCGTAAGCTTTGCCCGCGGTGATTCTCGAAGAACGTTTGTATTGTCCAGTGATATTGTGTTCCTGAAAGCGTTGCGTAACACGATTATATTTGTCGCTGTGGTTGTGCCATTGCAGTCTGGATTAGCTCTGTGTCTGGCCTTGCTGATTAACTCAAGAATCCGTGGCATCAACCTGTTTCGCACCATCTACTTTATGCCTGTGGTTATTTCGATGGTGGTCGTGTCGATGTTGTGGCGATTTATCTATGACGGACAGAATGGTTTGTTGAACACGTTAATCGGGTATGTCACGTTTGGCTGGTTTGAGCCGGTTGATTGGTTGGGTCAGACAGCTACCGCGCTGCCATCAATCATGGCGATGTCCATTTGGCAGGGCGTCGGTTTCTTCATGATCATCTGGTTGTCCGGCCTGCAGACCATACCGGAAACGCTTTATGAAGCCGCACGAATTGAAGGCTCTTCAAGGTGGCAAACATTTCGATATGTGACCTGGCCCGGGCTCCGAAATACCGCCATTCTGGTGTTGATCGTCATAACCATGCAGGCGTTCACCTTGTATCCACAAGTGGCAGTGATGACCAGCGGGGGGCCGCTCGACAGTACTCAATCATTGGTGTTTCAGATGGTTGAACGCGGATATGGTAAGCAAGACATTTCGGGTGGCTCGACTATTTCTGTGTTTCTATTTCTCTTTGTGCTGTCTATTTCGTTACTGCAGCGTTGGCTGACTAGAGAAAAGCGATGACACTTGATCGCTCCTCTCAGCTGTTGGGCCGATATCTGTTACTCAGCTTTATCGCCTGTGTGTTTGTAATGCCAATTCTGTTTATGATCGTCTCTTCTCTCAAACCGGACTTGCAACTGCTCTCAGACAGTGCCTCCTTGCGCGCGTTTTTGCCCGTCGGAGACATTAGTCTCGATAATTATCACAAAGCGTTTGAGCGGGCGCCCGTCGCACTGTTTATTTTCAACTCGGTATTTATCACAGCGACCACACTGATTCTCTCGTTGTTTTTAGCATCCATTGCTGCGTTTTCGTTCGTCTTTATCGAATGGCGCGGTAAGGCAGTTGTGCTGGCGATTATCATTGCGACATACATATTGCCGTTTGAAACCGTTGCAGTGCCGTTGCTCCTGTTAGTGAATAATCTGCCATGGCTCAGTGTCGAGGGCGTGACCTGGGGTTGGCTTAACTCTTATCAAGTGCAAATCATTCCGTGGATTATTCGGGCACTTGAGATTTTCCTCTTCGTCCAGTACTTCAAGGACCTGCCGCGTGAGTTGATCGAATCGGCACGTGTGGAAGGCGCAACCTGGTGGCAAGTTTACCGACGAGTGGTGATGCCGTTGTCCGGGCCTGTCATTGCAACCGTCGCTATTTTGAAATTTCTCGAAATGTATAACAATCAGTTCATCTGGCCCATTATGGTGGTGCAGGAAGAATCGTTGAGACCGATCATGGTCGGTTTGATGTATTTCTTTCAGCTTAATACGGCTTGGGGTGAAGTCATGGCCTACCTTACGGTCATAACGGTGCCTGTTCTGATTTTTTATCTGTTACTGCAGCGGGCGTTTATAGCGTCCATTGCATCAACCGGAGTCAAAGGGTAGGACATGTTAGCGCTGGATGATCACTGGGTTTGGGACAGTTGGTATTTGCACGACGGTGAACTGTGGCATTGCTGGTATTTGAAGGCTTCGAAATCGCTCGGTGATCCAGAGTTACGTCACTGGAATGTCAGCCATGGACATGCGGTCAGTCAAGATCTATTCGAATGGTCGCACCGTGGCACATCACTCTCACCGTCCAGCCCTGAGGCCTGGGACGATAAAACAACCTGGACAGGTTCGACCCTGCGCGGTGACGATAACCGCTGGCATTATTTCTATACCGGTACTTCTCAGTCCGAATCAGGTCAAGTGCAACGAATCGGGCATGCTGTCAGTGATGACCTTGATATTTGGGAACGCGTCGGGGATGGCTTGTGTCTGGATCTAACCGGGCCAAACCGCGCTTTATACGAAACCGACTGGCAGGGCCGTTGGCATGATCGAGCGATGCGCGACCCCTGGGTAATGAAAGATCCGGAAGGCGAGGGTTGGCTTATGTATTTCACCGCCAGAGTCGCAGGTGTTGACGAAGCTAACAATGCCGGGTGTATTGGATTCGCAACGTCAACTGATTTGATGTCCTGGACTTTGGAGCCGCCGGTGTACAAGGGCGGGTGGGGACAATTGGAAGTACCTCAGGTATTTGAGAATGGGGGTTACTGGTACTGCTTGTTCTGTGTTGATCAGGATCACCAGGCACTCTGGAATCTCGAACAAAACGGACGTATTGGCCGCGGTAATCACTATCTGATCGGCGACGGACCGCGAGGACCGTGGCGTTTACCTGAGGGGCCTGCACTGGATACTGAGAAAGAACGGTACGCTGCGAGAATCGTGGAGTCTGACGGACTCAAGATTCTGGGATTTAAAGATGGTGAAGCAGAGAACCGCTTTGGTGGATACATCATGGACCCGGAACCGGTGTTTCAAAAAGCCAACGGCACGCTTAGTCTGGATGAATGACGATGGCAAGAATCCAGTTATCCAATGTGCATAAGAACTTTGGAGCTACCAAGGTTATCCGCGGCGTCGACATAGATATTGAAGACGGTGAGTTTGTTGTTTTTGTCGGCCCATCGGGTTGCGGGAAATCTACACTGTTACGGCTGATCGCGGGTCTGGAGGATATCACCAGCGGTGAGTTGCGTATCGATGATCGCGTTGTCAATGAGCTGCAGCCCAAAGAGCGCGGAGTGGCGATGGTGTTCCAGTCTTACGCGATTTTTCCGCACATGACGGTTCGGGAGAATATCGCCTTCGGTCTGACCATTCGAAAAGAGGACAAGCACGAAATCGAGCGTAAGGTGAGTGCTGCCGCCCGCATGTTACAGATGGAAGAACTACTTGATCGTCGCCCGTCACAGCTCTCAGGTGGTCAACGGCAGCGTGTGGCAATCGGGCGGGCCATAGTGCGCGATCCGACTGTATTCCTGTTTGATGAACCGCTGTCGAATCTCGATGCAGCACTTCGCATGAGTACGCGACAGGAAATATCATCGCTTCATCATCAGCTTAAGACCACTATGATCTATGTCACTCACGATCAAGTGGAAGCGATGACTCTGGCCGACAAAATTGTGGTCCTCAAAAATGGTGAAGTTATGCAAGTGGGTGCGCCGATGGAGCTCTTTCATCATCCGGCAAATTTATTCGTTGCAGGTTTTCTAGGCGCACCGTCAATGAATTTCATGGACGTGACTGTGCAGGCTTGTGATGATCAGTTTGCAACAGTGTCCGGCTCATCGGTGCAAGATATATCAGTACCCCATCGAGGTCGTCGATTGGAGGTCGGGCAACACGCCACTCTTGGGGTGCGGCCGCAACACCTTAAACCGGTTGGGCCGGGGGCAGGCTGTCTAACGGGTACTGTGTTATTAACCGAACGCCTCGGTAGCGAAACGGTTATTGATGTGAAGTTAGAAACAGGCGATAAAATAATCGCGGCCTTACCCGAAGATGCGGTTATGGAGATAGGCAGCACCGCATCGTTTGATCTTGATACCAAACTACTGCATCTGTTTGACGAGGTTCGGGTGTGAAACCCACAGTTATACTGGCTCCGCATTGGCGCACAATGAACGAGCTTTTTTCACCCGAAGCTTTGACGACCCTTCAATCCCGCTACGAACTGGTGTGGAGTAACGATGACCCGATACCGGGTAGTTTGTTAAGCGATGCACTGCTGTCTGCAAGCGCACTGATATCCGCCACTCCTGTAGTAAGTGAGTTGACGCTGGATCGAGCCCCCATCTTGAAAACCATTATCGAAGTTTCTGGCGCGTTTCCAGACACTATTGATTACGCTGCATGTGCCGCGCGCGGTGTTGAAGTACTTTCATGTTCACCGGGGTTTCGTACAACAGTAGCGGAAATGGGGTTGGCGATGGCGATCGGCAGCGCGCGTGGGCTGTACACTGAGCATGAACTGTTTCGCCATAACAAAGAACACTGGCTTGAGGATCACGCTGACACGGATTTCACTCTGTACGGTGCCAACATTGGCTTCGTTGGGTTCGGTCAAATCGCGCAAGAGCTCAATCGATTACTCGCACCATTCAACCCTAAAGTAAAAACGTTCGATCCCTGGCTGTCAGAATCGGCAGCAGAAAAACACGCTGTTGAATTAGTTGGTTTTGATGATGTGTTGTGTTGGTCGCGTTGCTTGTTTATTACAGCGTCCCCAACAACAGAAAACAAAGCCTTGTTATCGACAGAAGCGTTAAGAAAGATGCCCGACCATGCATTGCTGGTGATCCTGAGCCGTGCGCATCTTGTGGACTTTGATGCAGTAACGGCGGAAGCGCAATCGGGCCGACTGCGGGTCGCTACAGATGTGTTCCCACACGAACCACTTTCATCCGATCACCCCATTAGAACGGCAAGCAATGCGCTGTTATCGCCACATCGAGCGGCTGCTGTCACCGGTGGTCGACAACTGATAGGAGACATGATCGTTGACGATTTGGCCACCATCGACGCGGGTCAACCGCAGCGTCGACTAGCGATTGCCAATGCAAATACCATCACGGCACTTGCGGGAGTAGGTGATGCGTCCAGGTGACAGCAATGGCGACTGCGCGGCAACCTTAATCCATACTTTTCGATCAGCACACTGAGCGTGCTCGATGCACGGGCTCAAATCAGTCATGCATTCCGTGAGGATGACTGAG
>JAHQVR010000232.1 GCA_019634245.1 Gammaproteobacteria bacterium
GGCAGCCGGTGAAAACCTATTCGGTTTAGCCGCTATAGATAGCTGGTTGTCAGCTTGTTTTATGTTTGGCGGTTGTATGGTTCATCTGGTGCTGGACGAGATATATAGCGTGGACTTTATGGGGGCTCGTATAAAGCGCTCGTTCGGTAGTGCTCTTAAAATTGTCGATACACAGCGGGTGCTAGCAAGTTGTACGATACTATTTGTATCACTCGTTCTGTGGATCTGGACACCGCCCATAACGCCGTTGCTAGAGCTTGCACAACTGCCAAGGCCAACGATGAGTGAGCTGTTTATTCCCGATTGGATAAAACTTAGGTAGGAACACTGTCATGGCCGCACTAGCAGCCATGACAGGTGCTTTTTATTTTTAAGAATCGACTTTAAGCGCTTTTAGCGTCTCGTAAGTCAACCCGCCTCTGTCCATACTGTTTTTAAGTTGGAACTCTTCGATGGCATCCAGAGTACCTTGCCCCACTACACCATCGATCGGGCCTGGATCGAAACCTTCGCGCTTCAACGCTCGCTGAATTGACGTTACGATCTTGGGCGTCATATTGGTTTCACACAGAACTTTACGCCACTCTAAACGTGAAGGCTCAGTCTGGACCTGACGCGTTACTGTTTTAGTTCGCGCAGGAATACTCACTCTGCGCTCAGACGCTGGAGACACCAAACGCTGCACCTTAACCGTTTGATATTGCGCTGGAATTTGCGTCGCTTGTGTTGAAGCTGGTTTTTTCACCATGAGCTTCTTGATCGTTGTGGTTTCAGCCGCGCGTTCTAGCAGGCATACCTCACGCCCACTGTATGTTGCGTTGCTGTTTGCTTTCTCACCTTTTCTTAGCCAGAAAAACCCTGCATCAGCAACTTTTATACGAGCAGTAACATCTTTGAATTCCGGCTCCACAACTTGCCTGGTTTCAGCAGCAGGCTTCACCAGACGATTAACTTTAATCGTCTTGTATACCGCAGGAATTTCGACAACCTTTGTGCTGGCGGGCTTGTCTAATACAGTTTTGGTAATGGTCTCGTAACGAGCTGGCACTTCTACCAAACACATAATCTCGCCGGTACTGTTGTTGATGCGCTCTATAGGCCCACGACCTTTCTTCCATACGCTTCTGGCAGGCTCAACCAAAACCGACTCCGTTTCGGTGCGAAACACCGCCGGCGTATCAACAACCCGGGTTGATGCTTCTTTCACGATGACTCGCTCTTCAACGGTTTCGTACTGTGCAGGAGTAATGACAATCTTCTCAGAGCCTTCTTTGATCATCACTCGGCGAGTTTCAGTCTTGTATTCAGGCTGTGTGTAGTACTCACGAAAGCAAGTGCCAGGACTAACCGATGCCAACTCAACTCCAGATCGCGTTATTCCCTCTAGCGAACCGGGGCTTGCTGGCTGGAGCTTCCCACCGATTTTAGCCGACCAACTCACTTCAGCGGCTTTGGTGTCAACCTTATCGAAAGATTCCTCATACTGAGCAGGAATAACCTTGAGTACGCTGCTCGATTCTTTAACAACAATCGTTTGATCTACCGTCTCATATTTTGCAGGAACGGTTTCGATTCGCTCAGAGGCCTCCTGAACCACCAATTCTTCTGTCCGAGTAGAAAACTTCGCGGGCGTTACGACTTTCGCATAACACTCACCCGGTTTAGCATCAGGTAGCGTCTGTGTGTAGTCTTCTTGTGCATTGCTGGTGGTAGCCAGCACAAGGCAGCTGCAGGCAACTAAGGTGCTTAAAATGTGCTTGTTCACTAATTCGGGCTCCGATGAATTTGGACTAGGTACTTACAACCCCCAATTGTCCATCCGAACGCCAACTATTTCAATCACATTCCCAACTATTGTAATACTTCGGCAATTAATTGACGGGGGCGAAGTGCGCTACGTGACGCCAAACCGACGATCAACATCAGCAGCAGCGATAGGGACACCGCACCGCCTGAATTACCACTGGCATTGGGTACAAGTGGTTCAGGATCGACACCGTCAAGCAAACCGTCTAGATCGGTATCAACTGAGAACACATCGGTACCAAGGGCAATCTCATCACCGTCATTTAGACCGTCATCATCGGTATCGGCTTTCACCGGGTCTGTGCCATGCTCAAACAACTCCAGGTTATCCGCTAATCCGTCTTCATCCGTATCGGTGGAGACTGGAGAGGTGCCATAGCTTTGAACCTCAATACCGTCAGGTAATTCGTCCTCATCAGTGTCTTGCACGAGTGGATCACTAAGATGCATGTTCACTTCTTCACCGTCACTGAGCTCATCATCATCTGAGTCCGAATCCAGCGGGTCAGTCATGGCAGCGATCTCAGCACCATCAGCCAAACCATCCTCGTCAGTATCGCTTAGCAATGGATCGGTAAGACGATCTTGAATTTCATTAGCATCGTTCAAGTCATCACCATCAGTATCCTGTGACTGCGGATCGGTGCCGTGCAGATTAACTTCGTCACCATCACTCAGCGTATCCCCGTCAGAATCCACCAGCAATGGATCACTGCCGAGAATGATCTCTGCTCCATCAAGCAGTCCGTCATCGTCAGTATCTCCGTCCAATGGATCAGTCAAATAGACTTCTGTCTCATCAATGTCATCCAATCCATCATCATCGACATCAGAAGTGGAGGCACTTAATTGCAATACTTCGTGCGTATCGGTTTCAGGGGCGCCCCCTATTTGCATACTGCCGGCCACCACATGCATTTGCTCGTTCATTAATGCACCGCCACCACTGTGCCGGCCAATATTCATATCTTGCAAGGTTCGCCATTGCGATGACAAAACATTAAAGGCTTCAACCGTCGCCAATGCATCCGTGTTTGGATACACCTCGCCGCCTGCAACAATCACCTCAGCGCCATGAGCAACGCTTAGCGCACCCGCTCTGGCTGATGGTATGTCCGTTGTCGTTACCCAGGTGTTACTGCTAAAGTCATAAACATCAGTTGCCAAAACCGTATTGGCAAACGGATTGGGCTGGCTGGTTTGCCGCCCGGCACTCGCGACCAATCTGCCGTAGGCGATGGCGGCCATGGAGTGATCACGTGCGTTGGGCGCATCATCAAGCTGCGTCCACTGATCGGTTTGCGGGTCGTATTCATCAAACCAGGCTACCGCTCCACCATTGTGGCCCTGGGTATTACCGCCCAAAAGATAAATCTTGCCTTTATGCAAAACCGCCGCTGCACTGCCACGCGCACGATCCTCCGGCATCTCACCGTGAATATCCCAGGTATCAGTAACCGTGTTATAGACATAGATATCGCTGATGATGTCTTCGTCAGGATAACAACAGGTGAATGCACCGATAATGTAGATCCGAGTGCCGATAACCACCGGCTGAAAATGGTGCATCTCCAACGGCATTGGGTCAAGCGATTGCCATGTTCGGGTATCGGGGTCGTAGCGATCAACATTACGACTACCGCGCCCGCCCATTAAATACAGTTGGCCGTTAACATGCGCTAAACCTGATTCGTGCCTGGCCATAGGCGCACTGCCATCACTGCTGCTCAGCAATTGCCAATTTTCGGTATCACTGGTTTGGGCTTGCGATACAAAAGTGATGGTGGAGGCCATCAACACCACAGCGGCCGCTAAATAGGTACTTATATTCATACCTATCTAGCGGCTAATTTTGCGTCTGAATGAGCAGAAATCTGTATCGAATTGGAAATTCGGTTTGTCACGGAGCCAAAGCGTGGTGACTAAGCGGTAAGCCACGCACACTTTGTTAACTTGGTCACACTATGTGTTATCTCGGCCTTTGGATGGGAGCCTTGCAAGTAAGCTGCTGGTGTCCCAACGACTACCGCCCATCGATTGTACATCGCTGTAAAATTGATCGACCAGGGCCGTTACTGGCAGACTGGCTTTGTTGCTACCAGCCTCGTCGAGCACAATACCTAAATCTTTACGCATCCAATCGACAGCAAAACCATAATCGAACTTGCGTTGCATCATGGTCTCGTATCTGTTCTCCATCTGCCACGATTGCGCGGCACCCTTGGATATAACATCAATAACAGCTTCGACATCCAATCCTGCGCATTCGGCAAAGTGGATACCTTCGGCCAGGCCCTGCACCAAACCGGCAATACAAATTTGATTAACCATCTTGGTAAGCTGACCTGCCCCGCTATCGCCAAGCAGCCTGACTGATTTACTAAAATGTTGAATGAAGGGCTCTGCTTGATCATAAGCAGATTGATCACCACCCACCATAACCGTCAGTGCACCGTTTTCGGCGCCCGCCTGCCCGCCTGATACAGGTGCATCAATAAAACTGAATCCAGCCTCTTTGGCCGTAGCATAGAGTTCGCGTGCAATTTTCGCAGAGGCCGTGGTGTGATCAACGAACACCGAGCCCGATTGCATTGCTCCGAAGGCTCCGTCTTCGCCAGTACAGACTTGATTGATGTCGTTATCGTTACCGACACAGGCCATAACAACAGTTGCGCCTGTAGCCGCCTCGGCCGGGGTTTTGCAGGCGGTACCCCCATACTCGGATACCCATTTTTCAGCCTTGGCAAATGTGCGATTGTAGACCCGCACGTCGTGGCCGTTTTTGGCGAGATACCCGGCCATCGGGTATCCCATAACGCCTAAACCTAAAAACGCAACTGTTGTCATATTTAGTCTCCTTTAAAGGAGACTTATCTTATACGTAGTCTTTGTACTTAGCTAGGTGCCTGACAGGCTTTGACAAAGCATCACGACGGAAGGGGTCACCTAACTCGCGGTTACACATCACTTCAATTACCGTAGTCTTACGATCGTTCATTTGCGCATCGACTGCCTTTGTAAGCGCAGGACCGACATCTTCAAGCTTGTCGACAGTGATACCCTCTGCTCCCATGGACCGACCAATCTCTGCAAAGCTTGGGCTATCCAGCTCTCCAGCGACAAATCGACGACCATAAAAATCGACCTGGTTTTTCTTTTCCGCACCCCATTGACGATTGTGATAAACCACTGCGGTTACCGGAATATCGTGGCGTACCGATGTCATGATCTCCGTCATGCTCATGGCCCATGCACCATCACCGGCATAGGCAATTGCTGGTCGATCAGGCGCAGCACACTTAGCACCGATCATGGTGGGCAATGCGTAACCACAATTACCAAAGCTCATCGGCGCAAAGAAACTGCGTGGCTCTTCAAATCGCAAGTAGCTGTTGGCCACAGAGTTGATATTACCGATATCAGTTGAAACCATGGCGCGCGCTGGCATGGCGTTTTCAAGCTCGCGTAATACCTGACGAGGCGATAACCAATTGCCGTCTTCTTTCTCAGCCTCTGCGATCATGTCCTGGCTAAAATCATCCGTCTCATGTACCCATGCAGTCAGTTCTGCTTCCCAGGCATCTTTCTCTGCAGCAATGGTTTTAGCACGTGCATCACGTGTTGCATCGCAAGCCAGTGTCTTCTCACCTAAGCGTGCAGTAAGTGCTCGGGCGGCGGCACCTGCATCACCACATAGACCCACGGAAATCTTCTTCACAAGCCCCAGCATCTTGTGATCAGCATCAATCTGAATAATTTTTGCGTTCTTCGGCCAATAGTCCATGCCGTGCTGCGGCAAGGTACCAAAGGGCCCGAGACGAGAGCCGAGTGCAACAACAACGTCTGCTTGTTCGATCAATTTCATCGCGGCCTTGGAGCCTTGATAACCCAATGGGCCCGCCCATAACGGGTGACTTGCCGGGAACGAGTCGTTGTGCAGATAGCTATTGACAACCGGTGCACCCAAGCGCTCGGCAAAGGCTACGCAATCTTGCACGGCATCAGCCATAACAACACCACCACCAGACAAAATAACCGGGAACTTGGCAGAGGCGAGTAGCTCGACAGCCTCGGCTAGTGCCGCTTCGCCACCCGGTCCACGATCAAGACGCATTGGCTTTGGAATCTCAACATCAATATCGCCATAAAAGTAATCACGCGGAATGTTGAGCTGGGTAGGACCGATTTCCGATATTGCACGATCAAAGCATCGGCCTGTGAATTCAGCCATGCGATTGGGGTTGTTAACGTGACCCTGATACTTTACGAACTCCTGGAACATCGGCAATTGATTGGCCTCCTGGAAACCACCCAAGCCCATGCCCATGGTGCCCGTCTCTGGCGTGATCATAACCAGTGGACTGTGTGCCCAATACGCGGCTGCAACAGCCGTTACGCAGTTACTGATTCCGGGGCCGTTTTGGCCAATGACAACACCGTGACGACCAGTGGCTCGAGAATAACCGTCTGCCATATGCGCCGCGCCCTGCTCGTGCACAACGGGTATCAAACGAATGCCCGCAGGCGCAAATATATCCATTGCATCCATGAAGGCTGAGCCCATAATGCCAAATATATCGGTTACGCCGTTAGCAACCAATGTCTCTACAAAAGCTTCACTCGGTGTCATACGAGCCATTTCAATTATCCTCGGATTGGGCGCAACCGCCACTTAAAAAAATAAAAAATCAATTTACAGAAGTTCTGTCGCCGGCTTGTAATCCAGCTTGAGCGCGTCTGCGACTTCTTTGGATGTAATGTGACCCGAGTGAACGTTGAGACCGTTACGCAGATGCACATCATCCTGTAATGCTTGCTTGTAACCCTTCGAAGCCAGGGTCAATACATGCGGTAATGTTACGTTGTTCAGAGCAAAAGTTGATGTTTTTGGCACACCGCCAGGCATGTTAGCTACGCAATAATGGACTACATCATCAACCACATAGGTTGGTTCAGCATGCGTTGTCGGCTTAGACGTCTCGCAGCAACCACCTTGATCTATCGCGACATCTACTATAACGGAACCAGGTTTCATGCGGCTCACCATATCAGCGGTGATAAGTTTAGGAGCGGCAGCCCCAGGGATCAACACCCCTCCAATCACCAGATCGGCCTCTAAAACATGCTTCTCCAACGAATCTCGAGTTGAGAACACAGAATTCGTACTGGTGCCAAACTGTTGCCAATGCCTCTCCAGCACATCTGGGTTTCTGTCGATAATCCAGACATCCGCTCCCATGCCCACGGCGATGTGAGTGGCGTGCGTGCCAAC
>JAHQVR010000233.1 GCA_019634245.1 Gammaproteobacteria bacterium
CACCCACAGATACAGATTGACACCGTCGTGCATCGCACCCCATCGATATTCTGTGTCCCCGTCTTCTCGTATCGCGCCTTGGTTTATCATTAGATTGTCGATAAACAGAGTTTCATCGTTCCTATCCAGAAATGTAGCGCGGTTCCAAACCGTCTCCCATGAACCATCGATAACTGGAGCAATTTCTGGATCGATATAAGGCACATTAACTCGAATGCCACCATCTGCTGGATCGAACTGATCGAATGGATCAGTATCGTCAATGCGCTCTTGCAGATTACTAATGCCGTCGCTGTCCTCATCCAGTGACTTATCATAGTCCTCATCGCGTATTCGAATACCCAGATTCTGATTTATCCCATTAATCGTTTGAGTGAATCTGGCTAGCATGAGGGGCGTCGTGCCTTCGTACATTTCTGTCCAGCTGATTTCTATCGTGACATCACTGCCTTCTGGAACCTGTACTGTACCCGCATATTGACCACCACCTAGCGCCGTTAACGCGATGGGGGATCCATTCACCTGAAGTTCAGGTGTTAATTGCTCCTCATCCACAGCTTTGACACTAAGGAACAGTGGAGTGCCCAATGTCAGATTATTGGAGCCCGAATCGCTGGAAGGTACACCAGAATCGCAGCTTGTTAAGACTAACCACGCTGAGGCAAATAACAGAAGCTTCGATAGTGTGTTCATAACTCCGTTCATGCTAGTTCGTGCTGAGCTGATCAAGGGTAATCGTGATATCGCATGTGCCGTCAACACAGTTATCACTACCACCGTCCGAACTGCCACCAGCCAAGCCAGCGATCAAACCGAGCAAAACCGCCCCGCCTATCACATACCAAACGGTCTTGTTGCCACCGCTATCGTCCCCTGCCTCTGTGGCCACCGGGCTCGCCGTGACTCGATTCTCTGGGTCGATCACCAGACGCACCTTCGGGCTGAAGGCGTACCCATGTAGTGTCCGGTTGCCACTGGTGTCAGAAGCCTCAATGTAGTACTCCACATCCAATCCCAATTCTGGATCTGTGGGTATATGGGCAATGTAGGATGAGGACCGAGAAACCTGGACCATGTTAATGCGCTGATAGGCCACCTCTCCAACAAACCGGTAAAACAATGTCACATAGCCCAATTCAACATCATCAACGACGGAGGCGATGAAGGTTTGCCGATAGTCCGCATCCGCCTCTTCGACAACCTCCGGTTCTATCAGGGGTGGCTCATAATCGTATTCCTGTGCCTGAGACAATACAGCTGTGGGGTAAAACAGCAGGCATTGGGCTACCGTCAGGCACAAGGCCATCAAGCCAGCCATGGACTTGTTGCTTTTTCCCAACATTATTGACTCCCAAACAGGTAAACCCTTATACCAACCCCATTCTGAGGTGTAAACCGACCTGAATTGAACCTTAAAACCAACTGGTAATATTACCGTTCAAACGACTTCAAAATCAGTCGGTTGGGCCGCATTTCGGCTGTATTTACAAAAGCCTATTTCACTGATCGAGGGTCTGGGTTAAAACCCTTACAGGTACTATTTTGCCTATTGAATCACAATCGCGTTTACCGACAAAAGAAAGGCCTTTCACCAGGGAGCGGGAAGTCCTAGTGTAAAATTTTCCCCTATGGGCCACAGGACCACCACTTTGGAGCTGGAGTTTTTGCAGTGAAACAATACAAACGCTACATCCCTATCGTTGCACTGATTCTAGTTGCACTGGGCGTTAATCTGGATAAGTTCGGCATTGATCTCGAGCAACTGGCTAATGGCGGCTCAGGCACTTCGCTAACCTCCAGTCAGCAATCCGGTTCATCAGGCTCTAAATCCGACAGTTCTGCTGCGATCGATGTCAGTGGGTTGCCCCATTGGTCCAGCACAAATCCGGAAATCAATCTTAAACATGTGTTTGCTGGGGAAATCAACAGAAAGGGTAAACCGACTGGATTTCATTCACGACCGGGGGGAAACGATCCAGCTACAGCCAAGCTACTTTCAGTGCGCGACCAACCCAATAGCTTGGGCATTTACACCGCGACCATTGCTGTTCGAGATGGTGACCAATGGAAAGAGAAATTTTCCTCTTTTTTCCCTGATCATTTTTCCCAGCAAGACGTCATTGATGCAGTCATCAACGCGTATAACAACAGCAGCAACCCAAAAGCCCAACCCTGGCAGGGCCCTTCCGGGCACGGCTTCGCGATACAGGGATATACAACCAATCGAGGTGGCATAAACACCGCTTTTCCGGTGTTTGTGGGAAGTCAATAAAGTTATCTTAAAAACAAACCAAGCTCGCTTGCTTTATTGGTGCAAGCTACTCGATTACTAACACCCAGTACACTGAACAAAGTTTTCATGTGGGATTTTACCGTCGATTCAGCGATCCCCAGCTCCCGCGCAATCATTTTATTAGACAGCCCCTGACACAACTCAATGAGTACGTCCATTTGGCGTTCGGTTAGCCCCAGTTTTTCCGCAACTTTCTGATTGTATTTAGCATCAGAAGGGTCGACAGAATCTGCCGGTATGGTCAGCTCAGACCAGGTGGTGCCACCATTTTCAACAATCCTTATTGCGTTAAGAAGCTCTCGTGGATGCATAGATTTATGCACATAACCCTTGGCTCCCAACGCTCTCGCCGAGTTGATAATCGATTGGTCTCCAGTTGCGGATAACACCAAAACAGGTGGTGGCTTAGGCATCGCTTGGATGACTCGCAACAGTGTCAGTCCGTCGGCATCGGGCAGACCATGGTCGAGAAGAATAATGTCGGGGAGTTTGCCAGACAAGCATTCGATAGCCGAGCTGCCATCGCCCACGGTTTGTATGTTGTGTTCCACTCCCAACAATAGCTTGAGACTTTCAGCGAACATCGCATGATCGTCTACCACCAATATATCCATGGTGCCTCTACCTCCACTCGCACCGACGCGGTCCGTACTCAATAATAACCTAAAGGCTTAGATTTTTGACTGAAAAAGCCAAGCCTATTCCAAACCATACCTATGATTGGTTGCATGATAATGACACACGGGTATAACTGAAGAAAAGGGTTTAGCGGTACAGGCGTGAAACAACATAATAGTCAGGACAGAGCCACAGCCGAGCAAGCAGTAAACTTCGTATACGCCAATTTAGTTGACGTCAGCCGCATTCAAATAATTTTCCCGGTAATTATAGTGGCACTGTTTTGGGGCAAGGTCGACACCATCAACAGTGTGCTTTGGTGCGCCTGTTCCACTATGGTCTACCTCGCACGTATTTTACTCACCGTGGCCTATCGCAAGCGCCCAAAGGATGCCAATCCGTATATCTGGGGACACTATTTCACCGTGACCTCGCTGATCTCTGGCCTACTTTGGGGGCTAGCAGCTTTTCTCTATAACGTTCCAAACTCTTCCAGTGAGCAAATTTTTTTGATCGTTTTGATCGTGGGCACAGCCGCAGGTGCCAGTATCATCTCCTCTTATTGGATGCCAGGGTATTTGTGCTTTGCAATCCCAGCGGTGTCACTGACGTGTACACGCCTCATCTTTCAAGGCGATACAGCACAGATCACTCTAGGTATCGCTTTGTTTTTGTATCTCTTCATTTTGATCGGAGTGGCAAGAAAAACACGACAGGCTGGATACGATGTCATCAATCTTAGGTTTCAGAATGTGGAACTTATAGAGCGCCTCGAAGGCGAGAAAGATAGAGCCGAAACCGCCAGTCGAGCTAAAACACAATTTCTTGCATCGGCCAATCATGACCTACGCCAACCCGTACATGCATTGTCTCTAATCAGTTATTCTCTGAAAGATGAACTGGTCAGTGAGCGAGGAAAAAATCTTTATCAACAACTCGATCACACGGTAGGCAACCTCAACAGTTTATTGGCCTCATTGCTGGATCTTTCCCAACTGGATGCCGGCGCACTCAAGGCTGAACTTAGCACGGTGAAATTGAGAACCATCGCTGCACAAATTTATTCAGAGTATTCCTCGGTAGCCGCCGAAAAGAATTTGGCTCTTAGAATTCACACTATTGATGCAAGTATCCGCACCGATCACACTCTGATCTTGAGATTGATTGGTAATCTTTTGTCTAACGCCATACGATACACAGACAATGGAGGGATCTTACTCGGCTTTCGTCGCAGGAAAGGCCAAATCATGGTTGAAATTTGGGATACCGGCATGGGCATCCATCAAGATCAGATCGATTCAATATTCAGTGAGTTTTATCAAATCGAAGGTTCGAAAAACTCGTCAGATTCTGGCCTCGGTTTGGGCCTGGCGATCTGCCAAAGAATAGCTGAGTTGTTAGATACCAGAATTGAACTGTCATCCACACCCGGACGAGGCAGTGTATTTAGATTCACAGTACCAGAAGTGCCACATCAAGTAACCCTTGAGAATGCAACCCACAGCCAGAAACCCGAAGCGCTGCAAAACACAACGGCCTTGGTCATTGACGATGATCTTATGGGTTTAAACGCAGTTGCGGCGGTATTGGCTCAACACGATGTTAACCTGCTGCTCGCCCAATCGAGCGAGCGTGCCATGGAGCAACTCGATCAACTAGATACCCCGCTTGATTTCATACTCTCAGATTTTCGATTAGCTGGCGAACTCAATGGGGTTGAGCTAGTTAGAGAAATTCAAAATCGTCCTGGCTTTGCGGACGTACCCGCCATGATTATGACCGGCGATACGGCAAAAGAAGTGCTCTCAATGCTTGACAGCTGCAATCTGCCAGTGCTTAACAAGCCAGTATCGGCCTCCTCCCTTCTGGATGGGTTGAATTCACTACTCAAGCAGTAGATTGCTTCAGCCTTGAAATAAATTCTGCTAGAGTGTTTAGTGAAGTCCACGACAATTTCTAAAGCCAACACAGATTTATTCTACGTCGGCAAAAGAAACTAAGTAATCACCAAATCCGATGCTCGGATAGCTCAATGAAACTTACCGTTAATGAACAATGCCGTACTAGCCACGCCCAAGAGCAAACACCGTTACTGTATGTCTTAAGAAACGAATTAAATCTGAAAGGCACACGCTTTGGCTGTGGAGAGGGTCACTGTGGTGCTTGTATGGTGCTCGTAGATGATCGTTTGACCCGTTCATGCGACACTCCCTTGTCAGAAGTTCAGGGTAAAAAAATACGAACTGTAGAATCCTTACTAGAACAGAAAACCCATCCAATAGTAAAGGCAATCTCCAAGCACAGGGCTTGGCAATGTGGGTATTGCATTGCCGGCATCGTTATGCACGCCACCGCACTGTATGAATCAGAAACGCCCTATGACCGTGCTGAGATCGCCGCAGCTCTGGATGACAATTTTTGTCGATGTGGTGCTCATCCGAGAATTCTCGATGCTCTCGTAGAAGCTTTGTCCCAACGATCTTGAGTACGTCCAACACAACAGCGCGCATCGAGCCACTGGAAGCCTATCCATTGGTATCCGACTGGCTAAAAATTAACTCTGATGACACCATCACTATCTACACCGGTAGAGTCGAACTAGGACAAGGTATTTCTAGAGCACTTGTTCGCATAGCCACACAAGCGTTGTCGGTCAGCTCAAGTCAAATTCAATTAATTTCAGGAGATACTGAATACAGCCCCAACGAAGGCTACACCGCAGGTAGCTTGTCGATCAGCGTTGGTGGAATGTCGATTCGAGCAGCCGCGACCACCGCCCAAGATCTATGCATACACGAATTGGCCGTCTTACTCTCATGTGAACCGTGTGCGATAAGTGTCAGAGACGGCAAATTCTTTCACAACGATCAACTCACCAAATACAGCTACGGGTCGCTAGCAGCCGAAGTGAATTTGTCTGTTCCTATAACCCCAACTGATGCAAGCAGAAAACCATCATTGAACAACGATGACTTAGATTCGCCTCTGGACACGGACTTGAAGAATATTCTGACTGGCAATCAATTCATTCATGATCTTGAATTCGCGAATATGTTGCACAGCCGTGTGTTTCTACCCCCACACCCACATGCACAGTTGTCAGTTTCTACACAGGAACTAGAGCGGTATCTACCAGGTCAAGTAAAGCTCGTCGTGATCAATCGGTTCATTGCGGTAGTTTCTAACAACGAGTGGGATGTAGTTCGTACGGTGAATAAACTTGACAACGCCGCCCATGATCTATGGCATTGGCCTCAAGATACCAACATCAGCGGGGATCAAATAGATGCATTGGATCAATTACCTTCAGAGGAATTGAGTGTTCTTAGTCAATCCCCTGACAAAGCGACTGACGCACAAAGTCTCGTTGAACGTCCGATTAGTGTATCCGTTGCACGTCCCTGCCTGTTACATGCTTCCATCGGTCCCAGCTGCGCGCTGGCACATTTTTACAACAATAAGCTTAAGGTTTGGACACACAGCCAGGGGGTGTTTTTTCTGAAAGGCGCTCTATCAAAAGTGCTCCACATGGAGGAAAACAATATCCGTGTTATTCACAAACCTGGCTCTGGTTGCTATGGGCACAACGCTGCCGACGATGCCGCCATTAATGCAGCCCTACTAGCTAAAGAATGTCCAAATACACCCGTTCGCCTTTTCTATAGCCGCTTAAACGAGTGCCAACACGGCACCCTAGGCCCAGCCATGAGGTCCAGTGCAACAGCCTGGATAGATCTCAACGGAAACCTCAACAAAGTCCAAATCGGTGTTACCAGCCCACCTCACAGTTCAAGGCCAAAAGGCAGAGACAATCCCAATGCCCATGCTGAAGCTCTTTTGTCCGAGAACGTTTCAAAAGACACTCACATGCCTTTCGTATTTAGCGATGTTCCATTGCCGTCCGGGGGATCTACTCGCAACGCCATTCCCGAGTACACTATTCCTGATTTTGAGCTGACGCACAAGAAAATAACTCAACTTCCCTACCGTGCATCTTCGCTTCGAAGCCTGGGCGCGTTCACCAATGTGCTGGCCATTGAATCTCTGATGGATGAATGCGCACTGACAACTCATTGCGATCCTATCACCTACAGATTGAAACACTTAAAGGATCCCAGATCAAAGGCTGTTATCGACAGTGTAGTTCTACAATCTGAGTGGGACGGCATTAAACCAGGATTTGGTTTAGCCTATTCACGATATAAAAACTCCGCTGCGTATTGTGCTTGCATAGTTCAATTGTCTATAGACGAAGACATCCTAGTTAAAAGTATTTGGATAGCCGCCGATGTTGGAGAAGTCATTGACCATGAGGGTGTGCGAGCACAACTGGAAGGAGGCGCTATTCAAGCCGTGAGCTGGATGCTATTAGAGCAAGTTGAGCTTGTCGATAGTCGTATAGGGGTCTCAGGATGGGAGGATTATTCCATCCTAAGGTTTGGCCAAGTGCCTTCCGTTGATACCCAGATCCTGTCTAGCACAGCAGCGCAGCCACTGGGTTGCGGTGAGGCGGCACAGGCACCGGTCGGAGCAGCTGTACTGAACGCCGTCCGTTCACTACTCGGATTTCGCCCAAGTAGATTGCCTCTTACTCGTGAGTCACTCATCGAGCAAATGAAAGCTGATTAACCACTATCCGTGACTGTAAGCTCGATTCGCTTCCGGATTACTCATTCCAAAAGGCAACTTCTCAATATCGCTCCACAAAGACTCGGGTAGCTCCAGTGATGACCATTCAATGGTTTGGGCTATTCGTTCCCGTTTAGTGATACCACAAATCGTGGAGGCAATCACAGGATGGCGCATCGAAAACTGTAACGCGATCGCGCCGAGCGGTACTTTGTATTTGTCGGCAATCACTTCAATGGCCCGCACTCGTTCGAGTAGCTGTTCATCTGCCTGTTGGTAGGCGTAGCGTGGACAGGCAGATGAGCCTTGCACCAAAACACCACTGCCGTAGGGCGCTGCATTGAGAACGGCTAAGTTTTTCTCAGCAGCTAAATCAAGCAACGGTTGAGCATTACGATTCAACAGCGTGTAGCGGTTGTGAGTGATCACCGCGTCTAACTCAAAATCTTTGAGTACAGGTAACATCATCTCGACATCACCGGCAGCTAACCCTATCGCCGTGGCTAAACCTTCTTCTTTCATCTTGATCAACTCATCCATCGCACCACCAGAGTTTACAATCTCATCGAGCGATGCTGAATGCTCAGGGTCGTGCAAAAACAGAAGCTGTACTCGCTCAATTCCCATCGCAGCAAGGCTTTCCTCTAATGATTGACGAGCACGACCAGCATCAAATCGGCCCGTTGCCATATCCCTATCCAGTTTTGTCGAAATCACGGCACCCTTAGGTAATCCACCCAGTTCCTTTAAGGCTAAGCCAATTCGGGCTTCACTCTTGCCATCTCCATAATTTCGCGATGTATCCAAAAACGGTGCTGTGCTGCCTAGAACCCCCATTAGTGTTTCCACCGCTTGCGGTTCGGTCACTGGATAGCCGTACGTAGCCGGCATGCTGCCAATCGCAGACGTACCAAAACACACGGCGGGAACGCGAAGATGTGTGCTACCAATTACATTCAGTGTCACAGAGGTATCGGTGTCGAGAGTCGTCATGCTGAATTCCAGATTGTGTGGGTTATGCAATGGGGGCCATTATTGCCCCCTCCAGCCAATCAATTCAACCGCAACCAACGACCATCGGAAACTGACAGACAAAAAAAAGGACGGTAAGTGATTCCACCTACCGTCCCTGCTTTTGCCTTGAGCACAAATTACGGAGCTACGTTATACCCTCCTTCAGAATTACCGGTGAAGCTGACATTACTACCTACCGTAATTTGACAGTCTTCATCATCAGCATACAGCCCCCAGCCGCCGCTAAAGTTTGACATAGTATTATCGATGGACAAAACAGTGGGTGAGCTGCTATTGCATAGGGCCTCAATATTTCCAGCCGTCGATGGCTGACCGCTTAACCCACCATACTCCACGATCGTATGACTAAGCACATTGCGGGTATTTCCAGAATATGAGAATCGAATCCCATCCCAATCACCTGGGCTCGCCTGCTCGCCAGTAAAGGTAATGGGCTGACTGGCTGTGCCTACCGCATTCAGCGAACCATCCGAAGTCACCAAGATTTCTTCACCACTCTCCACAATAATAGTGGTGCCAGGAGAGAGTGTTAGATCATCATCAACGTTCAAGCTCTCGATGAAATAAGGGACATCATGTGTCAGCCATAAAGAGTCCGCGTCAATACTACCGGAGGTAACCATGATTTGATCAAATGAATTGCCACTAAACATTGAACCCGCACCTATCGAGCTGGCCATAGTGGGGTGAACCTCTGCAGTCCAATTGTTGGCAAAACTCGTGACATTTTCAAACGTTGTTAACACACTGTAGCGCTCGAAAACAAACCCGTAGTTAAGACTATGACTCAGCGTTACAAAATTCACCGCGACTCTAGCTGGTAGCGAGCTATTGGCCTGAAGGTACAAATTGCCCCCAAATGAAGATTGAGAGCCACCGTATTCAATTACTGTGTGGACTAATTCATTAAGGTTTGAATTTGAATACGAGAATCGAATGCCATGCCAGTATCCGGGTGTGGATTCGGCACCTGTGAACACAATTGGATTGTTTACATCACCCACTGCATTCAGCGAACCATCCTGCCCAATGGTCACGCCCCGATTAGCAGAAAACTCAATTCGCACTCCCGGTTCCAAAGCCCAATTGGCAGTCACACTCAATCCTTCCGATCGATACGGGACATCCAATTTTTGCCAGGTGGCGTCGTCAGATAGGGTTCCAGAGGTAACAGAGATGGCATCCTGCTCATTGCCACTATAGATTCCCTCACTATCCAATACGCCTATAACATTCACATGTAATTCACCGGGCCGGCCATTGTTAGTAAAGATATTGCGCGAGAAATTCTCAATGACGGAGTACTGCTCAATAGCAAAGCCCAAATCTAGACTGTGCCGCACTGTTGAATTAGAGATTGACACACGGCTGACATTACTCGAATTAGAAACGACACTCAGTGCGCCAAATCGAGCTTGTGTGTCACCGGCATATTCAATCAACACATGATCTAGGACATTGTTAATGCTATTGGAATTGAGAAAAAACAAGCCATCCCAGTAGCCGTTTGTAGCTTCCACACCTGTCAAAACGATAGGCGCCTCGGCGGTTCCATTGGCATTTAGAGAACCACCGCTACTGACATTCAATCGGCTGTTGGATGTAAATTTTAAAATCACACCGGGAGATAGCGTTAAGCTTCCACCGGCTTGAACCGTCAAACTACCCGTTTCATAGCAGCCGCTAGGCACCGTTACCGCATCACTGACGGCACTAAAATCCAGGCTACCTTCACAGCTCACACCACTGACATCGACCAAGGGAGCAGTTAGATCTCCAGTGCTTGTATCAGGCGGAGTTTCTGTATCGGTATCTGTGTCAGTCACCACAGTATCACCTAGTGTCAATACACAGCTGACTGGACTTAAAGAAGATTCATTGCCCGCAGCATCAGAGGATATAACCTGATAGCAGTATTCAGTACCGCTCATGACTCCGGCATCGGTCATAAAATTAGACGTCACCTTTGCAATGGCAGAGGTTCCTTCAGAATCAGTTCTGAACACCTCAAAACCTGCCACGTCGCCGATCTCGGTTTGTAACCAACTGATAGCAACACTATTAACGCTAGGAATTAACGTTATACCTGTTGGTGCAGGCGGCGCTTCGCTATCCACAGATCCTAAGGTTTCTGCCATCACCGCTGGAGACGCTGCGGATTCATTGTCCGCTGCGTCAACAGCCACAATTGAATATGTATAACTGGTGTCGGGCTGCAACGGCGAATCTAAAAACACCGGGTAAGGAGTAGTTTCAACTAATTGTCCATCCCGAAACACCTGGTAGCGAGAAACACCAATGTTATCAATCGACGCATCCCAAACCACCACAATCTCATCCAATGCAGAAGGCAAAGCGCGAACCGAACCTGGCGCCGAAGGCACCTGCGTGTCTTCCGCTGAGAGATCCGTATTCAATGGAACTCCAGATGCCGCTTCCGTTTGGGTATTAGTCTCCGGATCGATAACTATGATTTTAATAGTACCGTCTTGAATGAGTACGGGGTTTTGTTTCAAAAACAAATCGATACCAGTGTTATTCGCAGCATAATTGGCTCGAGCCAAATCAGTGCCAGCCAGTTCATAGCTTTGGAGTACATCTTCGATAATATTGCCGATCCTGGCATTAATCGCGTTCATTTCTGCAAGAGTCGGCAATTCGGCTATGGCACCTGCAGACGAAAATACAGAATCGATATTAAGCCCATTAGCTGCAAACCAGTTGCGGATGGCTACATCGCTATAGCTATGAATATTCTGCCTAGTCGCATCTTCATCAGCAGTATGTGCAATCGCATACATGAATGTCGAGTTACCCTGATCCACTCGCATCAGATACGGGCTCTGCCCCTCAACTGAGGTCGCTTCAAAGAGTCCGTTCGAACCAATTTCTGCGACGCTTACTTCACCAGACTTGGCTTTTACTGACATCTGATTGCTGGCGAGAGCTAGGCGGCTTGAGTGCGTTCCGTTCAACGTGACCCCGGTACCGATGATTCCACCTTCGTCACCACCACCGCCACCGCAACTTACAGAGGTGACCGCCAGAAAGAAAATAAGCACAAGATGCAACAATCTTCTTGTCCCCGTGTTTGCACCGCGCATATTTAACATCCTAGGCATCATCATTTTCCTCAGTGTGAAACTCATTTTCAATGTAGTAAATTCCCAAACCCACTCGATTATTCGCCACACCAGATTCGGTGCTAAGCGTTTTTCGACTGGAGAGAAACTGATTGAGCTCTTGCAGAAGCTCTGTGGATCTATCGTTAGTTAACTGTTTAAATTCGGACGCAACTTCATCCGAGATATTGTGAAAGCTGATTTGACGTTGGAATCGTGCATCCTCATCGCGGTGATCCAAGTTATGAACAGCTGTGGCCAATAGGTCAGCCGTACAAAGTGACATAATTCGAACCTTTTCCAGCTCATCATCCGCCGGTATGTATCCCATCGACAACAAGCTAACCGACAGCTTGTCTGGTCTAGCTACGATGCCTAGTCGCTCAAGCTCATCCAGCACCGCACCCAACGTTATGTCACCGCTGTAGCGAGCTACCAAAGCTGCGAAGCTCCCAACTTCCCCTTGCAATGGCAATATCCGAGGCTTCCGATGGCCATCCAGAAATTCCGCATCCTGCAACCAACCATTGATCACTCGTACTGCTCGGTTCGGATTCGACTTCACCGGTGGCTCGGGTTGCTCTCTTAATTTCGCCAGCCGTACCACCTCTTTGCGGCTCAAACCGGTTAGCACGGCCACTCTCGAATAAGTCGTTTTGCGTTTGGGAATAGCGAAGTGACGGTAGGCGACATCGACATAGGCCTGCCGTGCCAGCTCCTCAAAAGCGGCTACAGATACTTCATTGCGAATCAACACGCGCACCAACGGCTTCAGCACTGTGCTGATGGCTTTGGCTAATCCGCTTTCAATCGCTTTGCTCATAGAACGGGATTATTTTCCCGTTTTGATAAGGAGTCAAGTGAAATCTAAATTATTTTTTGTGATGAAGATCACATTTCAGTGTTAGGTAATCGCATTATTTTCAATAAAAACAGCATGTTACATTACTTCTTGATCAAAAAAAATTCATACAGTAGTGTTTCCGGTTTGCACAGACACTGCGACCCGGAAAACGCACCATGACTGCTGAGAATTCAACTCCCAAAGCGTATCTGGATTCTTTGCCTGTCGAACGTCGCCAAGTCGTCAGCAAAATCAGATCCTCGTTGCGTAAACATTTGCCAAAAGGATTTAAGGAATCCATGGGTAGTAATATGCTCGGCTATGTGGTTCCAAAGACGCTCTATCCCAACGGCTATCACGTAAACCCAAAGCAACCACTTCCGTTTATCAATCTCGCATCGCAAAAAAGTTTCGTCGCTCTCTATCACATGGGAATCTATGCGGATAAACAACTGATGCGCTGGTTTCAAAGCGAATACCCAAAGCACTGTCAAACCAAGTTAGATATGGGTAAATCTTGCATTCGGTTCAAAAAGATGGACGACATTCCCTATGCACTCATCGATTCATTGGCAGGAAAAATGAGCGTTGAGGATTGGATTGCGCTGTACGAAAAGTCGATTAAAAAATAGGTTGCTTCCGCATTAGCCGGAATGGCTTTTGGCAAGTAGTCGATCCAGTTGATTGGCAAAATTCCTGCGATCGGTCTGATCGAAACTAGGTGGCCCACCTGTGTCTACACCACTACTTCGAAGTGAATCCATAAAATCACGCATATTTAAACGCTGACGTATGTTCTCTTTGGTGTAGAGCTCTCCACGCGGGTTAATCACCGAACAGCCTTTCTCGACCGCATCGGCCGCCAAGGGTATGTCAGCCGTGACAACAATGTCGCCAGCTTCGGCCGATTCAACGATGAAGTTGTCGGCAACATCAAATCCGGAGCCCACTTGAATAGACTTTATAAACGGTGATCGTGGCACTTGAAGGGGCTGGTTAGCGACCAGAGTAAGCTGAACCGACACACGTTTTGCGGCCTTGTACAGTATCTCTTTGATTACTTTCGGACAGGCGTCCGCATCGACCCAAATAGTTTTCACTCCCATATCGCTCAGTGTGCCAGATCCCGGTAAGAATAGTTTAGAATCGAAACTCGAAGTTTCTATCAGGCACCTCGGTGGCGATGGAGCAACACGACCGAACCTATGGGAGATTAATCCGCATGCGATACCTGCACACAATGGTCAGAGTGAAGAATGTTGAAGAATCGCTAGACTTTTACTGCAATAAGCTCGGCCTTACAGAAGTTCGTCGTGTCGACAACGAGAAGGGACGGTTTACGTTGATCTTTCTGGCAGCGCCATTGGATGAAGATCGTTCAAGCACCGATAGAGCTCCTGAGCTGGAACTTACCTATAACTGGGATCCGGAAGAGTACGACTACGGCCGTAACTTCGGACACCTAGCCTACAAAGTGGCCAACATTTATGATTTGTGCCAATCCCTGATGGACGCTGGGGTCACGATTAACCGACCACCTCGAGAAGGACGAATGGCATTCGTAAAATCCCCTGACAATATTTCGATTGAACTGCTGCAGGAAGGAGATGCTCTGCCAGTACAAGAACCCTGGAAATCAATGGAAAACATCGGTAGCTGGTAATCGACTATGTCTGACTTACTCACTCACATATATTTGTACGGATCAGACAACTACGGTGTGCTGTTGCATGATCCGTCAAACAATTTAACGGCCTGCATTGATACAGGAGATGCCGCTGCAACACTCAACGCTTTAAAGGAAAGAGGATGGTCTTGTTCTGACATTTGGATTACCCATCATCATGGAGACCATACCGCTGGCGTTGCTGAAGTCAAAGCCGCCACAGGAGCAAAGGTACTCGGCCCCAGCTACTCAAGTATTGGGGCCATCGACCAGTCTCTCTCCGATGGCGATCAGTTTAACTTTGGCGACCATCAAATTCAGGTGATCCACACACCCGGACACACCACAGACATGCTTAACTTTTACATCCCTTCTCAAGAAATGGTGTTCACTGGCGATACGCTTTTTACTTTGGGCTGTGGCCGTCTATTTGAGTCGGATCCGGAAACTATGTGGCACAGCCTGCAAAAACTATTGGCACTGCCGGCAGATACGATGGTATACAGCAGCCACGAATACACCTTGGCAAACGCCGCTTTCGCCCTATCTGTTGACCCAGAAAATTCGGCACTTCAGGTTCGCGCGGAAGAGTTTAAGCGAGTACGGGATCAACACAAACCCACCGTGCCCAGTTTGCTGGCAGATGAAATGGCCACAAACCCCTTCCTTCGTCCCGATTCAGACGCCATTCGACAGCAACTTGGAATGCTGGATAACAGCGATGCAGAAGTGTTTGGAGAGATCCGGGCAAGAAAAGATGCGTTTTAGTAACACTGAGGCAAAGCATCAACCGACCGATGCACAGACGCGGATAAGCGCAGAGGCTAGAGATTAAAAGTGATACTGATAGTTCAAACCAAACGAAGTGAACCCCACACCGAAGCTGTTATCTGAACTCTGTTGACGGTCATGGTTCAATTCAACACTGAGTTCATCAGAGCCAAATACTCGTATACCAGCACCCGCATCAACTTGTAGTCCGAACGATTTATCTGGCCAGCTATGACCGACGCTACCGTTAAAGTAGTAGCGCGGTGATGAGGTTTGGGGGTAGGAATTATTGATCCCACCGCGCGACAGAGACGCAGCCAAGGCTAACGTTGTGGCCTCTCTTGCTAACACCGTATCCAGTGTGGTTCGCTGAGACAGGCGCAGCTCTTCGGGTAATTCTGCGCGCCGATCAAACACCCGCCGCCCCGCGACAATCCCTGTAGACCACACATTACTGCCAACGTTTCCTCTCAGGCCCAATTGCGCAGAGGCCTGTAACCCTCTTGCCACTTTATTACGTTCAACTCGCGTCGCAATTTCCGTCGCACTGGCCTGAATTTTTATAAATTCGCGCGCCCCCAGCATATGATCCAAGCCTATCGTGGCCCGATGTTGCACTGCTGCAATTCGTAGTTCTGGAGAGGAATCCACTGGTTCACTGTAGGCAAACTCAACATTTAGCTGAGTTTCTTCAGAACGGCTTTGCCTAACATGTTCCACATTGGCATAACCATAGTTGATGTCTTCCGAAAAGGTGTATCCAGTGGTCAAACGGCTGTGTGCCAGCCTATTACCAAAGAATAGGGATAGTGACACATCACTACGTTCCGCATTATTTAAGAGAAAAAACTTGTCCGAACTGAATTGAGAGTTGACTATTTCCACGCCAAAACCGAGTTGGTTGTTTAGTAGCGTGTGTCGCATTTTGACACCCGATTGGCGAATCCCTAATCCTCTGTACAACGAATTTGAAACAGTTGCCGAGGTGAAGCTAGGATAAAAACTGCGCATGGAGACGTATTGTTCGAGTGCTATCTGTCGATCCGTCCTTGTCGGTCCATTTTCCATCGCATCCATGGCGAGAATATAGGCTTGTTCATCTTTGCCCAGTTGCCTTAAGGCCAATATCTGATTTCCCACTGACACTTGATTACCACTTTGTAGTAACGCCGCTAAAGCCATGGCGTCCTTTTTGTGTAGCGCCATACCCACTTGCTGCCAGGCAGGTGATTTCAATCGTTGCTCGTGTAACTGCGACATTAGGATCTGCGCATGCTCGTGTCTCTGAGTGCTCATTAGCCATGAAATAGCCATGTCTTGTTGCCAAAACCGCTCAAAAGCGACATCAGAAAAATCATTTTGGAGCATATAATTAGTCCATTGCTCCTGCTCTGTTGCGCCACCGTATCGCGCGAGCAACCTGCCATACTGACGCACGAGTGCTCCCTGCTCCTGCGCCGTACTCTCTGCAAGAATGGGACGTAATCTTTGCAATGCGTATCGCCTCACTAGCAGCGACTTTTCCGCACTGCCACCCAATTCGAGCGCATCGGCGTACGTTAACAACATGCTGTAGTCAGTATCGATAGTATCGAGAGAGTGCTCAAACCAGGAGATACTTTGTTTAGCATCTCCAATCTGCAAATAGCCAACAGCGTACGGGGCCCAAAGTTCCGATTCAGTTTTAGCTAATACATAGTGATTGTCCAAAAACTGCTGTATTTTTTCCCGATCCCCACTGGCGATATGTAGCCAAAGCATTCCACTTAATGCGTTGGCATTTTTCGGACTAAGTTCTAACGCCTTTTCATAGGCCCTTTTGGCTGAAGCCTCATCACCTTTCTGCAAATGCACCGAGGCTACTGCAGACCAATACTCAGGAAATTTCAACAATTCAGGGTTGTCTGCATGATCAAGAAAGGGGTCTGCCAATTCGCTATTTCCACTTTTTATTGCGAGCACCAATCCTTGCAAAGCCATGTCTACAGATCGATCATCTCGCCAAAATTCTGCAGCAGCCTGGATGGCCTGATCACGTCGACCAGAAGCATCAAGCGTTCGCACAATGCGGGTGCTCTGTTTATTGCGTTGGACATTACTTTCCACATCTCTTACTAATGGCTTGACGAGTTGTGCCAATTTCGGTTTGTCATAGCGCCATGCAATTTCCGACAAGATCAGTGCCTGAACATCTGTTGCAGTACTTCCTAATGTTCTCCCAATCAGGGCTTCAGTCAAATTTGCAGCTTTGTCCGGTTGATTCAAAAACCAATGCAGTTCAATTCGGTTTAGTGAACTCTCGGTTGTATCACCCACAAGCTTTGCATACTGGGTCCAGGCGTTCAGCGATTGTTCATAGTCTGCATGTCTTTTGTGTAATTTTGCTAACGTTCGGTGAATATTCGGGTCAACACCATGTTTATTCTCAAGTTCTAGTAGCGCTGCAACCGCAAGTTCGGGCCGGCCGTCAAGTTCATAGAGTTTCACCAAGTCCTCAATATCCTTAGCGGTGTACTGTTGACGCTGCAACAATGCCAATTTTGCTTCGGCAGCAGAACCGGGCTGTAAATTCATCGTTGCTAGTCGAGTTACTTGGTCCAGCGCCTCAACACCTTCCGCCTCGGCTGCCACAACCTGCCACTGGGCCTGAGCGCTAACTGGGTCACCAGTCCACTCAGAGAGCTGCGCCAAGCGTCGACGGTACTCAATGCTATCCGGATTCAGCGCTACCGCTTTTTCAGCCCAAAAATAAGCGGCCTCTAAATCGGGTTTTGCCATGGCGAGATCGATCTGTAGTGCGATGGCCTCGATGTCATCAGGGTTTAGAGCAAGTATGGCTTGATTCCATTCATGCACAGAGTCCGATGCCCCCATTTGTTGAGCAACAACAACTCCTTGCCTCAGTACATCTACGTTGCCCGGATTTTCCTTAATTGTTTTCGCTGATCTGGCTAGAACTTTTTCTCGATCACCGCTGGCTATCAACAGGGCTTGAATTTTTCTTTCGTGTGTAAAGCGCTCGATCTCTGTGTCGCCAACATCGATCAGGCTTAAAAGACGCGCCGCTTCTGCCGGCTGGCCAGAGGCTTCAGCCCATCGAGCGGCTTCCTGATACCACTGACCTGCATTAACTTGATCTACCAACGCAAGCTTACGATAGGCGTCAACAGCAGCATCAGGCCGTTCCACTCTTAAGTATGCCTCTGCCAGCGACTGTAACTCTTTTGCAGATAAATCCTGCGCAGCACTAAGATTTTTTACCAAGAGCTCTAAATTGTGTTCATCACCGATTGCCTTAAGCTGGTCCAACAAACTTACAGACAACTGAAATTTTTGCTCTGAACTCCCAGAAGATGCAATGGCTTCTGAGTAACAGTGTGCAGCTAAATCGACCTGCTGTATGGCTGAAAAATACTCCCCGCAGTGTACGTACCAGGCCTTTTCTGGGCTAGTTTTAGCCAATTTTTCGTAGAACATCTGTGTGTTAGTCGAATCACCGTGCATCTTGGATAGAACCAATCCGCGCTCCAACAGCTCAACACTCTGCAATTCATGCTTTTCTAGTAAGGTCTCTAACAAACCACCCAAGTTAGCCTTTCTCACATAATCGGCACCTTCCTGATCAATCATCACAGACTCGGCAGCGGCCATCTCGAGATCTAAAATGAAACGACTGGTGCTGCTTATGTCCAATGTAGGATTAGCCCTCAGTACCGAATAGGCTTCATCTATTTTATTTTCCCGAAACAACGCAACGGCAGCAGCCGCAGCTTCCTCCGAGTCATAGTCTCCGGACGCCAACCTAGCTCTTAAATAGGCTATATCTAGTTGATCGACGTCTTCAGTGGTGATAGAACGCTTTGCAGTATCATTCTCAATAAGAGTTTGACTAGATGGTAGTAGAACAAAAAAAGCAACCGCGAACAGTCCTGCTATAAAAGCAAGCGCGAGCGGGCTTAGTAACTTCTCACGCTGGACAGTTGAGGACGGCATCGCCAGTATCCTTGGATTTGAACTCAAAGCGGTAGGTGCTGTCCGTTAGCCTGATTGCCTGCACAGTTTCCTTGGAACTGCTAATGGAACATCCGGCTACAGTCAAGCCACCAATTTCAAGCACTACGGGTTGATGGCCTGACAGGCGAAATCGGACGGTAGAACCCAAACTATCCCAGTTCTCCACTTTGGCATTGGCAGTTACGAGATAGGGAGACCACGGCTTCGTTCTTTGCGTCTTAAACAACACCGTATCTGATCCGTCACTGTGAATATAAACACCATCATGCAGCCTCTTAGCACCTACGATTCCCTTGCTGTTGACGAGGTCAGGCCAAGCAGTGGAATCCAAAATACGTAATGAACGTATGGAGCCCAACCCATTGAGCTTCCAACTACCATCTAGATAGCGGGCAACTCCAGCGCTTCGAAAATCGGGAACTTTGATTGCGTATTCGCTGGCGTAAATCGGAAAAGGATCTTCGTCAACAGCCCAATCGTATATTTCTTCTAAAGACTGTATAGAGGCGGCTTTGGTACCAGCATAAAAGTGGTAATAAATGTTCATCGGTTTCAATCGACGCGGCTTATCGGTGAGCTCCATCGTTTCGATCACACGACGAAAACCATCAAAAGGACCTTTCCAATTGTTGGTGTACACATTCTCATTCATAATAGGAGCCAAGGCTTGTACATAATTCCCTGATGTTAATGCCATGGGGGAAACTGTGGTCAGCGTTGGAGTCAGTGAACTAATAACCGTATTCCCACCGTTTAGATTAGCGATGCCAATTTCTTGGGTAACAGCCAGTGCACGTTCTGTAGCGACAGCCTCACCACTCCATAAAAACACCTCCACTTTTTTGTCTTTCGGTGCAAGTTCGGAATTGATGAAACCTACTGAACCTGCAATCTCTCTATCCACGTTGTAGCGATAGCCTTCCACGGGTAGATTGTACTGACCAGACTTCGGCCAACGAGAGACTTTATGCCAATCATAAGGATGGCTAAAAGAATGGGAGGCCAGTTCGACATTGGGCATTGAAAAAATCGAACGCATAGTGGTTTTCATTCGCGCTTGTCTATCCGCATATTGAGGCAGATTCTTCATTTCCGCTTCAACCACCGATACTGTATGCGGATAGTCGTAGCGGGTTAAAAATTGCTCCTGTATTACTTCTGCGCCGAGTTTCTTTCCAGGTATCTCAGCCCATGACGGTAGCGCATCACCATCGATATGCGAAAACCATAGCCGTTTGCCATTTTCTGTAGTCACATCGGGCATAGGCAACGTTCGCAGCTTTAGAGCCTGCGTAAGGAATTCGTAAGGATCAATAACCCAATAAGCTACATTGTTCACGTCCACGTCTACCGTGGCCGGATAAAGTGCAAGCCCACCCCAGGGCCCTGTAACAACCAAATCCGCTCGGTTTTGGTTGTTATCACTAAGAGAAAGATGCACCGTGTTGGTATCCGATTTACTGCGAGCATGGATACCCAACTGATCAATTCTGGGTGGCAGCGAACGTTCAAAACCCACTAAGGCACTGGATTGTTCAACGCCTGTAGTCTCTAGATCAATCGGTGTAATAGAATGGACTCCCAACTGCTCTGAGAAATCTGTATTCAGAGAAAACCCCGGAACCCCCAGCATGGCGACAGGCGTACCGGCACGCATACTCATTAATAGAAATTCTCGAACTCCCTCAACACTGTATGTCGAATTTGCCCAGGTAACAATTCCAGCTAATTCACCAGCAGCGAACTTTTCAGGCAATCCCGATGTAGCTACATCATGGTATACCGGCACATAACCTTTATATTCTAACGGTGTGGCGATAAACCGATGTACTTCACTGACAGCCTGCGTGCCACTGTTTTTACTGTCGAACAAAAGCAACACTTCTCTGGGCATGACTTCCAAAGAACCAACACCCACTGCATCCAAAGCAGGATTGCTCACCCACGGAATGAACCCATGTTCAGCGATTTTTCTTGCAACGGAGACAGACTGACTTTTATGCCCTGGATCGACATAGTCGATGGCAATTACGTCAAAGCCGTAGGTATTTTTTGCTGCGTTTAACGTATCCAGTAGCCAGCGCCTGTCATTGTTCGACACTGGCCTGTAACTAGAGGTTTCATTGTTCCAGGACGAATACAAAGACTCAGCCGCAAGAGCATCCAGATGGTTACCAATTTTTGGTAAGACTTCAAAACCCCGGTTAGCAATAAGCTGAATGTGTGAATGGCGCTTCTTAACTTGCGAGACAAACGCTACTAAACCACGCTGCTGAAGTTCCCTGGCCTGCGCAGTGGTAGCATGGAGTTGATAACTATCCAGAGTATCCAAGAACAATCCATCGTAACCCTGGCTGCTGAGCCTATCGACCTGCTCCAAAAGAAATTCTACCCAACCTTGAACTGATAGATCCATGACCCAACTGTTCCATGCAGGATTTTTCCCCATAATCCACGCAGGATCGATTTGAGCACCGTAGGATCTTGTCGGACCCACCTCACCGACGCTTAAGTAGGCAAAGAGTTCGGTACCAGAGCGCTTCAGCGCTTCAATTTCTTTTGGTTCTATATTGTCTGGTTCAAGCACAAGTCGATCAAACTGGGACCACACATTGATCGACGGCTTGGCCCCATAAAAAAGTGCAACGCTCTTACCCACAATGTTGCCACGGTCTACCACCGTCTCGGACACCTCGTTGCTCGTTACGCCCAACGCGGTCGCTACAGGCAAAGCGGCATTGACCACAGGAGATGTAGAAGATGTTTCCAGTGTCGCAATTTCGAACTCATTGTTGTGAGGGGCTTGTGCCATGCCCGGTCTTAACTGAATATTTGCAGCCAGAGACTTAAAAGCAGAATCGGCTAATCGCGAAAACGAATCTCTGCTGGTTTGTTGAATATCCCCAGACCACACCACCTTTTGAGTAGGCAGATCGACTATCTTCATTGATAACGCCAATTCAGACTTTTGTTCGACTGGAGATCCACTTCGCCAACGGCTCACTTCTCCTAGGACGGCATACCGATATTTTCGACGCTGAGCGGGAGTTAACTCTTCTTCGCTTGAAATTCCTGATATCTGATCAATGTTTGTAATACCACGAGCTCGGAGATGTGTTTCGAGCATCCTGGCAGCATTGTCTCCGGCTGACGACGATACCGTTTTGTTATGCAGAGGAATTACAACCCAACGTTCCTGCTCATAAACCGGCTCAGTGACCTGTGTTTGCACGGTAGTGCAAGAGCTGAGTACCAGCCCAACCAGCACAACCAAATTTAAAACAAGATTACGCACGTCTTCTGTTCTATTCCGTTGTCAACCGATTGATAAGGGATGAAATCTACCTAGACGCGCACGCCAGACAACCGGCGCGTCAATAGTTACAACGAATCGAAGCACTTAATATTCCACTCGGCGTACCGAGGATATGGGCTTGCTTCACATTGAGACAAGCTTCACGATATGCACATTCTGCACTAAAGGGTTTATAACGTATCCGAAACCGAAACCATCGGTTTACGCTCTTTCATAAACGTCCGAAATTCAATATTGTCTAGTTCCTTAGAGAGCAAATAGATACCGACAAACGTGGTTAGGGTCATTGACAGACCAAACCCATAGCCATAATAAACAGGGCCTAATAGAATTGAGATCCATGAGAAAACTCCATTGGTTACAAACAGAGTCATACACAGATATAAAGCATCCTTGAGCTTATCGAGATAAAACGACACGTTGAGCATAGCCAGCATCAACACTTGTGCAGCCACCCCCACAAGATCGATGTAATATAGATGAACGTATTTTTCCGAAATACCCAACCAATCAATAATCACTGGCCCTAACAAATACAATAACAACACGGTGACACCCTGCACCCGGATAATCTGGAACAAACCTTCTCGTACAGCGATCACCATCTGATTACCTAAAATTTCGATTTCCTGCAAACTGGCGTTACCTCTCACAGCTGCAAAGAATCCCTCATAAGCTTCTGCAAAGTCAGTTTCGATACGAAGTAAAAAGACAGCCATACCCGGTATGATGCTCAGGTATGCCAGAAATATTGGTAGATCGTAAATAACTGAAGCTCGAAGTGGCCCAATAACCGCCTCCGAGGTTCCTGGATACAGCCAGAATATAAGTTTATCTACCCATATCCCGGCATTGTAAAAAAAACCCACTGCAATCAGCACTGGAAATATCTGCGTTCGCTGCATAAAGTCCTTCCTAAGAACTTCATTCACTGGATACTCTGGAATAACGACGCCCAGCATCAAAAACAATAATACCGAGTGCCCAATCAATAACCCTACTAGCAAGCCCTCTAATCCATATGAAAGCAACACAAAAGACAATAGTACCGTCGTAGAGTAACCAATGCCGAATGCATACAAAATGACTTTAAATTGTTTCAATCCAGCGACAAATATAACTACAATCCAAATGTTTGACAGCGCTACAAAGTTGACAAGTAGAAGACACTCGTAGGCAAAGGACTCGTGAAATACTGTAAATGCGAGTGCAACACCAATGAATGCGCTAACAGTGGTAGTTACTAGCAGCGCTCCAAATAAGTTTGCGTTGATGATTCGCTCTCGACCTTCATAGAGTCGATCGGCTACGAAGCGAGTGAACACGAGTTGCAACAATCCAGTGAGCACAAGTGACCCACCCATAATCCAAGTCACAGAGGTCGTAAATTGCTTAATTTCGAGGCCACCGACTTTTTGAGATAACGCCACGAGCCCAATAAGCATGACACCTAATATGGATAATACCCATGGTCCTGCGCTAATCAACCCAGCAAAGCCATAGGCTTTTAACGTACCGGTAAACGAATCATCATTCAAATATTTGCGTAGTTCGAAGCCTATACCAGCCATATCACGACGCCTCTTTCCAAGAGTTGGCGCCGTTAAACGCCCCCATATAGACGCTTCTATAGCGACCAATCATATCGGCTTGATCGTAATACTTTTCAACCCTGGCTATTGCCGATTTCGACGACTCCTGCCACAAAGTTCTATCCAGCAATAGATCAATAGCACTGGTTGCGAAGGCCGCTGGATTAGCTATCGGAACTACAGCGCCAGCAGGACCCAGCTTCTCGTCCTCAGCTCCTAACCCCAACACCAACTCTCGGCAACTCCCTACATCAGTAGTGATCGTTGGAATTCCAGCGGCGTATCCTTCCAAAACCACCAATGGCTGTCCCTCTGATACTGAGGTTAAAACGGTGAGGCCAATTTTTGGAAAAATATCATCTGGATTCTGGAATCCAAGAAACTTCACTACGCCGCCCAAATCCAGACTCTCTACCAGTGTTTTGCATTCCTGGGTATAGGCTGGGTCTTCATCTTGAGGGCCAATGATCCATCCTTGTGCATTTGGCACTTTAGAACTCACTATGCGCATAGCACGTATGAAATTTTTAATATCTTTGATCGGTACTACTCGGCCTATAAGGGCCAATACTGGCGGTACCGCAGCATCTGATGTTCGACGCAACCTCCGATAACGAGGCACATCAACACCATTTGGGATAATGGTCAGCTTATCCGCTGGAGCTCCATCTTCAAGTTGTCTCTGACGGTTACCTTCATATAACGTAAATAGACGATCGGCAGAGGCATAGGTCATACGACCGAGGGATTGAAAAAATCGGATCCATACTTGCCGCAGATAGTTCATTTCCTCGCTAAGCCCAACTCGAAAAGGATCCATCTGTTCAGGTATCCAACTAACTTGAGCTAAATCTATTTCACGCTCTTTGGTGTAAATTCCATGCTCAGAAACTACATACGGTTTCTCACTCTTCTGGGATAACAAAGCCCCTAAAAAACCGGCATAGCCTGTTGATACCGAATGGTAAACATCCGCTTTAGGCGCATTTTTTGCCACATCTGCAAGTTTAAACAGCGGCGAGTGTATCGCCCTAACGGTCCAGAAGTAGTGATTAAAATCTAGCCCAGCTGGTGCTTGAGAGTATTTTTCCCGGATGGTGTTCCACGCAAACTTACTTGTTTGGAGCTCGGCTTCCGTGATCGAGTCTTTACCTGTTAACAACTTAGCAAACGCACGGGTCAAGCCCTCATCAACTTCACCTTTTCGAACACGCAAATAACGATGTAACTTATCGTTTAACTCAAATTTTTTCGCTTGTGATTTTCGAATTTTCCAAAAAGGCTTTTTTTCTTCCTCTACTTCCGACGTACCGAGCAATAAGTGCACTTCAATATGCAAGACGTTGTCGGGAATGTCGTATGCGGGTTCTGAATAGTCGCCATCCACGCCCCCGAGAAAAATGATAGAGAAGGTTAAATCCGGCATCCCATCAATGAGCTGCTTTACCCACGTTGATACACCCCCTCGAACAAACGGGTAAGTACCTTCTAGGATCAAACAGACATCCGCAGAGTCATTCGGGTTATGGCGTGCATTGAAAATCATGCCCAATACTCGGCTACGTTTTTCAAAGGTGGATACTTTTTAAAGGCAGTATCAATTGAATCCAGCACCTGCCGAACCTTTGTGAAATCTCTTAGTGCAAACGCCGCTTCAGCCAGATATGGCATGGCTTTGTCTTCAGGAATACCGTGGCGAACAGACTCTTCAAAGGCTTTTGAAGCCATCATATAGTCGTTTTGCAATAAAGAGATTCGACCTAGAATAAAGTGTGCATTGCGATTCTCAGGGGTAATAGCGATGGCTTTCATCGCAGCCCTTGAGGCTTTCTCCAGAAGCTGTTTGCGAGCTACCGGTTCATCACTTTCAATTTCCAAAAGCTCCCAGTAATTGCTGGCGATTTGCAACCAGGTGTTTGCTTTTTCCATACCTTCTCTGGCACGGGCTATTGTCTCTAAACGTTGAATTTCATGGTTTAGATGATTTGTTTTCTTGTCTAATGTTTGATAGGCAGTCAGCCGAACACGTTCATCTGAATGCTTAATTGCCGTTTTTAGTGCATCCACTGACAAGGAGGTACGAATAGTTGCGGCGGCCAATACCTTTTTGTACACACTATCGGCGTCTGTCGAGTAGGCAAATTGTTCACTAAAGCCTCGACTGTCAGCTTGCTTAATCTCCCGTTTCAGCGGCGTGGTAAAAGGCAATTCTGCATTGTTTGTAAATTGCCAATAGACTTCTTCAGTGTGTTTGTTTATCGATTGATTTGCACCATATACAAAAGCAATCCCAAAACCCATGATTCCGACGAACGGTAAGCAAAAAACAAAACTTGAGGACAATACGAAATTGTGCCTGATGTCATTGCCAAGAATCCAATGCATACCCATAGCCAGAGCAACAGATCCCACCAGACTGGCAAGTAAATGCCATACTAACCAACTATAGCCAGTTAAAACTCCCTCTGTTCCTACAGCTAATTGAACTATTAAGAAAAATTCAATTACGGTAGCAATTAGAAACGCGATGCAGACCCCAATCTTAAGCAACACTTTCTAATCCTTTGTCATCACCTTTTTCGATATTATTCGGCTCGTCTGGTTCGATATAACCAGAAACACCTGTACTCTGACCAATAAACTCTAGGCAACTTTCTCGCGTATCCTTAGCATCAATCTGCTTGACTGAGGAACTAAAAAGAATTCGCTCTAGATCTAGTTTGAATTCACTTTTAATCGATTCACTAATTCGCCTCCTGTAAGCCAGGGATTGATCTTCGGTCATCAACGGTAGTAACAATACAACCGTATCGTGCTCGTTGACCGTCTTTGGAATCCATGAACTATCCAGCGAACGGATATTGTTCGCAATACGCTTGGCAATTAAAGCTGAGTGCTGGAATTTCACAAGCTGCAAACACATCAACGTTGATTGAACACTGTGAGTCTTGGAATAGCGAATAGCCGTGTCCATCTCAGCAAAAAATGTTGATGTCTGTGAACTTCCCATACCCTTTGAGCGAGTCAGCATATCCCCAACATAGCCTGCCAATAACGATAGGATATTTAGGTTCTGTTGTTGAAACGCCAGAAAGTGCATATCCTTGATGGCCAGAACGCCATGCAAATTATCCTGAGAGTCAACAATGGGAACTACAGCCAGCAAGCCAGTTTGATGGGTCTCAGTGGCCAAGGACTCAAGCTTTACGCTCACCAGCTTTCTTTCCTGCAGAGCAAGTCTTAGCAAGGGGTCAAACTGTGACAGCTCTTCCATATCCCCGTGTAAGGCAATGGCGTTAGGATCTAACGTGGAATCGGATTTCATTGCATAGAGCCCAGCGATCTGTACCGAGCAAAATTGTGCGAAAACTGCCATCAAATCACTACCAGCCTCCAACCCGTCTGGTGTGGAAGCCAACACCGGTTTGAGATTCTGAAGCGCTTGTCGCAAACTCATACGTTGCCCGGCCATATATTCTTCCAGTTGGCCGTGGGATACTTTCAATACGTGGTAGTCGTTCGAAAATTCTTTAAGTCTATGGCGCAAATATTGGTTTTCAGCATCTGCCTGATGGGCTCGTTTGCGCCAACTGGTGGCCGAGTCACCCACCAATATACACATCACTAGAGTTCCGATCGAAAGCACTACGATCGAACCCACCGATTCAGCATAGGCGCCGTATGGAAAGGAAAAAAACAAGATCGACAACAACGCACAGCTCAGACCCCAGCTGCTTCCATAGCGGGCTGCGAATATTACCGGCAGAGCAGCACCCCAAGGAAATCCTGAATTAAGCCCGAGAGGATCGCTGGAAAACAAAAAAACACCGACCAATGGTGCAAGGCCTGAGAAAACAAAAAGCTCGATTAATTTGCGATAGTCACGTACAGAAAAGGCATCTGCCGGTACGGTTTTCGATCGCCTTTTCGTCTTCTGTAATACGGTTGTAAGTTTGCCTTTCATGGTGAGCTCTTCGGTTACTGAGCAACACCCGTGATCTGTATCTTCGACAATAGATCACTGATAACTTTGTTACCTATAATACTTAAATTGGAGTAGCCCAAGCCGGTGCGTGCTGCACTGCCTTGCCAAAGCACAGTTCCAGAAGAAACATCAGAGAGTTTCAAAGTCAAACCAACCGCCGGTTCTTTGTCCGTGCCCGTTTTATAATGCCACTCATGCACGGTTCCACTGATAGCGTATCTTGCACCAGAGTCACGGGCCCAACGTGTGGCCTGTTCCGTCTGCTCCGAAGGGTCTAGCAGAGCCACCAAGCTTAGCTTTTCTGCCGGTTCGAACGAAGCAATTTGTGCCACTCCACGCGCGCGCAACTGTGTCTCCAACAAAGTCAATACTTTTTCACCGGCTAAAGGTGTAGAGGAGAAGTTTTGAATAGGTAGCAACACCCAAGGTTCAGCACCCTGTGCGGACACCTTGTCAGTGCTGGTGATCGTGCTGCAGGCTGTCAAACCCAACAGCAGCATCAGCAGTAACATCAATTTGAGATTTCTAGACATTCCCACTCCTATTCAGGCGCTACTCAGACGACAGAAGTCTGACGGTCGGCCCATACGGTGACTGTTGCAATCCCGAATAACAGCAAGTGGTACGCCAATGCACCGAGGTTACGGAATCAGTTAACGGCCTAAGTCAGCAGGGACTAAAGAAAAAGTCGGGATTGGAACCACTATCGCAGCAAGATGCTGAATAGCCATAGAAAAACTCTTTGCTCAAACTAAAAGGGTCCTACAAAATCGACACGATCAGACACAATCATGTAACACTTCTCTAGGCACAAGTCGTCAATTCAGTGGCGCAAGGCCAAGCCCTCATTCAGTAAAAAACTGTCCTCGAATCGTGCGGCAGTGTCCGCGAAACACCGCAACTATTTCAGTCGACTGATCCGTAACAGTCACATCGTAGACACCCGATCGGGACGCTCGATAAACTTCTTGGGCAGTGGCGGTAAGCTCATCTCCAATTGAAGCGGCCTTTAAGTAGGTGATGGTGTTGTGTTGAGCAACTGCAAACTGGTTGTAGCTATTGCAGGCAAAGGCAAACGCAGTGTCGGCCAGAGTAAATGTATACCCACCATGACAGATGCCGTGACCATTGGCATGTCGTTGCTCAACCAGTAGCTTCACTTGAGCACTTCCCGGCTGCACCGATACCAACTCGAGACCGGCTGCCTTGGAAGCAGAATCTTGCTCCCACATGATGGTGGCAACTTTGGATGCACGTTCCTCCGGTGTTAAGCTCACAGCTCTATCCCCATAAACTAACACTGTTCAACATTAGCTTCCGTTCGGCAGCTGTCGCCATAACACGAAACCTGATCATATAAGTGTTGATAAGTGGATACTCTGTAAAAGAATTGCTCACTGCAGCCAGGTTTCATAATCAGTCGGCAAAGGAGTCAACTCCCCTTCAACATCCCAGCCTTGTCGCTCTGCCAACTCTAAAACAGCTCGGATCCTATCTTCGTCAAGAGGGTGAGTGCTGGTGAATCTTTCTAACCACTCGGATGAACTATCACTGCCACCACGCATGACAGATATCGCGCGAAATAACTCGTCAGCTCCATTCACATGTCCATACAGAGCATTGACGGCTGCTACGGCTCGGGTATCGGCCGCAGTTTCCATTTTTCTTGTAAATTGAATACCTGTTAACACACCGGTGGTTTGTAACATATCACCAGCAGCCCCGGTGTTTCCCAAAACCACGGACAGTGCCAAAGAGCTTGCCATGCCGCCACCCAATCCACTTATCGGATCACGATGAAGTACATGTGATATCTCGTGTGCCACAACCATGGCAAGAGCATTCTCGTGCGGCATTTGGTCTAGCAAACCACGATAAAACAGCACATTTCCGCCCAATGTCGCAAACGCGTTGAATACATCATCGTGG
>JAHQVR010000234.1 GCA_019634245.1 Gammaproteobacteria bacterium
AATTCCAAACCTAGCGTAGCTGTGCCAGCGGCGGTATGTTCACCCTCAAACGGATGCACCAAGGTCATACCGTGATTGTGCTGCAGCCGCTCTACAATGGCTAACAGTGCCGCAATGTCCTCGCCATATTCTATCTGCGCACCTTGTTGCAGACACTGGTTAACACGAAACGAATTTGCTGAGCGTGGCATCACTACCGTAGCGGGTATTTGATGTATTCGCGCAGCGTACGCGGCAGCAATGGCATGATTGCCAGCCGAAAATGCAGTGATGCCTCGCTGAAGCTCGTGCCCGTGCATCACATTGTTTATTGCACCACGCGGTTTAAAGCTACCGGTGACTTGCAGTAGCTCCAGTTTCACCTGCAGATGTACATCGTTCAGTTCGGGTAATTCACAAGGATAAGTAACTACCGGCGTGCGAAAAATATAAGGCTCAAGTCGCTCGGCCGTACGCCTTATCGTGTCAAGGTCTGGAGGGGAGAATCTAACCATAGAAGACTATCTTACCAACTCATTGGTTAACAGGATTTTTTTCCGAGTGGCGCCCCAACGATAACCACCTTCCGAGCCATCGGCACGAACAGCGCGATGACAGGGGATCAGAAGTGCAATGGTATTTGCACCACAGGCATTTGCCACTGCTCGATGAGAATTAGGTCTACCGATGCACTTGGCCAAAGCTTGGTAACTGATCCGATCACCCGAAGGCACTAATTGCAAGGCTTGCCAAACCAATTGTTGAAACGCAGTGCCCTGAATATCCAACGGGATCGATTCTGTGGCAGGAACACCCACTGCCAACTTCGCAATGATATCTACCGTCTGTAGAAATTTGGTTCGGCCTTGGAATTTTTTAGCCGCAGGGAATTGTTCATTTAACTTCGCCATCAATTCAGCTTTGGTATCACCAAACTCCACCATACATACCCCGACGGTCGTTGCCGCAACCAACAACTGGCCCACGTTCGTAGTCACAATGGCGTAGTCCATTTCCATACCATGACCGCCTGCACGCCAAATCGACGGCGACATGCCTAACATCGAATGAGCACGGGCATAAAATCTCGCCACCGATTCAAACCCTGAGGAAAACGCCGCATCTACAATGCGCACCTCTTCAGATACGCGTTGTTGCGCCCGTCGTCGTTGCAGCGCATTGGCGTATTGTTTCGGGGTCACACCCAATGTGGATTTGAACAGTTTCTGAAAGTGGGACACACTCATGTTCGCCGCACTCGCCAATTCGGCAAGCGCTGGCATGGCGTCGCCCTGCTCCATACTCCGGCAAGCCTCAATAATAATGTGGTGTTTGCTATTGATCATACGCTGCTAAAAAACCGACAACTCATTGTGCAGTAGATTAGCCAATTTAGTCTCCACCGAGCGTCTCGTTTCTTGTGATTGGCCGTGGCTTTCTTGGACAAGCCATACCTTAGCTAACGCTTTAAGCTAATGTAACCAAAGACGATCCGGTTGATAGCAGTGAGAACGCAGACTGCAGCGAATATCAAGCTAATGAGTACAAAGTGCGAAGGAAACAAGCACATCAGTGCAAAACACACCACCGTTTCGGTGCCCTCTGCCAATCCATCCAGATAGTAAAGCCCTTTGTAGGCAAATTCCGGATGCGCCATTCCACTCTGGTGCGCTAAATCGGAAAAGGCCAAAAAGCTAGCGCCTGTGCCGACGAAACTGGTAATTAATATCGCTGCCGGCAACGCATTGTCGGCCGGGTTTGCAATGGCGAAGCCCAACGGAAACATTGCATAAAAAACAAAGTCGAGTGTGATGTCCAGATAAGCGCCTGCATCCGTCGGCGCGCTGAGCCTGGCTAACTCCCCATCAATTCCGTCAGCCAGCCGATTAAGACATAAGAACAACAGTCCCCAGCCATAGGCTTCAAAACCAATAGCAACGATAGCGCAAAGCCCAAAAACAAATCCCAACACCGTGACTTGGCTGGCAGTAACACCGGTTGCAGCGACGAGTTTTGCACACTGTTGCAACGGTTTTTTCAATACCGGTACGATGTATTTATCTAACATAAATTAATTTTCACGTTGCCACTCACCATTGGCATCCAACCGAATCACTGTTGAACCGGAAGGTATATCCTCACGATCGTGTGACACCAACACCACTGGCAACTGCTCACAGGCTTGCCAGGTGAATTGACGAATCTGCTCTCGCAACGTTACATCTAGTCTTGAAAACGGCTCGTCGAGTAAAACGGCCAGCGGATCAGCTAACAGGGTGCGCAGTAAACTAACTCGGGATCGCTGGCCACCACTGAGTGTGGTTGGATGTCGCTTGTCCAAGCCGGTCAAACCTGCTGATTCCAAGCTCTTGAGCACTCGCTGATCTCGACTTCGCCGATCACCGGCATGTAAACCAAACTTAAGATTCTGCGCCACACTCATGTGAGGAAACAGGTAGTCCTGCTGCAGCATCAACCCCAGTCGGCGTTTTTCGGTGGGTACGTCATTAAGAATTCGACCACTGAGCTGCATTTCACCGCTGGCGTGAAAACCTGGCGCCAAGGTGCCGGTCAGCCACCCCAGTATGCTCGATTTTCCTGATCCACTTGGCCCCATGATAGTGAGTACTTCGCCCGCTGCCACCCGAAACGACAGATCGCGGCACAGCACTTTGCCATCAGGCGCCGATAAGTTCAGCGATAGGATGTCAAGCGCACTCATTCAGAGACACTTCTCTGCGGACCAAATTGGTACAGTCTTGATGGAATAACCAGAGCCCCAACAAATGCTAACAGCGGCAGCAGGCCCTGCAGCAAGGCCAGCGTTGCGATCGTTCGACGATCCACACCACCATAGCTGGTGACCAATTCAATCGCCAGTGTTTGGTGCCGACCGGCACCGAGTAGCAGCGTTGGGAGGTACTGAGCAACACTCACCGCAACAGCCACTGCTGCAGCCATCGCCAAGGGTTTAATTAACAACGGAATGCGAACCCGAAACAGAATACGCCAATAACCAGCCCCCAGCACCGCAGCGGCGTTATGCCAGTTGGGATCAAATTCTCTCCAACTCACTGCGAGAATTAATATGACGTAAGGCAGCGAGTATATCCAGTGGGCATACACGACCGTAAGCCATTGCCCATCGGCGCGAAGCAACAGCGCCGCCATTTGCCATCCGAACAATAAGCTCACTTGCGGAACCAACAAGGGTAAGTACCAAAACCAATCAAGCTTAGGCGCTTTGCCCACTCTCTCCAACTCTAACCAGGCTACAGCGGCCATCAGTGCTAATAGGCAAGTTGCAAACGCAAATAAAACGGTTGCCCCCATAGGAGAAAAGAACAAATCCGAACGACTTAACCAATGCTCAGATGTCCAACTACTGGGCAAGGTATCAGGGAACCGCCACCGCTTTGCCACACTCCACAACGGTAACACCAACAGGGATAACAGCCCAACCAGCACAATGAACACGACCAATCCAGAGGCTGATTTTCGCCAGCTTGAAAAAGCATGTCCTCGTTCACCACTAACACGACGTCTTCGGGCAACTGAGCCGATACACCACTCCAGTGCTAACAAAAGAGAAAACACCACTGCCACACCCATCGCGAGTAACAAAGCGCCAGCGGATGCCGCTGCACGAGAATCTGGGTCGCTGACTAAGGTCATAAGCATCACCGAGAACGTGGGTGGATTTCCTGGTCCAAGCAGCAATGCCATATCGACCACGCTCAGATTGAAAGCCAAAATGACTAACACCGTCAGACGTATTCTTGGGAACAGCCGAGGTAGGATCAATCGACTCCAGCAGCGCGCTGGCGAGTAACCCAGTGTGCGACCTATCTTCATCGACGCATCGATATTTAACGACGATAAATGAGCCGCAGAGGCAAGCAACAAAAAAGGCATTTCTTTTAATAACAAGCCCAGAATTAACGTCCAGCCACCGGCATCCGGAATGACCCAGTCCACTGGTGGTCGCGCCCAACCGGTCACACTCGGAGAAACCAGCCGAACCAACCAACCACTGGGTGCGATCAGGAAAACCAAACCTACCGCCATCGCTGCATGAGGAATAGCCAACAATGGAGGTAATACCGCCATTAACCAGCGCCACAGCCGGGTGTTGTACACCGACACTAAAGCGAGCGCTGTTAACAGCAACACCAGCACTGTGGACAGCAATCCGGTTTTCAAACTCAACAGCACGCTGCCGACAAAACGTGGGTCGTTCAGGACGGCACTGAATCCGTGTCCAGGCGCCAAGCTGGGAACAAGGCCAGCGGCAGGCGCCACAGTGCCGGTTAGCCCAATCAGCAGAGGTGCTAAAAAAGCTACCGCCAGCAGCCAAACACAGAAACGCTGTACGAGCTGTTTACTTGCTATAGCGCTCAAGCCAGGCGGTTTCCAGTGCGGCTGCCCAGCTTGCGTGTGGCTCCGGTAAGGTAGAACCAGCGCCTATGGGCAACGCCCAAGGGCCCAGATCGATGGACTTGAAGGTAGTTTGTTGATCATCGTTGAGTTTGGTCAGATCCAAAACGGTGGGTTCGCCCCAGAACTCTGGATCCGCTTTGCGGGCTTGTGCTTCAGCCGATAACAGAAAATTGGCCACCACCATGGCTCCAGCTTTGGCCGATGCGTTGTAAGGGATACTCACAAAGTGGGTGTTGCCGATGGTGCCATTATCAAATACGTAAGTTCTGACCGATTCTGGCAGTTGGCCACTGCGGACAGCTGCACTAGCTTCATTGGGGTTAAATGAAATGGCAATATCGACCTCGCCATCATCGAGCATCTGTCGTGTGGCCTCACCACTGGCTGGCCAGGTGTTACCCTCGCCGCGCAGATACGGGTGAAATTCGTCAAGGTAACTCCATAGCGCTGCGGTTACACGATCAAACGCTGCATCCTCGACCGGATGAGACAAGGCGTCAGGTTCTGCAGACAGTTCCAGCAGCAATTGCTTGATAAATGTGGTGCCGTGAAAAGCCGGCGGTGCAGGATAGGCAAATCGTCCTCCCTCCTTCACATAAGCCAGCAGCTCCGCAGCGGAGGCCGGTGGCGAGGGAAGTACAGCTGTATCATGAATAAACACCAGTTGAGCACTACCCCAAGGGGATTCCAGCCCGTCTACCGGTACAGAAAAATCTTTGCGTATCGATTCTGAATCTAATACCAGTTCAGCGTTTGGCAGCGAGTGGGCGAACGGGCCCCAAGTGAGTCCTTTCTTTTTCATTGTGGCGAAATTCTCACCATTGACCCACATTAAATCCACATTTCCATCGCTATCGCGGCCCACCTGCTTGGCCGCTTCGAGCTGACCGACAATCTCAGCGATATCACCAATCTTTACATGTTCTAACGACACGCCATATCGATCACTCACCTGATCGGCCACCCATTGCAAATAGACATTGATACGATCGCTACCACCCCAGGCATTGAAATACACCTGTTGCCCACGAGCTTCTTCTTTAACCACCGCCCAATCGCTATCGGGCTCAACCGACAGCGCCTGAGTGGATAACATCACCGTGAGTGCTGCCATCGCCACTTTGGCTGAGAGATGTATACGAGTTATATCTACCATCTGCGGTTAGTTCTCCACGGTGATTGTCTTAGACGGCCGATTGGTTTGCCGATTACACTGCGACGCTGGACACAGTATAAACGCCAGTGTGTATTACGCGAAAGTTTGAAGGCAGGGCCCTAGAATGGTTCCCGTCAGCGGGAAAATAATCTATGGAACCTCAAGATACCCTTGAGGTATACGCGGCTGTGATGAGCTCTTTAGTGTATTCGTGCTGAGGTTGATCAAAAATGTTATTGGCATCACCCACTTCCACGGCCTGTCCCGATTTCATCACTATGATTCGGTTCGCCATAGCCCGAACCACTTTCAAATCGTGAGAAATGAATACATAGGCCAATTGATTCTCTTGCTGAATGTTGCGAAGAAGCTCGATCAATTGCACCTGAACCGCTCTATCCAACGCCGAAGTGGGCTCATCAAGCATGATTAATTCTGGCTCAAGTATCAGTGCTCTGGCTATGGCAATCCTTTGTCTTTGCCCACCCGAGAATTCATGCGGATAGAGATGCCGGGCCTGCGGCTCCAACCCCACTTGTTCTAAGACGTTGATCACACGATCGTCATTGGTTTGCTCATCCCCGTCCAAGGCATGTGCGACCAGCCCTTCCATAACAATTTGCCCAACTGACATTCGAGGGCTTAAGCTGCCATAGGGATCTTGAAAAACAAACTGCATATGTTGACGAAACGGTTTGAGTTCGCTTCCTGATAAATGGCTGATCTCTTCGCCTAAGAAAGCAATGCGACCGGTACTGGGAACCAATCGCAATAACGCCTGAGCGAGCGTTGTCTTCCCCGAACCACTTTCACCGACAACCCCCAGGGTCTCGCCTTGGCGGACCTTGAGAGACAATCCATCAACCGCTTTAACATGACCCACCGTGCGTTTGAACAATCCACGTTTGATCGGAAACCACACTTTAATATCAGTCGCTTCAAGCACTGTTTGAGCATTAGGCCTAATCGGCTCGGCAAATCCGTGGGGTTCTGAATTCAGAAGTTCTACTGTATAGGGGTGTTGGGGTGAATGAAACACAGAAGAAGTGTTACCACTTTCTTTGATTTTACCGTTGCGCATCACACACACACGATGGGCCACGTTACCAACGACGGTAAGGTCATGAGAAATCAACAAAATGGCAAGACCCATTTGTTGTTGCAACTCCTGCAATAGGGTCAGTATTTGGGCCTGAACCGTTACATCCAGCGCTGTGGTTGGTTCATCGGCTATTAACACGTCTGGCTCATTAGCCAACGCCATTGCGATCATTACTCGCTGCCTTTGTCCGCCACTCAATTGATGTGGATAAGCGCCTAGTCGGGACGCCACATTATCTAATCCGACTAACGAGAGTAACTCTAGTGTTCGCTGTCGAGCTTCATCAGGCGTCATGCCTTTGTGCACAAACAGTACTTCATTAATCTGTTTTTCAATGGTATGTAGAGGGTTCAACGATGTCATTGGCTCTTGAAAAATCATACCCACCCGGTCGCCACGCATGTGTTGTAAGAACTCCTCGGATGCCCCCAGAACCTGATCGCCTTTATATAATATGCTGCCTGTTGGGTAGCGCACCTGATCGGGGTTAAGCAACTGCAAAACAGACAGCGCTGTCACTGATTTCCCAGAGCCACTCTCACCGACAAGAGCCAGTGTTTCACCGGCATACAAATCAAAAGAGACATTCTCAACTACCGTCGTCTCTCTGTCCCCATTGCGAAAACTAATCGACAGGTCATCAACTTGAATGATCGGTTCAGGCTGGACAGAGGTTTGATTCATTGCTGCGCCTTGCGCGGATCGAAAGCATCCCGAGTCGCTTCACCGATGAAAATCAACAAACTGAGCATAAACGCTAACACCAAAAACGCGCTAATTCCCAACCACGGTGCTTGCAAGTTGTCTTTACCCTGCGCGAGTAGCTCACCGAGTGATGCCGAACCGGGCGGCAATCCAAAGCCGAGAAAATCCAGTGACGTAAGTGTGGTAATCGAACCATTGAGGATGAAGGGTAAAAAGGTTAATGTCGCCACCATAGCGTTAGGCAATACGTGCTTACGCAGTACAGTCCAGCGCGCCACCCCAAGTGCGCTAGCAGCTTTAACATAATCAAAATTTCGCGCTCTAAGCACTTCTGCCCTGACAACCCCAACTAACGACGTCCAACTAAACAACAGCATGATGCCCAGCAACCACCAAAATGATGGCTGTATCAAGCTGGCCAATATGATCAACAATAGGAGCTGCGGTAATCCAGACCAAATCTCCAAAAACCGCTGACCTATGAGATCGGTCCAACCTCCCAAAAATCCTTGTACCGCTCCAACCGCAACACCGATGATCGAACTCAACAGGGTTAACACTAGTCCAAACAGTACCGAGACTCGAAAGCCATAGATGATGCGAGCCAAAACATCCCTGCCTTGATCATCGGTGCCGAGAAGGTTGTCTACCGACGGCGGTGCAGGAGCTGGCACCGGTAAATCGTAATTGACGGTGTCGTAGCTATACCGAATAGGCGGCCACAACATGTAACCTTTTTCATTAATTAAGTCAGCCACAAAGGGGTCGCGATATTCCGCTGATGTTTCAAAATCACCACCAAAATCCGTTTCTGGGTAATCCACCAACACCGGGAAGAAATGTCGGCCATCGAAATTAACGTAGATTGGACGGTCATTGGCAACAAATTCAGCCATCAACGTGACTATAAACAGGATCAAAAACACCCACAGTGAATACCACCCTCTCTTGTTGGCTTTAAACCCTTGCCACCGTCGCTGCGAAAGAGGAGAAAGTGCCATCAAAAGGAGCGTTTTTCAAAATCGATACGCGGATCGATCAGGGTATACATCACATCCCCAATAATGCTGAGAATGAGCCCCAGAAGCGTAAAGAAGAACAGGGTGCCAAACATCACCGGATAGTCTCGGGTCAGCACGGCTTCAAAGCCCAGTAAACCAAGCCCATCAAGTGAGAAAATAACTTCAATCAGCAAAGATCCGGTGAACAACACACCAACGAACAACGCTGGAAATCCGGCGACTACAATCAACATGGCATTACGAAACACATGCCCATACATCACTCTATTTTGAGTCAGCCCTTTCGCCTTGGCAGTAAGCACATATTGTTTGTTAATCTCATCCATAAAAGAATTTTTGGTGAGCATCGTCAGGCTAGCAAACCCACCAATTACCATCGCCACAATGGGAAGTGTTAAATGCCAGAAATAATCCAGAATCTTCTTCCACCAAGGCAGGCTGTCAAAATTATCTGAAACCAGCCCACGCAATGGAAACCAGTCGACAAAGCTTCCGCCAGCGAACAACACCACAAGAAGAATTGCGAATAAAAATCCTGGAATCGCATAACCCACGATCACGACTCCACTGGTCCACAAATCAAACGATGATCCGTCTCTTAACGCCTTTTTGATTCCTAATGGAATGGAGATGAAGTAGACAATCAATGTGGTCCACAGACCCAAAGAAATGGACACCGGCATCTTGTCCTTAACCAGATCGATAACAGCCCGATCGCGAAAAAAACTATCCCCAAACTCAAACCGGGAATAATCGGCAATCATTTTAAAAAAGCGCTCATGAGCAGGCTTATCGAAACCATAGAGCTTTTCGATTTCCTGAACCAATTCCGGGTTTAATCCCCGCGCACCTCGATAAAGCTCATTGCCACCAGTGTTGGCATTAGATGAAGAAGACTGTTGCGTATCTGAACCGCCACCGGAAACTCGATCCGCTGCACTGACGCTATTGCCTTTGATTTGTGCCAGCATCTGATCGACAGGGCCACCAGGCGCTGCTTGAACGATGATGAAGTTCAGCACCATGATCCCCAATAAGGTAGGGATCACCAACAACAACCTCCTGATGATATAGGCGAGCATAGACGTTCGGCCTTACAGTGCCGAGCTACTGATTCAAGGCCTGCTCTTTATCGACATTAATCCACCAGGTATTAAAGCCCATCAGATTTTGTGGCACGATTTCCGGCCTTTCAAATTTGTTCCAATACGCGGTGCGATAAATGGGTACAAAATAGTGCGGCACGAGATAGTGACTGTGCAAAAGCACTCGATCTAACGCTTTAGTCGTGGTAACCAATCGCTCCCGACTCGGCGCCTTGATGATTTCTGCAATCAGTTCATCGATAGCGGGGCTCTTGATACCGGCTAGGTTACGCGAGCCTGTGGTATCGGCGGCGGCTGTGCTCCAGTATTCCTTCTGTTCGTTCCCCGGAGAACGGCTTTGCGCCCAACCCGACACAATCATGTCATAGTCAAAATTGTCCACCCGTTCCTGGTATTGAGAGGAGTCGACCAAACGCGCCTGCATGTCGATACCCAAACGCTCCAGGGCTTTTTTATAGGTTAAAGCGAGCTTCTCGATAGTGGTGGACACGTAGAGTAATTCTACTTGAAACACTTCACCGGTATCTTGATGAGTTAATTTTCCGTCCTTAACGACCCAACCCGCCTCACGTAGAAGTTTTAATGCGCTGCGGTATTGTGTGCGTAAATTGCCAGAACCATCGGTTTGCGGCACAGTAAATTCTTTGGTGAAAACACTCTCTGGAATTTGTCCTTTAAACCTCTCCAGTAACTCGAGCTCTTCCCCTTCAGGCAATCCAGTGGCTTGGAACTCAGAATTCTGAAAGTAACTCGTCGTACGTTGGTACGCGCCATAGAATAAATTTTTGTTTATCCATTCAAAATCGAAGGCGAAACCGAGCGCCTCTCGTACGCGAACATCCTGAAATTTCTCTTTACGCGTATTGAAAATAAAGCCTTGCATTTGCTGAACGCTGGCATCAGGAATTTCATCTTTGACAACTCGCCCGTCAGTTACCGCTGGAAAATCATAAGCAGTCGCCCATCGTTTTGAGTTGTTTTCAGCAACAAAGTCGACATCACCCGATTTAAATGCTTCATGGATGACATTCGTATCTCGATAGTATTCGTACTTCAGACTATCAAAATTATCATGCCCCACATTCACCGGTAAGTTTCGAGCCCAATAGTCATCAACACGTTCGTAGCTAATGGACCGACCCGCATCAATCTGGTTCATTTTGTAGGCACCACTACCCAGCAACGGATCAAGAGTCGTTTTGGTAAAGTCACGATTCTCCCAAAAGTGCTTGGGCAAAATGGGCAACTGCCCCGTGATCAAGGGGAGCTCGCTGTTGTTGCCTTCACTAAAGGAGAATTTAACGGTGTGCGAATCCAGCTTCTCAGCCTTAGCAATAGCGCCGAAGTAACTTTTATAGGCCGGATGACCATCTTTCATGATCGTATCGAAGGTCCAGACTACATCATCAGCGGTTAACGCAACGCCATCATGCCAGCGCGCTTCTTTGCGCATGCGGTATGTCACCCAGCGCTTGTCATCAGGTACTTCAATGCTCTCAGCCAGTAGGCCATACACCGCAAACGGCTCATCCATTGAATTCACAGTGAGCGTATCGTAGATACTGGTCGAACCGGCCGCTGGAAGACCCTTCAATATAAACGGGTTGGTGTTGTCAAACGTACCGCGAACACCCCGAGTTACAGATCCACCCTTAGGGGCATCTGGGTTCACGTATTCAAAATGTGTAAAGTCAGGACCGTACTTGATATCGCCATGCAACGCTAAGCCGTGACTGGCCTCTGCAGCGGTTGAGATCGATGGACTGAACACCAGAGGTGACACTGCCAGCCAAACGCCGCCAAGCAGTTGACGATAGTTGAAAAAAATTGACATGTTACGGTCACTATTGAGCATATTTCTATTCCCTAATCACAGCCGTGCCGCTAAAGTTATATACGCCAAGGCAAAACCACTAGATTTTAAGACTGACACCGACCGAAGTTACAAAGTCTGTGCCCTAAAGACTTAGAACCGCAAATTCCTTGGCAGTTCCGGAAATTCAATACGATCTCCTGTGCCAGGGCTCGGCCACCGGGATGGTGCAGGCTCACTCCCCCAATCGAACAAACCCCGCTGCCCTATGCCATCGTCAAAGGAAAACGTAAACCCACTGTTGAACTGTGACTGCGATACGAAGTACAACGCTGTCACCGCTATCGCTGCACCGCAGAGTGCTGCAGCTAAAATTTTAAGAACGCTGTAGGGTCTTTCGCCACGGACTTTGCCTGTCCTTCCATTGACCACAAACCGATAGGTTTTATCCCTGTAGACAAATCCTGCCGACCACAGTGGCAACAACACATGTTTAAAGGTCGTGTCACTATGGCGAGTTTTGACCGCAGAAATTCTCTGCTGATCACCACCAATCGCATTCGCTACATCATTTTTTATAATTCGATCCATCGTCGATTGCGCCAAATTAAAACCTTCATCCAATTCAACTTGATACACCTCGCTGCTAAATCCGCTCAAGTACTCCTCCGTGTATGGAATGAGATTTTCTAAGTCCCAAGGCTCCAGCCAATCGGTTATTTTTCGTGGCAATGTACGAGTTGCGCCAACGAGTACATCATCAAAATGTCGCGATGTTCTACCACTCACTGGCGTCCAACGAATCTTAGGAACCTGCCGGGTACGCGTAACTCTACGGCCATTGACCGTGGTTCTATACCGCTGCCGAACATAGTAAACATCGCCACGCTGACCTCGATAGCTCGTAGAGGTATCGCTATCGTAAGTCCAGTAGGGTATATAAATCCCGTTGAGCTTTGCATCCGCTTTGGCGTACTTCTTTAGTGCACTGGGCGCAAACCAGAGGCGGTTCATCCATTTTTTATACGAAACCTTAGCTTCGGCCTGAGTGATGCTAAAAGGCAGTAAGGCCTTTGGTTTGAGTATTTTCGAGTTCCCGGTGGTCGTGACAACCGTGGTGGCACAGAAAGGGCATTCGCCAGCGTGTATGTGCGCATCCATGGCAAATTGCGCTGCGCAGTTGGGGCAGCTGATGACACGCGTCTCGGGAGTAATCGTTCGAGATAACTGTAATCGCTGCAAGGCAATGTGCAGATCTAGCTCGCGTACTTCTGCACCATCATTAATAATATGGTTATTGTGCCCGCAATACTGACATTCCAATGAGGTAGTGCCGATGCGATAATGTAGTACAGCGCCACATTGGGCGCAGGGAAAGCGTGTCTCTGTGAGCGCGGCGGTGGTTGCTTCACCCGTCGCTCGCACCTGATCCTGGGGATCAGCCTTCATGGTTGCCCTACAGGTATCAGCTAGTGGGTACCGGTGGTGGCGTGCTTTCAGCAGCCGGGAACATCTCGGCAATGGCATTCACCGTTCCAGCCGACTGCCACTGCGCCATATCCGGTGACCACACCAGTGTTTGCTTGGTCAAAGAGCCATTAGCGACCCGCTGACGAATCTCTGCTAACGAATACGGACCACCCGCTGAACCGGATTCAACCACGTGGAAACTGTGCGGTGTTGGCACCGGTGGCGGCGTTACCGCACCACCTGTCATCCCCTGAGACATTTGCTGCCCCATGGCCAAGCCGACTCCCATGCCGATCCCATCTGCGGCTCCACCACCAGGATTAGCCGCGGCACTCTCCATTGCGACACCGGTTTGATACTGCAAGAAACGATCGAGATTGCCCGTCATACCCATGCTAGTGCGCTTATCCAGCGCTTCAGACACACTCTGCGGTAATGAAATATTTTCAACCAACAAGCGCGTTAGCTCGAGCCCATATTCCCCATACTCAGGCGCAATTCTTTGCGTTAAAAACTCTCCAAGCTGATCGTAGTTCGCAGCCATATCTAATATGGGAATTCCAGAGCTACCAATAATGGTGGCAAACCGAGACGTAATCAGATTTCTAAGTTGGTTACTTATTTCATCGGTGGTAAACACACCCTCGGTACCCACAATCTCCCGAATAAACTTCAACGGATCGACAACGCGCACGGTATAGGTGCCAAAGGCGCGCAAACGCAAACCGCCAAATTCCGCATCTCTTAACATCAAAGGTTGTTTCGTCCCCCACTTCAAATCGGTAAACCGGCGGGCATTGACGAAATACACCTCAGCTTTAAACGGGCTTTGGAATCCATGGTGCCAATTCATCAAAGTGGTCAGAATAGGCAAGTTTTTGGTTTCAAGCTCGTAGGTGCCGGGGCCCAACACATCGGCCACTTCACCTTCATTTACGAAAACCGCAAACTGCGATTCTCTGACAATGAGCTTCGCACCATATTTGATTTCATTCCCAAACCGCTCAAAGCGGTATACCATCGTATCGTTGGAATCATCCAACCATTCGATAACGTCAACGAGTTCGTGAAAAAGTCGTCCAAAAATTCCCATCACTTATACTCCTTGCGATGTGGTTGTGGAATTGGCTTGCGCTCGCTTGAGCGAATCCTTCAAATTCGACTCCATCTCTTCTAATGCCTTTTCGGCTTCAGCGCGCCGACGCTTGCCTTCATCAGCAATCTGTAGACTCTCTTCCACCGTAGCGATGAGATTTTCGTTGGCCTTTCGCACCGCGTTCACATCGAAGACACCGCGTTCTAACTCTTCGCGGACGGTACGATTAGCGGTACGAAGGTTTTCGGCATTTTTCTCCAAAAGATCGTTGGTTAAATCACTGGCCGCTTTGACACTCTTCGCAGCTTCCGCCGAGCGAAAAATCGTAACCGCTTGAGCCAACTGTTGGCGCCACAGCGGCACCGTGTTTACCAAAGTCGAATTAATCTTATTCACCAAACCTTTATCATTCTCTTGAATAAGCCGGATGCTCGGTAATCCTTGCATAGCGACCTGGCGCGTCAATTTTAGATCGTGAATACGGCGTTCCAGATCGTCCCGACCACTGCGAATATCGCGCAGTTCCTGCGCTCCCAACACGTCATCGCTGGTCTGCGCTTTTTGTTCAGCCTCGGGAATCATCACACTATCTATGTATTTGAGTTTCTCCTCACCGGCAGTGATGTAGAGCTCAAGATTGTGGAAGTATTCCAGATTCGCTTCATACAATTTGTCCAGCGAGGTAATGTCTCTGAGCAGCTGCGTCTTGTGTCCTTCAAGATCGTCGGTAACCGTATCAACCTGTCGCCGCACATCTTCGTACTGCTGGATAAATTTTGCTACCGGTGTAACCCCGCCGAATAGCATCCGCCATAGGCGAGCCAGAAAACCTGGTTTTTTGTTGGGGTCGTAATCTTGCACTTCGAAGCCACGCAACACTGTAACCATATTGTTCAATGAAGTACCCGCTGAGCCCAGATCTTTGTTGCGTACGCCCTCTAACATGTTGTCAGAAATGGTGGTAAGTTCCTGCTGTGCTTTGCTACCGAAAAAAATGATTGAATTACTATCGGCTAGATTGATTTCATTCATTAACGAATCGATGCGCGTTTTCTCTTCCGGCTTTACCTGATCGTAGGGCACCATTTCAAATTTAAGATCCGGTAGCAATTCGGTTCCAGGTAATATGTTGGTATCGGTAGCGACATCCACAATGGTTTCTGCCATGATTATTTCCTCTTCATCAAAACGCGCTTGATCAAACGACGCCTTCTTTTTCAAGCTGCAGTTGTAAAACTTCTATTTGAACGTCAAGTTCACTGACGTTATTCTCACGTAATTTGGCTTGCTGTTCGCTGATCACGGTTTCGATCGTTGTCAAAACACGCCGAAAATTATCTTCTAATTTGGGATCATTTTCGCCCTGGTGCATCTTGGCGTAGCCAGAAGTAACTTGTTGTGCACCGTCTAAATACACTTTGAGAAACTTGCGCGCCCGCCTGGCATCCACAGGGTCTTTTTCGATTGTCGATACAATCGACCTCGCTTCGGTCACAATACGTCGCAAGCGATCTCGAAATTCTTTATTGCGAATTGACGTGCTGGCAGCTTCAATGGACTCGATGCGATCTTCAGCTTCATCGAGAAGCTCAACCAGCTCTTCGGTGGTGATGCCCACTGAAGCGATATCAGATCCGCGTTTGCGCAGATCGAATTCATAGTAGAGATAGCAGCCGATCATGGTTGCAGCTCCAAACAATAGGCCATCGATCAGCGAGTAACGACCCGGGATTCCGAGCCAGGCCACGAGCAACATACCCAGCGACAATGCACACGCACCCATAAAACGATACGGCACAGTACTGGACCGGCGTCGCCAGGACCGCCGCGCAGCTATGGCCTCTAGGCGCATACCTTTACGAATCAAGGTGGCAGCGAGCATCGCAAGCGCGAACCCCACGCCGCGGATGACAGCCACAGCTGCGTTACCGTCCAGCAACGCTAGGGCCGCCGCGGGCAACAACGGCAGTGCAATAAAATACAGAAGCAATCCACGCCACAACCTGGGTGTTTTCTGCTCGGGGTTATAGCGTTTAACTGCGGCCATGTGTTTTCTAAGAAATCAGTGACTGACAGGATAACAGCCCGACTGTGGCAAACAACAAAATGAAACCGATCACTCTTTGTAACGGTTTAGGCATGGAGTCATCTTCCTCGCTTGAGCACTATCTATGATTAAGTAATTTTCGCATTATCTGGCGTCCAGTGCGAGAATTTTGACCCAATCGCAGCCCGATTATCGCCTGCGCAGTTGATAGACCCTCTCCACTAGCGTATCCAAACCACGATCCGCTAAGTTCCCAAGAATTTCAGGCCCTTCCGAATAGTCAATTTCTGTTAAATCGAACCCACTGCCCAGGAGCGTTCGCACCTCTTCATCATTGACTGAAAACGGTGGCCCCTGCATACGCTGCTGGTCGTAAGTCATGCTGATCAGGAGTCCAGGCGATCCAACAGGAACCAGTCGCTGCAGTGACTCGGCATAAGTGGCGCGTAAGTTCGGGGGCATTGCCACAAGACTCGCTCGATCATAGAAGGAAGATATGGGACCCACATCAGTGGCTTTCAAGTTAAACAGGTCAGCCTGTAACAACGAAATTCCAGAAGCATGGCCAGTGCCCACATAGACCTGCGCGTTAGCTGTTGACTGCAACGTGTATTCAAAGTTGTTTTCAGTAAAGAAGCTTTCGATCGCCGTTTGACTAAGCTCAACACCCACAACACGATAGCCAGCCTGGTGCAACCAAACCATATCCAGAGTTTTACCGCAAAGGGGAACCAAAACAGCGCCGTCGGTGGAGGCTTCCAACTCAGGCCATAGGCGCATTAACCGGGAATTGACACGCTTTTGATGAAATCCAATTTTACCTGCTTGCCAGTGGTTCAACCAATAGTCAGCTTTCATGCTGTAAATCCGCTTCAAAGTGCCTGAATTCACCGAGTAACGGAAAATACAAGGCCAGCTGAATGGGTCTTGGATCCATACTCGATACGATTTGGGCATAGCGATTCAGTTGATCGCTATACCGCGTTTGCTCTCTATCTAGAAATTCTTCCACGTTGGAGCCTGCATGACTACCGGTTTTAAAATCAATAATCCAGCGGGTGCCATCCTGATCAACAAAGGTACGATCGATAACAATCCGTTGTAGCCGCTTGTTCTCGATGGAGCTTAAAGCCCATTCGGATTTCGCTTCTGGGTGCGGATACAAAATCCATCGTCCCTTGTCATCAGAAAGGCAATTTTTCAGAGCTTGTTTCGCTGTATTCAGGGACTTTGCAAGCTGCGCTTTTGGCACACCTAAATTGGTCAACTGGTAGCGCAGTGCATCCGTTTGCTGTTGCACCCAGTTGTCAGTATTTTCGATGGTCGGTAGCGAAGCCTGACTTAATCGCTGCAACTGCGTATGCACCACAGTGCCGACGTGTCTAGCTTGTGTACCAGCCCACTGAAACTCAATGTCCTCAATATTGGCATCTACACGTTCACTGTGTTCACCAGAATCAAACACCGGTAAAGCTGGCGCCTGCCATTCGCCCTCCATCTGCTGCAACGCCGGTATCGGAGCTTCTTGCTGGGTCAGCGATGGGCCCAATATCTCAGCAGCAGAATACTGGTGTTGTAGAAAGTCCTTCTCCAGCACTGGCCACAGTAACGCTAAAAGGCTCTTCTTGGCGGGATTATTAATATCACCGTGTACATTCTCTTTTAAGGTGGCCGTTAGATGTAACGTTGATTTTGCTCGGGTGCATGCCACATACAACAACCGTCGCTTTTCCTTGTCATCGCCGAGTGCGCGCAACGACTTAACAAAGCGATTCAGCAGCGCATGATCAGCTGGCGCATTGCGTTCAAGAAACGGAGCAAGTAGCAATTGAGTCTCTCCATCAATACTGTGCTCATACCACTCGAGAAGACGTGCATCATCACCACGAGCTGTAGCATCCAGAGCGGGAAGAATGACAGTATCGAATTCCAACCCCTTGGATTTGTGCATAGTCATAACTTGCACTGCAGCGGGTTCATTGGATTCGGCGTATAGCTTTTGCATGGCGGCTTGAAGCACGCTGAAGTGCCATAGTTGCCCCTGCAGCTCCAGCTCTTGCATGCGACTGATACAGCTCTCTGCCGCCGTTAATTCAAGTTCGGATTGGCACAACAACGGGCCTCCTAGCTGCAACCACACTGATTCTACCCAGGGAACCAGCGTGCTGCGAGGCGCTCGATTAACCGCTGGATGTAAAATCTTATGAAACCAGTCAAGCCTCTGCCTTGCTCGCGCAGACATCGCACAGAGGCGATCTTCCTGCTGAATAAGATCAAACACTGTGTCGTGCTGGCTGTCCTTCATTAACACGTGCAAATCAGCTAATGACAGTGCACACCACGGCGCCCGCAACAAAGCCAGCCAGTGCAATCGATCGTGTGGGTAGCGCAACGCCATACACAACGCCATAAGATCACGAACGACCGATTGGTCACCCAGCGTATCCATTTCCACAGATTGGTAGGCCACACCGCGCGCACGTAACGCCTTGAAAATGGGTGCAGCTTGTGTGCGCCCTCGAACCAAAATGGCGATCGATTGTGACGCGCCGCTGCCGCGCGCTTGCTCCACAGCCTGTTCTGCTAAAGACGCGACCAGTTGCGCTTCACTATTCCGGTCGTCGGCAATGACCAGATGAGGCTGAACCTCACCTGGGATAGATTGGAAGGCAACCGACGACGCATAAACAATAGCACCCGGATCGTTCCGGGCGGAGACTTCATCGTCGAACAACTCTGCGAAATGTTCGTTGACCCAAGTAACCACATCCGGTGAGGAGCGAAAATTAACCGCCAACGTGAGGCGTTTAGGCTGAATTGCACCAATGCCTTGCTGCTGCACATGTTGAAATAAGCCAACATCGGCGTTGCGAAATCTGTATATCGACTGCATGGGGTCACCCACAATAAACAGTGATTTTCCGTCGCCGTCGCTCCAGCCATAAAGCAACTTTTCAAACAATTGAAACTGCGTTTGCGAGGTATCCTGGAATTCATCGACCAAAATATGTTGAATGCGCAGATCTAACGCCAGCGCAAGGTCAGTCGGCGCTAACTCATCACCTAAAGCCAACTGAGCCCGGCGGGCCATTTCAACAAAATCGATAGTCTGGGAATCGTTAAACACCGAATACAGTTCAAGCACCAAATAAGGCAATGCCTGCATAAGCTGTTGCAGCAGAGCCCACTCAGACTCTGTATAGCGCGGAAAAGGTAATTCTCTAACCTCATTTAACGACGTAACGAGTAACTCACTCTCAGCCATCTGTGTCAGTAATTCGATGAATCGCGTGGCTCGAGCACGAAGTTGCTCTTCCGACTGATCCAGTAATTGCGCATCTTTCTTGCTCACCGGAAAACCGATGCGGCGGTCCACCTTTTTGCGAAGCCCGGCAGACTTACCCTTCACAAGCACCGAATGCGCAAACGCAGCCCAAGCTCCAAGAGACCCAACATTGGGCTCAGGTGGAGCTGTGTTCTGCGCAAGCTGGGCAGAATAGTCTGATACTGAATAGGTAGGGTCGGCATCAGCCAGCGTTTGCTGTACCTCGGAAGCTTGCCTGAGTAAACGCCACAGTTCCGCCTGAGCCGCCGGCCCCAGCACAAGGTTTAGCTGTACCTGAGCTTCTTCTAATTGATGCTCCACAATCTGACTGAGCATGGCTTCCAAACGATCTCGAACCCACTGTGGGTCTGCGCTTGGGTTGATATTGCGTAACCATTGATCTCGAAAGGTAAGCATATTCGCCATTAGACGTACGACCACCTCCAAGCGGTTGCCCGTCTGCAACACTATTTGATCCACTTTATCCAGATGGTTGTCGATCAGTTGCTTAGCGGCTTGGACATACAAGGCACTGGCATCATCTACTGGATTCGCCGCTCCGCCGAGAGTCGAAATTAACGGCAAACGTTGTGCTAGCTCGGTACACAATGAATCGATCGTAGTCATTCGAAGCCGCTGCGGATTGTCCAATAAAGACCATCCCCGTTCACGGTCTCGCTCCAACACCGCATGGGCTAGCCGCCTGCGGGCCGCTTCGTTGGCATCCTCTGGTGTTGCCTCACTGGCCGCTTGCTTAAGCGCTTCGATCACGCGCAAACGCATCTCGGCCGCTGCCTTGCGAGTGAACGTTAGCGCCAGCACCTGTTCAGGTTCGTCGACTCCGGCAAGCAACGTCAAAACTCGGCGAGTCAAAAGCTCAGTTTTACCCGACCCTGCTGGAGCCTGCACGATGAAGGACTGCTCAGGATCAAGCGCCAGGTCACGTTGATCATTATCTACTAACACCGATGGCGTCATACTCACTCGGCTTCCAATTCAGTGTGCTCGTCGCGGATATCATCGATCCGACAAAGAGCAGGTAAGTCACAATACTGGCAGGCCTTTTTGGTTGGGGTAATGGTCGCTAGTCCAGTTCTAAGCTCTTCAGCTAAAGCATCGAGCGACGTGCGCCAGTGACGCAACCAACTTTCCCAATCAGCAATCTCTGTATCGCCAGATTTAATTCGAGAGACAACGCCTCTCAATAGATCCGAATCGCTCGCAATGCCTTTAAATCGGCAATCGTTTATCGCGATCTGCGCGTAGCTTACGCCTTCCACATTGTCTGATATCAATGCATACAGCGGCAGTTGAGGATTCTCGATACGCGCCTCTGCCCACCCTTTGGGGTTGTTGTTGGTGCCTGTTTTGTAGTCGATGATGAGCTTTTGACCGGAGGGTAGCCGATCAACGCGATCTACTTTCAGCGTTAAGTTAAATCCCTGATACGAAACTTCGCGTTCCACCTCCAGTTCTTCCACGTCAAAGGCAGCTCGTCGTTTCTCACAGTGAGTGAACCATTCAAGCATCAGTGATAACAATCTCGTTCGTTCCAGTTCGCGTAGACGAAGAGCAACGTTGTTGTCGTCAAGCGAACGATCGATACAACTGAGAATTTGTGCAGACAGCGCATCATCTGCCAATGACACCAAATTGACCTGCGAGCCCACCTCGTGCCAAAAGTACTCGAGTGCCATGTGTAACAAATTGCCATGAGCCCGTGGATCCAGTCCTAGAGTGGCTTCTTCCAGCGGACGAACGCGTAATCGATGAAGGGCAAATGCACGGAAAGGACACTGTGCCTGATCTTCAAAAAGCCGCGCACCCCCGATGACCTTTTCGTCTTTGGGTATTACCGGCCCATGATGATCAACCACAGAAATGAGTCTGGCCCTACCGTGCTGCCGCATTTGAGCAGCAACCGACTGCTTTGCCGTGCTGTATTCATCACACCGCTCCAATGCCACTGCACTTAACAAATCGGTCGTCGAACACTCCTGACCCTCTCTTAATCGTGCTGAGGTAAACCAAACTTGCTTAGCAGCTGATTGCCAGAACGATAGCTCAGCGCGCGCCAAGGCCAA
>JAHQVR010000235.1 GCA_019634245.1 Gammaproteobacteria bacterium
AAGTGTGAATTGTCCATAACGCAACTCTTCCGAAAAGGAGTTTCATTATATCAACGGAAGGTGCCATAGAAGCATTACAACTGATTTTTTAACCAGTGTTGTAATCTAGAGTGTCGATTTGCCCTTGGCTACTTGGGCTAGTTCACCGAGAATTTGATTTTGCGGTATTTCCATGACTGAGCTCTTTGGCGATATCTTTCGTTTGCTCATACAATCTGCGAAACAGCTGATGGCTTTTTTCGTACACAGGATGGTGATTTGCCTGGATGACTCTATTGGGTGGATTCCATGACGCCATATCGTGTCGCTTCGCCTCACCGATTGCCATGGCCGCTAGAAACGCATCACCATAACTGGCACCAATGGTTTTCTCACAAACCACCTGGTCTATACCCGTGATGTCCGATGTGGCTTGTAACCAAAGTTCGTTTTTGGTGCCACCTCCAACTGCCAGCAATCGTTGTGGAGATTGACCCACTTCAGCAAAGGTGTCGGTGACGTGCCGTGTGCCGTGGGCAATGCCTTCGATGAGTGATCGATAAATATCACCGCGATCATGGGTGAGATTTAAGCCAAAGAGCGTGCCTTTGGCGTGAATATCGTGAATGGGAGTTCGCTCACCGGAGAAATAGGGCAGCATCAACAATCCGTTCGCACCCGGTGGTGAGCTTTGAGCCTCTCTGGCGAGCTGTTCAAACGCGACATCCGGCTCAAGCTCCTTAGCTAGTTGATCGCGAAACCAATGCGTTAGGGTGCCCGACGTCGCCAATCCTGCCATCGACGCATGCTCGGTTTCAAAGAGCCACGGAGCGTACCAAAGGCGAGGATCCGCCACTCGTTCTGCGGTACGTAGAATAATGAATATGGTTGAGCCATACATCATCATCATGTCACCCGCGTCATGCATACCCACAGATAAAGCTTCAGCGGCTGCATCTATAGTACCGACGGTTACCGGTGTGCCTGCCAGCAGACCCGTCTGGTCAGCTGCAGCGGCATTGATTTCCCCCGCGATTTCGTTCGACCATAACAACCGAGGTAGCTTTTCCAATCCGATAATATCGTTGGCCAAATCGTCGATCCAGGTTTGTTTTTCTACATCGTATAGAGGTGCGAAGTTGGCGGCTGTGTAGTGATCAATGACCACCTCACCGGTGAGTCTCTGAACTAAAAAACTAGTCGAGGTCAGAATGTGTTTGGTTTTTTGAAAGATATCGGGTCGTTGTTGCTTGAGCCACAAAATTTTAGGGCCCACCGATTGTGAGGTTAGTGCGTTTCCACAACGATTCACGATTGTCGCCTCGCCAATACGCTTGGTGAGCGCTTGGACTTGCTCTTCAGCCCGACCATCCACACCGTAGAGAACGCCATTCATCAATGGTGCGCCTTCTACATCTACTGGCAGCATGCAAGGGCCGATAGCACTGCAGGAGACGGCTTTAATGTCGGATGGGCTGATCTTGGATTCTTTTAATAGGGTTTGGCAAACAAATACGAAGTCTCCCCACCAGTCTTCCTCCGGTCGATGTTCGGCCCATCCAGGTTCGGGTACCAACATCTTATGTGCCCGTGCAGCGCTTGCATGAACCTGACCGTCGTAGTCAACCAAAACACCTTTGGTTTCGTAGGTGCCGATATCAATACCGAGTGTGTAGCTCATCAGGTGTATTCGTCTCTGTCTAACGAAAAATCGGGCCCTACTCGTGACACAGCTGCGATCAACAGCTCCGTTAGTTGAGTCAGATCATTAAGGTCACAAATTTCCCGAGAGGAGTGGGATGCGCGCATTGGGAAACCGACATCGATGGCGGCCACACCAGAACCGGTTAGCTGTACATAGGAAAGATCTGTGAGAACACCGGTTTGGGCGCTACGCTGAAGAGGGAGTTTGTGCTCTGCAGCGGTAGTCTCAAACAGAGACACCATAGCAGGGTGTGGAATGACACCGTTGAGTGTGCCGCGACCGTGAAAACTGTACAGGCTCATACCTGGGCCACCGCCTAACACCATTTCGCCCCGTGATGCCATGTCGGGTGTGTCGGTGGCCAGCATAAGATCGATTTGGATGGCGATATCCGGTTGAAGTTGTTGCGCGATGGGTTGGGCTCCGCGCAAATTAAATTCCTCCAGAACCGTAAATACCAAATCAACCGGTGGGCCGCTTTGGCGTGACTTCAAAGAGCGAGCCACTTCGAGCAACACCGCACAGCCAGCACGGTCGTCAATGGACGTGCCGGTTACTTTGTCGTTGGCGAGCTCTTTGGCATAGGGTGCATAAACCACAGGCTGTCCAATCTGGATACCGGCACTCTCTACTTCGTTTTGCGTGTTGTAACCGGTGTCTACATACAGTTCTGAGTAGGGTGTGACAGTGTATTTTTCGCTCGGAAGTGTTGCATGGTGGCTCTTGTTCGCAATGACACCAGATATGTCTTTGCCCTCACCAACGCATATCAACACATCTTGTGAGCTTAGTGCCCGTTCGGGAACGCCGCCGAGTCGTTCGAGCCTGAGTAACCCATTGGGCTCAATTTTTCGAACGATAAATCCCAATTGATCCATATGGGTAAACAACATGATACGAGGCCCATCGCCAGGAAAACGGGCTGTTAAGTTGCCCAGGCGATCGGTATTCGTATCAATGTCTTCTCTAGCCAACACCTTTGTTATCGCTCGTCGCACACGATCTTCATGTCCAGATAATCCTGGAACCAGCATTAAATCAAGCAGATCATGTTTTATGCGTTGCTTCATGTTCGTGCTTCTTTAGCGACTTCCATAAAACGCTGTGCTCGATCGGGATCGACGGCATTCCAGGTATCCCCATCAATTTTTAGCGAAGAGCCCACGATGCAGCCATCGGCAATTTGTAGCACCTCCGCTACTGTGTCGAGCTTAACGCCTGTATTTGCCATGACAGGGGTGTTGGGTAGCACAGCCTTCACCGCTGATAAGTCCGACAGTGCCGCGGCTTCGCCCGTGATCTGACCGGATACCAACACGGCGTCGGGTATGGATGAAAAAACCGCACTTCGTGCACGATCAGGTAGTGGTCGTTGATCGAGTGAACAGGCAAACTCAGCCGATACGTTGTAGAGCATAGCCATATCAGATCTCCCTAACCGGTTTCGGTAACGCATAGCTTTGCCAGCATCGGTGACCCAGGCGCCCATATCGGAGGCGTACATGCCGGTAAAAATCTCCCGAACAAAACTAGCGCCAGTGGCTGCACCCAGCGCGACCGTTGCCATTGGGTCCCACAACACGTTCACTCCGAAAGGCACCGTTATATCGGATTTAAGTTCACCAATAACGTTTGCCATCGTTGCGGTGGAAGCAGTATCCACTGAGAATTCGTATGGGCGATCATTTTCATTGCCAAACATCACCGCATCGAAACCGGCCGATTGTAGTGCCAGTAAATCTGCCCTGGCATCGGCTACTAGATCCTGATTAGGGTCAAATAAAGGTGAACCCGGCAGAGCACCGAAATGAACCATGCCAATGACCGGTTTACTGACTCCAAAGAGGCGTTTGAACGTGTCTGTCATCGTGATGTCTTCCATAGTGCAGTGCTGATTGGTTTCATAAGAGCCGTTCCGTAGGTGCGTCCTCGCGCAAGAGCCCTTTGGATTTCAGGTCAGCCCATAATGCGTCTGGGATTTCAGCCTGCGCCGCCTGTAGATTCACTTTCATTTCATCTACGCCTTGACCACCTGGGATCACGGTGACATGCGCTGGGTGTCGTAACGGAAATTGAAAGGCGGCATCGATCATCCGTACGTCATGATCCTTGCAAACCGCTTCTATCGCGTTAACTCTGTCGATAATCGATTGCGGAGCGGGGTCGTAATTATAGAATGCCCCTGGTTTGGCACCGGTTGCCAAGATGCCGGAGTTATAGGGGCCGCCAGTGACAATACCGATGCCTCGAGAATCACACAGTGGTAAGAAACTATCGAGTGCAGTTTGTTCGAGCAGCGTATAGCGCCCTGCGAGCAAAAATAAATCGAAGTCGCCGCGTTCTGCAAGAGTCTGACAAACTTCCCATTCGTTAATGCCACCGCCAATGGCGCGAATTAATCCCTGATCTCGTAACGAAATCATCGCATCGTAGCCTCGGCCACCGAAAAACTCCTCGATGCGCATATCCGAAACCTCTTTACTACCATGAGTGAAAATACAGAGGTCGTGTACATACAAAATGTCGATGCGATCTACGCCCAGGCGTGAAAACGAATGGTCAAAAGAACGCATAACGCCGTCGTAGCTGTAGTCAAAATTTTCGCGGCGGCAGGGTACGTTGAACCACTTGCCAACACCAGCTCGATGTTCTTGTGCGCAAGGTTGTATGAGTCTGCCGACTTTGGATGACAGTACATAGTCATCACGAGGCTTGTCGCGTAGAAAAGGATTTAACCGCGTTTCTGATAAGCCAAGGCCATAAAGTGGAGCGGTGTCGTAATAGCGAACACCGCCATCCCAGGCCGCATCGAGGGTTGCACGCGCTTCGTCATCAGTAATGGCTCGGTAGAGATTCCCCAAGGGTGCGGTACCAAAACCGATTTCGGTGAAGTCAAGTCCACCATTGTCAAGCCTGTCCCAATGCCTTTGCTTCATGGTCGCTGTGCGCTCGTGTTGCTCAATGACTGTGACCCTAATATAACCGAAGTAGCGCAGCTCTCGGCTGACCGGTTCAGATATTTTAGTGGGCTAACAGGGCGTACACAGTGGCGGGTCCAATGCTAGATCGGTCGGCCACCGGTGTGCGTACATGGCAGGCCGCGGCGGCCATCGCGTAGCCAAGCGCATCGTCCATGGTGTCACCGGCAGCCCGTCGAGTAGCCAATGCTCCACAAAACATGTCGCCAGCTCCGTGACTCGATACAGTTGTCACAGGAAAAGCGGATTTTTGATGAACGCTACCTGAACCGTCACGATAGAAGAGCCCATCTTTTCCCAATGTGATAATAATCGTATTTATTGAATGGGTTGCGGTGTTCAATACTGAACGGATGTCAGTGTCGTTAGTGAGAGTTTGATTAAAGAATTGGCTGGCTTCGACACGGTTGAGCACCAGAGTGTCAATCAGCGGAACCATCTTTTCGGGTAGTGTTCGAAACGGCGCAGCATTGAGCATCACGGGTATGTCTTTCTCTTGGGCTTTTTTAGCCAGCTGTTCATTGACCTGTTCGGGGATTTCGTTTTGGAGTAATAGAAACTTGG
>JAHQVR010000236.1 GCA_019634245.1 Gammaproteobacteria bacterium
ACACCCGGTCGATCTGGAATGATGACCCGCCGGTTGTGTCGCTGGCAGGCCTCTTCGTGATCCATCGGCACAGACAAACGGCAGCCATAACCGCTGTGAAATACCAACAGCGGACGACCATCCGCTGGGCCATATTCGCAGTAAGTAATCACGAGCCCATCCGTCAGCGTTACTGAACGGTCGCGCGTATTGCTCTCAAATATGCCCGTGCCGCCGATATCCGACTCAAAATAAGAATCTAAGATTTGCGATTCATGGGTCAGGATCATACCCACCACGGCAGTTTGGGAATTGGTATCAGTCTTGCGGAATATCGATTTGAGGTGTGTTTTGACCGTGTTGTCTGAGACAAACGAGTCAGCGGCTATTTCTTTGATGCTTTTGCCATGTATCAGTCCGCGCAGAACCATCTGTTCTTTCTCCGTGAGCTCGTATTTGGCAATTAAATCGGCATTCAGCTCATTGTGCTCATGGCTCTGGTCCAACGCCATTAAAATTATGAAGTCGTTAGGTGCCGCTTGTTGATCAACTTGGCTTTGGATCGTTCTTAAGTATATCTGTTCTCCATTTTGATCGAAAAAATCAAGGGCTTGGAGTGTATTCTTCTTATTGTTTTGTTTAGCCCTTGGCATTTCTTGAATTTGCCGCGCCAAACCTGGCCGAAGCTGCTTTCGATCGCTCGGACTAAGTACATACTCAAAAAGTTCTTCAGCGTTTCGGTTGTGGTAGATGGGTTGTAACTGATCATCCAAAATGATCATTTTGAAGCGGCTCTTATCTAATAGGGTGTTGAATGCCGCGAGGGCTTCATTGCTCGCTTTCAGCTGGCTAATGATTTGGTCGCCAACCGCGAGTTCGCTGAAGTTGTAGGGGTCGTCAAACGATTCCGTCTCGTCCAATATCTGATGCATCATGTCGATGTAGTCGTCATGCCAGCGCTCAGGCTTGCCTATGATTCGGTAGATCAGACTACTGAAACGAGAATTATTCATGCACTAAATTATTATTGTTATTGCGTAGAGCACAAAGGGGGCCTCTCCGTGCAGTTTGTCGTAAATTTCGGTAACGTCGCGAAATCAACAACGGTATAACGTTGGCGCCGTAGCAGCGACAGTGGATGTCGAGTCGTCGACTGCTGGCAATCCTTCAATAATAGTTACTCTCAAGCCACAACGCAATTGCCTCGAGGTCTCTTATTTGGCCTTAAAATCAGGAATTCTGGGGACGTAGATGGAATGGAGGTATTTAATGCAGTAGAATCTCGAGCGCAGCAGCAGCGCAGAGTTATTGTGTTGATGCCGCCAAAGTTTTGATGAGGAATGATTAGCATATGCAGCTATTCGGCCTTTTTTACCGCTTATTTACCCAAACACAACTGACCCAGCTTGGGGACCACAGGAATGTTGCCAAGTTGTCTAGAAAATAGGAGAAATTCATGAAACCAGCAGTCAGAGTCACCGTTACCGGCGCCGCCGGGCAAATTAGCTATGCACTTCTGTTTCGCATCGCGTCCGGATCAATGCTCGGCCCAGATCAACCCGTCATCCTACAATTGCTCGAGATCACTCCGGCAATGGGAGCCTTAGAGGGTGTTGTCATGGAGCTGAACGATTGTGCTTTTCCATTGCTGCAAGATGTCGTGATTAGCGACGATGCAGAAGTGGCCTTTAAAGACACAGATTACGCGCTGTTAGTTGGAGCACGCCCGCGTGGACCAGGCATGGAGCGCAAAGACTTGCTAGAAGCCAATGCAGCGATCTTCTCCGCACAGGGCAAGGCGATCAATAAAGTAGCGAACAAAGACATCAAAGTTTTGGTTGTTGGTAACCCGGCGAACACAAATGCCTTGATCACAGCGGCCAACGCGCCCGACATTGATGCAGCGCAGTTTACCGCCATGACACGCCTTGATCACAACCGCGCTTTAAGTCAATTGGCAGAAAAAACGGGCAGCCATTCCAGTGCTATCAAACGCATGACTATTTGGGGTAATCACTCCAATACTCAGTACCCCGATATCTCAAATGCAACCGTTAATGGCGATGCCGCAAGTGGGCTGGTTGATCAAGCTTGGTTAGAGGGTGATTTTATCCCCACGGTGCAAGAGCGGGGCGCTGCAATTATCAAGGCACGTGGCGCATCCAGTGCTGCATCTGCTGCGGCTGCAGCTGTTGACCATATGCGCACTTGGGCGCTGGGCACCGACGAAGGTGATTGGGTTAGCATGGCGATCCCGAGTGATGGTAGTTACAATATTGAGCCAGGTATTATCTATTCCTACCCAGTTACCTGTAGCGGTGGCAAGTACGAGATTGTGCAGGGCTTAGAAATAAGTGAATTCTCACGTTCCCGTATGGATGTGACTGAGAACGAGCTGCGTGAAGAGCGTGCCGCGGTTGAGCATTTGCTCGGTTAGCTTTTACACTCGCTTGGTAATTTCGTGTCTTGAATACTTAGTCCAGCGAAACGGGTTGGTCTGAGTGCTTGATTTCTGTATATAATGAGCTGTCATAACGTACAGCACTAATCTGGGTATCCAATATGAGTACATTTTCGTTCTTGCGTAATATTTTCGGTGGTGAAGAGTCGCTATCCGGCGAAGAGCAAACTAAACTATTTGAAGAAATGTTGTTTCTAACTCTGTCGCGCGCGAGTCGTTCTGATCTTGATATTTCTGAAGTAGAAATTGCTAGAATTCAGCAAATTCTGAAAGAAGCGGCTGGTATCGAAGCAACCGAACAAGAAATTAGAACTGCTGGTATGTCTGAGTTGTATGAAGTAGCGCCACTCGAAAAATACGCCGCAAAAGCCGCGAAAGGACTCAACGTGAAGCAACGACACACGATCGTGCAAGCGCTCTATGATGTGATTGGTGTGGACGGTAAAGTCAGCCTTACAGAAGCTAACTTCTTTGACAGCATCGCCGGCGCTATGAATCTAAAACCGATCGAAATGATGGGTGCTGAAGTCGATCAATAACGATTTCTAAGTTCTGTCGAGCCTTAAAAAGTAGATAAAAAAGCCGCCTTTGGGTGGCTTTTTTAATGCTTTGAGCGCGGTGAGTTGTTGTGAGGTTTTACAACAAGTTTGGCTTAGAGCAAGGTGACCAACAGCAGTGTTAGAGCACTGCGCGTAAAGAGCTGGTAGTGCTGGCAAGTCGTTCAGTAACTGTCTCGGCTAGAAATCGCATAATCGTGCCCGCCAGTTCGGGGTCTTCATGCTCCATTTTAGCCAGCGCAGAACGACTTAAGCTGTAAACCTCACCCTCACTGTCGGTTCTCACTAGCGCCGTTCGAGGAATGCCAAGAATAAATCCAATCTCACCGTACACAGCTCCTCTACCGGCTCCAGACACGCGGCGCTCGACCTTATTGGAGTCAATGATATAGGCGCTTGCGGTACAGCTTTCTAAAAAGAACACTTGATCAGATTTGTCTGCGATGCGAGTGAGCACTTGGCCGCTTTCGACATGCATTTGCTGCAGGTAGTTGTGTAAGCGCTCGATCACATCATCGCCGGGCAAACGGTCGCGAATGTGTTCAAAGATTCCACGTCTAGTTTGTGCTTCAACATGTTGATTTTCAAGAATATTATTCTCGCACCATTCGAGAGCTTGATCGAGATCAACGTGTTGAATTAAAAACGCGTTGCCATCCAAGTCGAGGCCACCGCGGCGTAAAATTTGCAACACCGACTGTTTAAGGTTAGAGGTGATCAGGAATATTTTGCGCTCTACTAAGCGCTGCGCGAGTTTTTCAAAATTCAGCGTGGCTGATGAGTCGACACCAATCACTTGGGCAAAATCCAGAATTACGTATTGGATTGATTCTTTGTGGGCCTCGTCAATCGATGACATGACATTTCGATACAGCGAGCCTGCCGTGCCAAAAAACAAGTACCCCTGTAGGGTAAACACTCTGATCCGATCGCCATGTTGTTTCAATTGCAGGCTCTGACCTGAATCGCGGGCAATGTTACTGCGCAATTCGGAGCCAGATGCCTCATAGCGAATGATTCGAATGCGGCTGTATTTGACAACGAACAACACAATTGCGGCGATGATCCCTGTTACGACACCTTGTAAGAAACCGGCGAAAATCGACACCACCAAAATTACCGGAATAACGCTGTATTCCACCAGACCGAACTTTTTAACGCCGTCGATTAACCAATCCTTAATGAAGCCTAAACCGATATAGATGGAAAGGGCGCCGAGCACGACCTTAGGTGTGTGCGCCACGATTTGCATGCCATAAAAGAACACCAGAACACCGACGAGGATCGACGTAATGCCAATGATTCGGCTAGCGCCTGGATGAATTTCATAAGCCAGTTTCGAGATGCTCAATGATGGCAAAGCAGACATGCCGCCCAACAGACCGCTACCTATATTAGCCATGCCAGCGACTTTTAATTCGTGATTGATGTCGAGGTCGCGCCGTGTGGTTAAACTCAAACCGCTCACGCACAGGATGATCGATAGCAGCGAAATTAGCGTAATTGAAGCGATTCCGCCGGCGGTGCCGATCGATGTTTGTAGCTGAATTGCTGACCAATCCAGTTGGTGAACGGGTTCCAGCAGATTGCGGCCTTGTTCTGCAAATGGGCCAATTAAATGCCCAGCGTTCATTAAGTCAGCTGGTGTACTCCCATCAGCCAAATAATAAGCACCAAAGAATAGGGTGATTGAGACAATAATAGTGCCGCATAGCAGTAGACCGGGGTTCATGCGGGCCGACATTATCCGCAGCCAGGCGCCGACGATCACGGCGGGCACCCAACGCATCAGCACGTCAGGCTGAAACAGAGCCGTTATGTTCTCAGCGCTGTTTATTCGCAAGCCGGTTAGCATCGTGAGTGCACCGATTAACAACAGCCAACCAACCGCGGCAAAATACCCGCCCATAACTGAATAAGGCAAAAACTGCACAAAGCTACCAAACTTAAAAAGGCCAAAAAGCATCAATGTGATGCCTGAAATCAGCGTTGTGATCAACAATGCCGCCAGTAAGTTTGTTAGCAGTTCAGGTGCGGTAAGTGTGGCAGGGAGCGATGCGGCGAGAATCGTCAATAAGAGTGCAAAGACGGGCGCGGTGTCGTCATCTATCTGTACCACGAGATGAGCCGAGCGGCTAAAACAGGCCAGGATCAAACCAATAACGATAACGCTCGTTAAACCTAAGGCAACGCCTTGGTCAACGAATTCACTGAGTTCACCGGAGAAAATTAGCGATGCGTAGGTGACGGTCATAATGACCATCATTAAGCCAGCAAAAATGCCGGTGAGCGCCGCGCCAATGAAGGACACATCATTGCTGGCACGCTGATTTATGCGCTCAAGTATTTCTTGTAATGGCGAGACCACGTATCTTTCTTAATTTAACCCTAGTAAGCCGCCGTCTCTTGATCTTCCCGTGGGCCAAGCAACGGAGAGTTCCATAGTATAGACACTTTGCAATTTTGTCACTGTGCAGGCCGCCTTGCACAAAGTCCGCGAGTTCACCCATTCGGGTGATTGTTAAAAATTGTCAATTTCTCTATATTGTCTGTAAGTCGGAGGATAAAGCGGCTCTGTGTAGGGTAAACACACTGGATTTAGCATTAAGATTTGATGACGTGCCGTTGTTTAGCGGGGGAAGAACGGTGCTAGATTAGGTTTTTTGCACCGAATCAGCAGTAGCTCGAAAACCCCTACCGGAACACGTTTTAGACTCGATTAACGCTTTTGAGAGGTCGTTGAAACGACCACTAAGAATAACAGCATAACAATCGGGGATAGAGATGCCTGGATTTAGCAGTAATGCACGTCGCCAAGTTGCGAGTTGGCGGCTTATGCCAAGAGTTTTTCGCGCTGCACCCTTAAGCAGGGTCCTTGTTATGGCCTTCACGCTACTGGGTATCAGCCTTGTGCTTAGTAGCACCGCGATGGCGCAAGAATCCAGCGCACCACCGACCACCCCAACATTTGTTGTTCAACAAATCGTGATTGATGGAAAGAACCCGCTTTCAGCACGCGAAACCCGTTCGGTGCTGGCTGCCTATGAAAATCGTGATATGACGATTGAGTCGTTGCGCGAGGCTGCAACGGAATTGGAAAAACGACTCGCACTGCGTGGTTACAATTTCTATCGGGCAACATTGCCACCACAAAAGCTGGTTGATAACACGGTGCGGATGCAGATTGCTCGGCTTGACATTCAGGACGTGGTTGTTACCGGCAACGACTTCTTTAGTGATAAGAATATTCAACGCAGCTTGCCACTGGTCGCCCGAGGGCGGAGCCCGAATACGCAGCGCATCGCTAATGCCTTGCTACTCGCCGAAGACAACCCGGCAAAAGATGTCAGAGTTGTATTTGTAAAAGGCGATGAGCCACAAAGCGTTGATGCCAATATCTCCGTCACTGACAAGAACCCAAATGAGCTGTTTTTCTGGGCGAATAATTCTGGCAGTCGACAAACCACGCGCTCACGCGTAGGGATGCAGTATCACCAACGCAATCTGTGGGGTAGTGATCATCAGGTGGCGTTAAGTTATACAGTTTCACCAGAAGAAACCAGCGAGATCAATCAATACGGATTGAACTACAAAGTTCCGGTTTACACTACGCGTGGCATGCTTAATGCCTTCTATTCTCGATCTGATGCCGACACCGGTCGTGTGGCCGATGTTTTTGATATCAGTGGGGCAGGTGAAACAATCGGTGTGGGCTATACACAATACATTGGCAAACGCGGTAACTACCAAGATCGCTTTAAAGTTGCCATTACTGACAAACTGTTTGATAGCGATGTGTTATTTGAAGGCACGGATATCGGTTCAGACGTTCGCAGTCGACCTCTTACAATGGAATATATAAGCCGCTTTGATCGCGACAACTGGCTGCTTAATACAGTCCTAAGTTACTCAACAAATTTATCTGGCGGGTCGTTTAACGACGACCCCGCCTATCAGGCCGCTAGAGCCGGAGCTACCAGCAATTGGGACAAACAAGAGCTTTCAGTGCGCTTTGACTATCGCTTCTCACAAAAATGGCGAGCAAGAATTCTGGGCTTTGCGCAGACGTCGTCAGACCAACTTATACCGGGCGAGAAGTTTGGCCTGGGTGGTGCCCTGGGCGATCTGGGGCCACGTGGGTTCTTTGAGCGAGAGGTAACGGTGGACGAAGGTTATAAAGCCAGCTTCGAAGTGACGCGCAGCTTTTTGACCAAACGTATGCAGCTCGGTGTGTTCTTTGATATTGCTACTGGTGACCAGACTAATCCGCAGGTGGGTGAGTCGCCTGACGAAACTCTCTCCAGCATCGGCTTAGCCTATCGCTGGAATATCCGCAGTGATCTGAATTTGGAAGCCGATTTTGGCTACGTCCTCGATGGTGTTGACCAAGAATTCAGTGACGGGACTGACGACGGCGATTCGCGCATTCATTTTGCCCTTAAGTATTTCCCGCGTTGGCCTTTTGGAGGTGACAAATGAGCGCCGCAATGCAAGTTAAGCAGTGTCGCGCGGCAGCCTTGTTTTTCGGGCTCGTATTTGCGGTACTCATGGTGACTAGCGCGCCTGGTTATGCGCAGGATGCGAATAGCAATTTGAAGGTGGTCGGTGAGATTGCCCTAACCAAGGGGGTAGTAACAGCGCGCTCAGCACAACGTGCACTCACCGCCGTGGCGAAAGGATCTCCCGTTTATCTCGGCGATATTATCGAAACTGCCAGTCGCAGTTTTACCGTGATCAAGTTTAGCGACGGCGGTAAAGTGACACTGCGTCCAGACAGCCGCTTTGACATCAACGAATACGATGACACCGCAGGGCAAGAGAAAGAATCTTTTGAGCTGATTAAAGGTGGCTTAAGAGCCGTAACCGGCGCAATTGGCAAGGCTCGACCGCAGGAAGTGAAGTACACCGCGCGCAATACCACCATTGGTATTCGCGGCACTACGTTTGTCGTCCGCTTGTGCGAAGAAGGGTCAGAAGGCTGTAACTACGTGAGTGATGGTAGCGACACTGCGATTGGCGAAACCGACAATAAGTTCGTCGATATCTTTGTGATCGATAAAGACGGCGGGCAACGCAAGCGAATTACCCGCCGCCAGTTAGCGGCCTTGCTTGAGGGCGTGTATGTATCAGTGATTGATGGTGCAATTCGCGTCAGTACTGACGAATGGTTTATCGACATGCAAGCCGGTGACAAATGTGTGATCGATTACTCAGACGTCACTGCCACCAATCGAGAAAGCCTGGATGAAGTGGAGTGCTTTATTAATTCTCGCGGCCTGGAAGACATTGACGTGTTCTTGGGCGAAGGAGCCGAGAAAATCACCGGATTTAATCTGTTTGATGACAGCGAGATTTTCGTGGGGAATGAAATATGCGAGATCAACTAAAGCGATCTAACAAAATAGGGTCAACCGTGAAAGAGACGAAATTACCGATACTGCCACGCAGAGAAATTGCTGTTTGCATAACAACAATGTGCATGGCGAGCAGTTTATCTGCCGCGCCCGTTGCGCCAGAGGTGGTGCACGGAAGTGCTTCATTTATTCGCGAGGGTAATCATCTTGAGATTACCAATAGCAATGGCACAATCATCAATTGGCAAGACTTTTCGATTGCTGCGCAAGAGAGCGTTAACTTCCTGCAAACGCATGCGTCTTCAGCAATTTTAAATCGCGTTATATCTAATATTCCGTCGGATATTCTTGGTGACCTAACCTCCAACGGCCGAGTATTCGTGATTAACCCGAATGGTTTGATCATCGGCGCTGATGCGCGAATCGATACCGCAGGATTTGTGGCATCGACCCTGGATATCAGCAATGAGGACTTTATTGCTGGGCGCATGAAGTTTGTTGGCGACAGTGGTGATATTGAAAATCATGGTTATATTGCTGCTGGGCCAGGTGGTGAAGTCATTTTGATTGCTCCGAACGTGGAAAACCACGGCATTATCGAAGCCGAAGACGGGCAGATACTGTTGGCCGCTGGCCGTGAAGTCACCTTGCATTCCATGCAGAGTGGCGGTCTCTCGTATCGCGTCTCGGCGCCGGGTGATCGGGCCCTGAATATTGGCGAGTTAGTTGCTAGTAACGGCTCCGTCAAAGTGTTTGCTGATCAAATCTTTCAACAAGGCACAATTTCTGCGTCCCGCGCGCGCCGCGATGCCGATGGCTCAGTCATTTTAGAGGCGGATAACGGCCTAGCAGTCAGTGGAGACATCGATGTTTCAGGCCTCGGTGTTGAGGGCGGGGATATTCATTTGCTCGGTGACGAGATAGATGTCACCAACGCCAATATTGACGCCAGCGGTGAAGGCGGTGGTGAAATCCTAATCGGTGGTGACTATCAGGGTAAAGGCTCTGTTAAGAACGCTGCGAATACCGATATCGACGCGGCCACTGTCATCCGTGCAGACGGTGGCAACAACGGCGATGGCGGTCGCGTCATCGTTTGGTCTGACAACACAACCAATAGTTTCGCCAAGATCACAGCTCGGGGCGGCATCACCCAAGGTGATGGTGGCTTTGTTGAAACTTCGGGTAAGAAGGTTCTGAATTTTGGCCAGGCTGTTGATGTCAGCGCGACTGACGGTGAAGCTGGTACCTGGTTGCTCGACCCAGAGGATATTGTTATCGATGAGGCCGGCGCCGCATCGATCTCTACTTCGCTGAATGGCGGTTCTAACGTCGAAGTTAGAACCAGTGACGAAGGTGATGGCGAAGGTAATATTACGGTGGCGGCACCGATTACGAAGTCAGAAGGTGATACGGCTGTCACGCTAACCTTAGATGCGCACAATCGAGTCGATGTGAATGCGCCGATCACTACCACCGCAGGCCCGCTTAATGTAAATATTAAAACCGGGCGGCAGGTAGCAACGACCGAACAGCCAGTTGATGAACAAGCTGCAGATCCAGTTACGGAGACTCCAGTAGAAGAACCTGTAGAAGAAGCAGTAGATGAGACGGTAGCCCAGAGCCCAGGGGAATCAACGGAAGAATCAGCAGAAGAGGGCGCTGGTGAAGACGAAGTTGCTGCGGAAGACGGCAATGAACAAGGTGATTCAGAAGGGTCAGAATCTGCTGCTGAAGAAACCAGCGAAGGTGAGGAAGTTGCAGCTGAAGCACCAGAGGAGGCCAACAACGATGAGCAAGCAGAGGTAGTCGACGAGTCAGTTAGCGAAGAAAACGAGGATGCGCAAGAAGTAGTCGCGGCCGATGAGCAGCCTGCTTCCGAGTCAGAGGCTGGTGAAAGCGCAGCAACAGAAGAAACTGAGACCACCGAAGTTGTTGATAATGCCGGCGCAGAAGAAGCCGCTGAAGTTGAAACGCCTGAGGTTGAAGTTGCTGAAATCGAAGCGCCAGAGGTGGAAGAAGAAGTCGGTAGTACCCAGCCTGTGGATACAAGCACTGATGAGCAAGCTGCACCACAAGCTCCAACTGACTCACCTGGCGTTGATGCGACTCCCGCGTCGTCAGTGGAAACCACGACTACGGTTGCGTCTGCACCTCCCGAACCCGAGGCGAGTGAAAGCCAAGTTGACAACGCAGTGGAAGAAACCCAACAACAAGTTGTGGTTGCCGAAACCGCTCCCGCTGATCCGCCTGTAGATGCTGATACACCGGATGTCACAGCTCCTACTGAATCAAACTCCCAAGCCGATGGCTTTGTAGACCAAGCAGATCAACAAATTGTTATTGACGCCGATATTTTTACCGGTGGCGGCGATGTCTCAATTGATGCCGGTGATGATGGTGATGTGATAATTGTCGCAGACGTTGACACCACCGATCACGATGGTGATGAAGCCGGTGATATCACCATCGAAGGTGAGAACATCGCCTTGGTTGATGATGCAGAGGTTGATGCCAGTGACGAGGTGGCTGGCGACATTTTGATCGGTGGCGGCTTACAGGGCCAAGACCCGGATGTGGATAACGCCGATATTGTTTTAATCGGCTCCGACGCCAGTGTGTCGGCCGATGGCGGTGACAACGGCGACGGCGGCACCATCATTGTGTTCTCGGAGCAGAATTCGGTCATTAGCGGGAATTTATCCGCTCAAGGCGGGCGCTTGTCGGGTAACGGTGGTTTTGTTGAGACTTCAGGTATCAATAATTTAAGACTCAATACCACGCCCAACGTGAGTGCACCCAATGGCGAAGGCGGTACTTGGTTAATCGATCCAGTCAATATCACAATTGACAATGTAGGCACCGGTACAAATACAAATTCTGAAGTCGGAATGGGTTTCACACGTTACTTCCCATACGATGATTCATCCGGCGCTTACGTCGATATCTATTACCTGACTAATGCTTTAGCGATGGGTACAGATATTATTGTCGACACCACGGGTTCAATCGGCAGCGAGCCGGGCGATATCAACTTTGTTGGAAATCTTACTGCTGACGACTATGAAAACTTCTCAGGCAGTCTCACACTTAACTCGGCCAATGATATTAATTTTACCGGCTCTATCGATACGCAATCCTTTAACGGCAACAATAATTATCTAGGTGAGTTAGACATCTATTTCAATGCCACGGGTGATATCAATCTCTACACTTATACATCCGGCGGTCCGCCAGTAAATTCTGCTTCTATTCTTACTGGAGGTGATTTGAGTCTGGTCGCGGGAGATTTTGGCGACGGAGATGGTGAAGGCAGCATCACCTCCTCAATCAGTATTCAGCTGGGTAACCTCAATGCCGATACCGATCGCACTAACGGCACGCTCGATGCGCGAGCCATTGGTGGTTCAATCACATTCCAGACCCAAGATGGCGTAAACGGCGATGGCCAGGTTTTTGTTGATGGAGATGTAATATTAAACGCTGATGAATCCGTCATGCACTCCGGCACAATCAATGCGAAGTATGGTGGTGCGGTCGATATTGATTCAGGTATGGAGTTTGATGTCACAAATACCGGATTAATTGGTGCCCGAAATGGCATCGACATTACCGCAGGCTATGATGTCAATCTGGATGTTCGCGGTGACAACCAGGTGTTTTATGACGGGCGACTATTTTCATATTATGACGACATCAACCTCACGGCTAATCGTGATGTAAATATCAGCGGTCGACTAATACAGGCAGGAACTTATATCGCCAGCCCGTCTCCTGGAAACAATATTTATGGCGCGGACATTAATATCACCTCCAACTCAGAAGGGAGCTACTCAGTTCCAAGCGGTTATGGTGTAGTCAACATCACTAACTCCGTGGAGCCCGGGTACAATAACGATGTGCGAATTCGCTCAATCTCAGAGTATTACCAAGACCGATACTCTGGCCCTCCTGGCGCGCCATTACCTCCAGGAGAGTTTTATGGTGGGGACATTAATATTTCCGGCAACGCAGTCAATGTTGTAAACCCGGGGTGCGAAGAATCTGACTGCTCTGCGAGAATCACCCTTGAAGCGCGTGACATCAATATTGGTCAGGCCGATGCAACAGATGGGCTAATTGTTGGAGACGTGACTATTTCGAGCGAGGCTCCTTTTGGTGTTGACGGTGGTGGTCCATCAATGGACTACTCTTACGGAGGCCAAATTACAGTTCTTGCTGATCGCGATCTGCAGATTGCAGCGGCGGGTGACCTAACTGTTCAGTCCAGTGACACAGTTTATATCTACGATATTCCACTCGGCGCTACAGACATCGAGCCGATTAATTCTACGGCGAATAATCGCATCGATCTCTCTGGTGATCAGAGTGTAGATCTTGTAGCTACAGATATCAGTATTGAAGCTGGTGCGGGTCGTGATTCCAATATTACCATTGCGTCTAGGGCTGGCTACTACGGACCTGTCGAGAATGTTGGTTATGTGACCATTCAAGCAGAGAATTTAACCCTCTCTGGCAGTCAGATTGTTCCGTTTTACAACAATAATTCCATGCAGCAAGAGGGCTTGGAGCTCGGTGCTTACGCCACAATCGTTGCTCAAACTGCGCTTGATATTGATGTGGAAAACGATTTGGCGATGCGAGGTCGAATCTCTCCTGACAATGGATTTGACACAGGTTTGCGACGTGATTCTCGCGAATTTACTTCTTCAATCGCCAGTTATGGAGATCTGAATATCGATGTCGGAGAAACTCTTTTTATGGAAGGTTCCGAGATTCTACTATTGGCTGAAGAGTTTGGTATCGAGGACAATCCACGCTTTGGTGAAAACGGGGCTCCGGACAATATAGATACGATCACGACCCAAAACCTTGTCGCGAGCAATGGACGAATTGTGTTTGATCGAGATGCCAACGAAGACAACGACAGTTTTGCGCCAGGGGAGTTGGTGCTAACAACAACAGGTGCAGATAGCGTAATCGCAGGCGCACCGACTCCGGATTTGATGAATTTTCCAAACGACTTTGCCCTGCAATTGAGTTCTGTTACTTGGAATCAAGCTGGTACTGTGGATTGGCGCAGTGGCGCGATCCAAGTTGGCGTTGCTCCCGTGGATAATCCTTCGGGACTCACGGACACTTTTCAGTACGAATTTCTGGGTCGCGGAAGAAACTCCATCATCAATAATTCTGGCACCTTCCGGGTGAATTCAGAGAGTGGCCGGTTCACCTTTGATACTGGATTTCCTTTCAATGGCGTGGGCACCGGGATAGGCGATTTTATTAACACCGGTACGGTCATTAAAGACACCGGCGATGGAACAACCGATTTCGTGGTTGATCTAATCAACACCGGAAATTTTTACGCAGAGGCCGGTACCATCGATCTCAGCTATGGTGGCTTGTTTCAATCAGCCGGGCAAACTGTCTTACGCGGCGGTAGTATCGCAGGTGAAGTTGGTGATGGTTCAGAACTCAATTTCACTGGTGGTGCGATTCGCGGTGGCATCAGTGATTACGAAGGTATTTATGAGGGCGGTATGCTGATAAGCAATGTTACCGTACAAAACACGACGATTGACCCAGGATTTTCCCCCGGTACCCTATACGTGCAAGGTGATTTTGATGCAACGGGCGGTGGTAACACCTTCGATTTCGAAGTGTACTATGGGCCAGCAGGAACTTACTATGACAGCCTGAATATCAGCGGCACTGCAATGATTCCTATTACTGGAGTTCAGGGTGACAATGTCGTACAGGCAAGCGGTGATGTTAACTTATATGTCGATGCATATGTTGACCCCCCGGCCTACTACGGTGCTACGTTTAATGTCATCACCGCAAATGTGACCGGTGATATCGGTGATTTAAATGTTGCTGATAGCATCAACGTCGGTGTTTATGGTGACGGTGCCGACAACAATGACGCCTCCTACTACTCGTTTTCATATACCGACACGACGACTAATTTTTACTTGGGAGTCGGTGCAAACGTCGAAGCTCCACCAGTCGATCCACCAGTTGATCCACCAGTCGATC
>JAHQVR010000024.1 GCA_019634245.1 Gammaproteobacteria bacterium
ATTTGGAAAAGCACAACGTGCAGGCCGAAGAACTGCGCGCTTTCTGCCAGGTGATGGTGGATTACACAGCGATGGGACATTTTGAAGTCTATCAGCGCATCATAGAGGGTAAAGAGCGACGTCGAGCTGTTAACGAAGTGGCAGCGGACGTGTACCCGGCGATTGCTGAGACCACCGATTATCTGGTCGACTTCAACGATAAATACGATGCGTTCGATGGCTCCGCTGAAGATATTGCCATGTTGGCTGGGGACCTTTCCCGTCTCGGTGAGATCATCGGCATTCGTGGTGAATTGGAAGATCAGATTTTAGCCTCGCTAGCGCGTTAAAAAGCTAACTGCTACCGCAGGCATCGCGCGGTAGTGTGAACATCTATTGTCACAAAATGCTAGCACCTCGACGGGCAGTGGCAATACAGTTTCGACCGTCGTCTTAAACGGCTGACTCTTTCGCCGTATCGTGACGCTTCTGTCCCCGTGTTAGTGGTATTGTTACGCTTTATACCGGCGTTGTTCACCCGAGTTATGAGTTCTTCAATAACTATCTTGCGGCCCCGTTGGTCTGCAGCACGAATTCGCTGTTGTGAGTTCCATCAGATGACATCGATGCAGTACTGTTCCAGCGCCGGCTCAGCTCAATGACTTTCTTAGCAGGGACAACACTGCGTTTAAAGAAGCGTGAAGAGCGGCGTTTACTGGCAGGACATCTGTGGGTGTTCTCTAATGAAATTGACACCGCGAATACTCCTCTCAAAGGAGTGAACCCTGGTACCGCAGTCTCGCTAGAGTCCTCTACCGGAAAATTTCTCGCTCACGCCTATGTGAATCCGGCGTCGCTAATCGCTGCGCGGGTGGTTAGTTTTAAACAATCGCAACCGTTTACGGGTGAGCTCTTGCGTCAGCGATTAATGGCGGCGCTTGATTTGCGTCGAGCTCGATTTGAGCAGCCTTATTATCGATGGGTGCATAGTGAAGGTGATTTGCTCCCTGGACTGGTAGTGGATCGGTTCGGTGACCGACTGGTGGTGCAGATCACCACGGCCGGTATGGATCAATGGCAGGGTGAGATTCTTGAGTGCCTGCAACTATTATCCGGGGCCACAGCGATTCAATTGGCCAATGATTCTCGCATGCGCGAGTTGGAGCAGCTTCCATCACTGCGTGAATGGGTGCTTGGGGAAGCCCCTGAATATATGATCGTGCAAGAGAACGGTCTTGAGTTTTCTGTGCCATCTCACATCGAACAGAAAACCGGCTGGTTTTACGACCACCGCATGAGCCGACTTGAGTTGCGGCGTTGGGTTAACGGAAAGCGGGTTTTGGATGTATACAGTTTTCTTGGTGCATTTGGGCTCAATGCAGCCTCGGCAGGGGCTGAATCTGTGCTGGCCATCGATAGTTCATCGACGGCAGTTGACGCCGCCAATGCCAATGCTGTACGCCAAAAGGTCGCTGATAGATTCAATGCTGTGCAGGACGATGCTGTTGCGAAACTGCGTAGTTTGTACGAGGAAAATGAACGATTTGATGTGATAGTGGTCGACCCACCTGCATTTGTTAAACGTAAGAAGGACCTGGATAGCGGTCGGCGTCACTATGCGCTGGTTAATCGCTTAGCGTTGCGATTACTCAATGCGGGTGGAATTATTCTGAGTGCGTCGTGCTCTCAGGCCTTCAGCGGTGAACAGTTGCGGCAAGTACTGCGACAGGCTGCGCCAAAAGAAGCGCAAAGTGTGCAGATCCTTGCCAGTTTGGCGCAAGGGGCGGATCATCCGATGCACGCTGCGATGCCAGAGACCTCCTATTTAAAAGGCTTTATTGCACGATTGATCAAGTGAACTTCAGCAGCCCCGGCAGCAGCTGGCAGCGTTCACGTATAATCTTCACAAATTTGAAAGCGTATCAGCATGCTCCAATACCCGAATATTAACCCCGTTGCGTTCGAACTCGGTCCTCTGACGGTTCATTGGTATGGGGTCACTTATCTATTCGCTTTTCTGGCCGGTTGGTGGCTGGCTAAGTATCGGGCTCGCCAACCGAATTCGGGATGGAAAGAAGAAGAGATTGGTGACATCGTCTTCTATATTGTTCTTGGTGTCATCTTCGGTGGAAAGATCGGTTCAATTCTGTTCTACCAAACCGATAGTTTGTTCGAAAATCCATTACAGACTCTAAATCCGATCAACATGTTCACCTCAGGAGGCATGTCCTTTCATGGTGGATTTCTTGGTGTACTGGTGGCGTTTTTCTGGTATGCAAAAGTGACCGGGCGAACCTTTTTCCAGGTAGCCGATTTCATAGCACCGGCGTTTCCTATCGGCATGGGGGCAGGTCGGATCGGGAATTTTATTAACGGCGAATTGTGGGGTCGGCCCACGGACGTACCCTGGGGTATGGTATTTCCCGCGGTGGATCAACAAGCGAGACATCCCAATCAGATCTATCAGTTTATTGGTGAAGGAATCGTATTGTTCCTGATTGTTTGGATCTTTTCGCGCAAACCACGACCGACGATGGCGGTATCGGGTGTGTTTGCGCTTACCTATGGTGTGTATCGATTCTTAATCGAATTTGTTCGAGAGCCTGATGATCATCTGGGATTTATAGCGATGGAGTGGGTGACGATGGGGCAGCTACTGTCCTTGCCCATGATTATCGCTGGCGTGTTGGCGCTGTGGTTTGCGTATTCTCGACAGGTGGATAATCCATCTACCATTGAATCGGCTCAGAATTCAGCGATGAACAAATCTAAAGGTAAAACTAAGGTTAAAAACAAAGCCACACGCAAGAAGTCGTAACGGAAATTGGACAGGATAAAAAGATGCAGCAGTATCTCGATCTTATGCAGCACATTCTCGATCACGGTGTCGACAAAGCCGATCGCACCGGTACAGGTACTCGCTCCATATTCGGCCATCAGATGCGTTTTGATCTTGGCGTTGGTTTCCCGGTTCTGACCACGAAGAAGTTACATTTACGCTCCATCATTCATGAGCTGTTGTGGTTTCTAGCCGGTGATACCAATATTGGTTACTTAAAAGACAATGGTGTCAGCATTTGGGATGAATGGGCCGATGCTGAAGGAAATCTCGGCCCCGTTTATGGCGGCCAATGGAGATCTTGGCCTGCACCCAATGGCCAACATATCGATCAGATAACCCAAGTCCTTCAGCAGATCAAAACGAATCCGGATTCCAGACGGTTGATTGTCAGTGCTTGGAATGTTGCACTGATCGATCAAATGGCACTACCGCCGTGCCACACCATGTTTCAGTTTTATGTGGCTGACGGAAAGTTAAGTTGCCAGCTATACCAGCGCAGTGCCGATGTGTTTATCGGTGTGCCCTTTAACATTGCCTCTTATGCGCTGCTGACAAAAATGATTGCCCAAGTCTGTGGGTTGCAAGTGGGAGATTTCGTACATACCTTGGGAGATGCGCACCTGTATTCCAATCACATGGAGCAAGTGCATGAACAGCTAACACGTAAGCCTGGTAAGCTACCCACGATGCAATTAAATCCTTTGGTCGATGATCTGTTTAAGTTCACCTTCGATGATTTTTTATTACAAGACTACGAAGCGGCACCCAATATCTCAGCACCTGTCGCGGTTTAATAAATAACTGTGAAAAACCGATTTTCGCAGACCTCAGTGCAACCTAATGCCCAGGCGTGTGGATGGTTATCGATGACAAATCAAGCCGCTGTTAACACACTTCACCACCTTGCGATAAATGGATGGGGACAACTCTTATGACCTTGCAGGGCAGTAAAGACACACCTCGACGTGTGGCAATGGTGATGGCGATGGATCGCAACAAACTCATCGGTCAAGGTGATGATTTACCGTGGCATATTCCCGGTGATTTGCCGTATTTCAAAGCCACCACTATGGACAAGCCGGTTGTGATGGGGCGTAAAACCTATGATTCCATTGGTCGAGCGCTTCCGGGTCGATTGAATGTAGTAGTAACGCGCAATCCTCAATGGCAAGCGCAAGGTGTATCTGTGGTCACCTCACTCGATGCGGCTTTGGCACTGGCACAGTCTGCGCCCACTCGCGACAATGAAATCATGATTATTGGCGGCGCGGGATTGTGCCGCGAAGCCATTCCCATTACACAACGTATCTATCTCACCTATATCGACCATGAATTCGAAGGGGATGTCTGGCTGGATAGTTTTCATTGGCATCAGTGGCAGGAAGTTTCGCGCGAAAATCTTAACCCTGACGATGTTGGTGGGTATAAGGTGAGCCGGTTAATACTGGAGAAACTTCCCAGCCACCCTAATCCATAGAAATTGAATTTCTTTAATGGCTGACCGGTCACTTATTAATTAAAACGCCAATGCAAAACATCCAGGTTACCTTGGCTTAGGCCCATTCAGACCCGTTGTGATCCGTACTGCCCCGTAGTGTTGACGTGCCACCATTTGCCTAAACTAATGTGTGTTGAGTTAACAGTTTTCCTGCACCCGCCGAATTTCCGGTTAAGAAACCTCCATAGGTCCCCGATAGCCTTGAGTAACTAGACTTAATACTGGGACGGAGCGGTAATGAAATTTTGGCTTGATCGGGAATCTGAATCAAAAAATGTAGTAGTTGCGAACGAAGCCAGCTTTGCATTTGGCTCTTGTGACCAGGAGCACTACGACAGCGTGGAGCAGCAACTAAAAGCTGGAAAGCCAGCGGCTGAAGTTTTGGGCAGTGAGGATCTGACTGTTGTTCCTTTTTTGCAGATTCAGAACTTGACCAGTCGTAGTACTGACTCAGATGTTCAGGTCTCTTATAAAGCTAAAAAAGAACTCAAAACTGAAGATCTAGACTTCACTTCAGAAACTGAGGCGCAGGAGTTTGTGGACCATATCGGTTTGTATTTGCCTGAGGGTATGGTGAAAAAGATTTACCAACAGTCAGCACTAACTGCGGCTTTCGGTCCATTATTGAGCCTACTTTTGGGTGCGGGTACAAGTTATCTGTTTTTCGACAAGTTTCGTATCGTAGTTTACGTAGTGGGCGCACTTTGGATGCTTGCCTCTCTTGCTATGCTCTATACCAGAGTAACAAACCCACCGGAAATTACTCGCTTCACCGTCAGTGGAAAAGAATTCCGTAAGGCTTGGAATGGTTTAAAAACCGCTGGGTCGTTTTGTGTCGCTGCGTTAGTCATCGTTGGTATCAGTGCCAGCTTTCCAGATCGTTATGGACAGAAAGCGCTGTACGATCAGTTGTATGAAGATACATTAGGGGCCGATGAGGTTCAGAAATACGTCGACCGTGGTGCCAATCTCAACTACGTGGATGAAGACGGAATGAGTGTGCTATCCATGGCTATGGATTGGACCGAAAGTGATGTCGTGGTATCACTTATCGAGGCAGGTGCAGATTTGAACCAGCTGATCTACGATGATTGGAGCCCTCTGGCTTATGCGATCTATAACGAAGATGTGGATGTAGTTAAAGCCATGCTAGATCGGGGTGCTTTGCAAACCGCAGAAATTGATGGTGTGGATGCGCTGGAGATGGTTCAGGAAACGGAAAACGATGAACTGATTGCTTTGGTGGGCAAATATCGGCAAGTCGACAGCGCCAGCGCTGACTAGCTGGGGCACACACTGGACTAGTGGGCTGCTGGTCACTCTGTTCGCGCGGCAGCTCCACTCGGTATGCTGGCTCTGTGTGATTGTTTGCAGTTGCAAGGCAGTCGGCCGCGGCTGATCGGTCAACACCTTATGTGTGGAAATTACCCACACTTATTTGGGACGCTCCACGAGAACCGACCCGTAACATCAAACGCAACCAGCGACCCATCCCACACGCATCCCCGATCAATTGGGATATAACCAGGCGGTGCCATCGCAGGGTGAGCTGACCAATGTCCAAATATGACCGGATCGGTAAGTGGGAACTTCCGAGTAACTTGGTACCACGGGAGTATGTCGGTGGCCGCTTCTTTGGGTGCTGCGTTGAACGAAAAATCCAGAGCACCGTTACTTCGGCAGTAACGCATGCGGGTAAGCACATTCACCGCGAATCTCAGGCGTTTTATTCCGTTGAGCTCTGCGCTCCATTGCGCAGGCAAATTGCCATACATTTCGCTCAGAAAACCAACGTAGTCGTCTTGCCTTAGTGTTTCTTCGATCCGGCTAGCCTCTTGCCGGGCAACTTCAAGTGTCCAATGAGGGTGAATGCCGGCATGGACCATAGTGACTCCATGCTGTTGGTCATGATGTAGTAATTTTTTGTTGCGAATCCACTGTGCTAACTCTTCACGGTCATAGCATTTGAGAATGTGTTTAAGAGTGTCCTTTGAGCTCGGCTTGCGAACACCGTGCATTACCGCCAGTAGGTGTAAGTCGTGGTTGCCAAGTACAGTGATGGCGGAATCGCCAAACGCTTTGACAAAGCGCAAGGTTTCTAACGATTGAGGGCCGCGATTGACAATGTCTCCAACAAACCAAAGCTTATCAGTACTGGGTTCAAAGGATATTTTATCCAGCAATCGCTGCAGTGGTGACAGGCACCCGTGTAAGTCTCCTATTGCGTAAACAGTCACTGGTCTTTGTACCGACCACCTAGTTGGTTGTCACTGTTGTACATGTTTAATTTCTTAGATTATGTGGGGCTTAATTCTTAATGAAGAGTGCGGGGTGTGGTCAGCAGAAATTCTTCAATCATCGCATTGAATTCGGCGCCATCATCGGTAACCATTTGGTAGGTGCCACCCATCGTGCCCATGGATGTCTCTAGCATAGTACCGCTGGTATATTGAAATCCCTCACCAGGTCTTAGATGAGGTTGTTCTCCAACCACACCTTCACCCTGAACTTCCTGCACTTTTCCATTAGCATCACGAATCACCCAGTGCCGGGTTAATAGCCTCGCAGCCACGCTACCTTCGTTGCGAATGGTAATGGTGTAGGCGAAAACAAAGCGATTTTTCTCAGGATCAGATTCAGATTCAACGTAGAGGGTTTCTACATCCACATTGATTCCATCACTTAAATCGTCGTTCATTCAGGTAACCTTGAGGTCAATGCATACCAGGAACCTCGATGTTAGCATTTTTTTCCGGCGGATCTACAGGAGCTTATTCAGAGCGTGAAACTCCTCAAGGCTCAGCGTTTCCGCGCGTCTGCCAGGGTCGATCCCCAACGCTTCTATCGCTTCGGTGTTTATGTGTTTTGATAAGTTGTTTCGCAGAGTTTTTCGCTTGTTGGCAAACGCTAGCTGCGTAAGTCTCTGCAATTTTTTCAGTTCATCGCCAGTCAGATGCCACTTACGGTGAGGGGCTAAACGCACCACAGCAGATTGTACTTTAGGAGCTGGTCGGAAAGCTGCTGGAGGCACAGACACGATTTTCTCAACATTGAATACCGATTGCATGAGTACACTGAGCCGACCGAAGGTTTTGTTGCCGGGTGTTGCAACTAATCTGTCTATAACCTCTTGTTGTAACATCACTGTGATGTCGTTGATGATTTCATGAGCCTCAACAAAGCGCAGCAGAAGGGGTGTGCTGATGTTGTAGGGTAAATTGCCGACAATTCGTAGCGGTTTGCTTTGATAGAGCGTTGAAAAATCCAATTTCAGTGCATCGGCTGAGACAATCGTGAGATCCTCGAGATTCTGTGTCTCGAGTTTTTCCACCAAATCTCGATCGATTTCGATAACGGTTAACGCCCTGGCTTGTTTTAGTAACGGGTAGGTCAGTGCGCCATGACCAGGGCCGATTTCAACAATGCATTGATTGGGTTTTGCATTGACACTCGAGATAATGGCATCAATGATGGTTTGGTCGTGTAAAAAATTTTGCCCAAACCGTTTGCGTGGCTGATGTTTCAATCGAGTTGCTGGTTCGCGTTGTGGCTAAGTTGTAGCGCCAGGTTCGTGGCTTCGTTTAAGCTACCAGGGTCGATATCCCCTGTACCTGCTTTGTCCAATGCCGTTCCATGATCCACCGAGGTACGGATAATGTTCAGACCGAGCGTGACATTCACACCGCGGCCAAAGCTTGCGTGCTTCAAAACCGGAAGCCCTTGATCGTGAAACATCGCTAATACGGCATCGGCGCTATCTAGGTGCTGTGCCGTGAACAGGGTGTCTGCAGGCAAGGGCCCGATTAGGTCCATGCCTTGCTCTCTCAGTGAGTGTAACGCAGGCTCTATGATGTCGATCTCCTCTCGACCGAGATGTCCGCCTTCACCTGCATGGGGGTTCAATCCGCATACCAGGATGCGTGGATGGGTCAACCCAAAGCGCTGTTGAAGATCGGTATGTAGTATCCGGAGGACGCGTTCCAACGATTCCTTTGTAATGGACTGAGCCACTTGATTGAGTGGCAGGTGAGTGGTCGCCAGCGCGACTCTGATCACCGGTTGATTACTGACTAGCAGCATGACTGGGTCACCCTGGGTTTTCTCTGCTAGATATTCTGTGTGTCCGGTAAAGCTAATACCGGCATCATTGATGACGCCTTTGTGCACTGGCCCAGTCACCATTGCATCAAAAATCTGACTCATGCAACCCGCGGCAGCCGAATCCAATGTGGATAAAACATAGGGTGCATTGGCTGGATTGAGTGTGCCGACGACAATTTCTGCACCGCTATCATGATGCATAACGCACAAACTACCCGAGGCATCGTTCTTTGGTTCTTCGGTGGCGTCAAACGGGCGAAGCGTTAGCGAAAGGTTCAGTGCCTGCGCCCGAGCCTGAAGCAGTTCGGCATCGGCCAACGCAACCAACTCATAGTCCCTTTGGGACTGAGCAAGCATTACTGCCAAATCCGGCCCAATGCCGGCAGGCTCCCCAGGGGTTAGCGCAATGCGCTTCACTAGCTGCGAATTTCAACAAAGGATTCATCTCGCAACGCGCGCATCCAACGAGTCGTCTCCTGCTCAATTTTCTGCTGGCGTAACGAGCCTTCAGCCTGCTGACGCATGGAAGCGCTGGTCATTTCCCGTTGTCGGCGTTCCATTACTTCAAGAATATGCCACCCAAATGGGGTTTGGAAAGGCGCAGAGATCTCCCCTGGTTGCAGCGTGCTAGCGGCTTCCTCTAAGGCACCGGGTAATTGGCCACGAGTGAACCATGGTAGCTCACCTCCGTTGTTCGAACTGTTTGGGTCTTGACTGAACTGAGCCGCTAATGCGGCGAAGGATTCACCTGCAGCGAGCCGTGTTTTGATGTTTTGCAACGTCTGTGGGTGAGCTGGATCATCGCCGGATAGAAAAATATGGCGAGCCAGCGTTTCCAGTTGACTGGCAGCCCCACCACTTTCCCGATCGATTAACTTGACGATGTGTAAACCATTTTGCGAACGCAGTGGGTCACTGACATCACCCACCGCCATCTCGCGCAATGCTGCGGCTAAAAAATCTGGCACCTCTTGCAATGTACGCCATCCGAGATCTCCGCCTTGCAGCGCGCGGGCTCCATCTGACTCGGCTGCCGCGGTTTTAGCGAAATCGGCACCAGCACGGAGTAACCCGACAATGGAATTGGCTTTCGTTTCGGCTGCGTCATATTCAGATTGTGCCGCTGATGATGAAATGGCGATCAGGATGTGTGAAATGCGGTAACGTTTATTTTCTTCTGCATCGTTGACTAATGCATCGATAAAGTCATCGATTTCCTGTTCGGTGACTTTTATCTGACTTTCTACTTCGCGCTGTACTAGACGTGACATAAGTACTTCTTGCTCTATGTTGCGTCGAAATTGGTTGTATTCAAAACCTTGTTGACGGAGCGCATCCCGAAATTGTGAGGTGTTCAGATTGTTGTTACGGGCAATTTGTTCAATCGCTCGATTCACGCTGGTGGCGTCAACTGTGATTCCTAAAGCCGCTGCGTGCTGTCGTCGAATTTCCTGGTCGATCAGTCGTTCGAGAACACGAGAGCGCAAAACGTCATCATCGGGCAACGCTTGATTGCTCGCACGAGCTTGGTTTCTCAGATTGGCTGTTTCGGCCAGCACATCACTGCTGAGGACTACGCCCTCATTGACGACGGCTTCAATTTTGTTCAATACAACATCTTGGGCCGCTACGTTGCTGCAGGTCAGCACACCGAATAGCATCCCCAGGCAACAGTTTGAGGCTTTTTTCATAGGATCACTCATTAATATTGATCTCTGTAACCGAGAATGGAGTTTTCAAGTAAAGCTCCGTAGTTTTGTCCGAGTGGCGCTAAGCCTTTCAGTACTAATTGTAGATATAGGTTAGTGTCGGTGTCAGTACCACCGGCTGAGATATACCGTCTGGCCGCAAAGCGCATGGCCCAACAGCAGCTCTCATATTCGAGGCCCAAAACAGATTCGATGCTTTTGTCAGCGTCGAGTGAGAAATTCCAGCGGCCAGCCAAGCGCCAATTATCCGCGATTGGCCACAAGGCCGATATATCCAGTTGTTCAGTTTCTGCCGTATTGCCGGTATTGACATTACGATGGGCAAAGTTAACGATCCGATCTGGGCCGGGTCGGTAGCTTAAAAGCAGCGATCCGCGGACAGTTCTATCATCATCAGGGTTCCATTGCAGGCTACTTTTGGCAATCCAGTTGTCATCGATCACGGCAGCAACTTCCCCTACAAAGTCAGATGTGTCTCGAGTTTCGACATTGTCTCCACCTTCAACATCGTCAATCAAATTGACGCGTCTGTCATCGGCGTAAAAAATCTGCCCGATACTAGCGCTTAGTCGTTCTCGACCATCTTGGCCATCAATCAGCCGACTGGTCAGCGCAAGGGATACTTGATTGGCATCCGCTACGCGGTCGCCTCCGGAGAAGCGGTTCTCGCGAAACAGTTGTGCGATATTAAAATCAAACGCACTACTGTCAAAGACAGGAATGTTGTTTTGCGGTTCATAGGGTACACGCAAATAGAATATTCGAGGTTCAAGAGTAAGTACCGAACCGCTGTCTTCCAGGACCCGGTCAAAGTACAAACCACCGTCGATTGAGAAGGAGCTGATATTTCGGCTGCGACTACTTTGCTGGCCTTCTTCCGCATCCGATAGTTGATAGTTGGAAAATTGGTGGGCGAGGGTGGGTTTTATAAACCACGCATCTCGTGTAATGGGTAGCGACAATTCTGGGCGCATGTTCAGGCGCAACCCCTTTACCGACTCGTCACGGTCAAAGTACACGGCCTCTGAATCAAATTCTGCACGCAAACCCAACGGTAATTGCTGCGTTTTCGTGGTAAACGTAACTTGAGGCATTCGCCGATAGGGACGCTCCTCAGGGGGTATATCTTCATTGACCGTTTGGAAACTTTGAAATCTTGCCACTATTTGGGATTGCTGATAGTCGTAGGTTAAATCAGCACGGCGCTCCAAGTGACTGATACTTGCTACCTGCAAACTGTTACCTAAATCCTGAAAGTAATCTTTGTCCGACACCCGGCTAGCAAAGATGTTCGATGACCAAAAGGGACCGAAGCGGCCTTCGTGTCTGATTTGCGTGAAGTGGCGAGTCTCTCCACTGCGCTCTCGATCTTCGAGGTATTCGTTGTCGAGCCACCATTGTCCCTGAGTATTTAGATAACGTAATTCGCTTTTAAGCTGTACACCGCGCTTGGCGGTAAAACGCGGAGTGAAGGTGGCATCCATGTCGGGCCGAATGTTCCAGTACCACGGAATTTGCAGCTCGAGACCGGTGTTTTCTCCTCGAGCCAGAACCGGCGCTAGAAATCCGGTTTTGCGTTTATCGCTGATAGGAAAGCTGAATGCTGGCACAGCCAATAATGGGACACCTTTAAATCGAAGGCTAATGGACTTAGCTATACCGATACCTTCTTCTGAATAGAGCTTGATGCTATTTGCCCGCAAATACCAGCTACGATCCTCTGGCGGGCAGGTGGAGTAGGTCGCCCCGGTCAGTTCGAAGTTGCCTTGTTCGTCACGCTGCATACTCTCAGCGGTACCAGTGGCGCGACGGTTATTCAGGTTCATTTCATAACTGGTTTCGCCCGTGCTGAAAATATTGTCGTCCATATCAAATTGAGCATTGTTGCTTTCCAGCCTCATGCCTTCAGCGAAGAAGGACAAAGCACCGTTGATTGTGACTTCCCCGGTATCGGGTTGATAGGTGGCATTCTCAGCCGACAGTTCGCGGCCTTGAAACACGATCGTGGTATTGCCTTCTAACGTGACAACGCCGTCTTCACTCACCACCCGGTCTGCTTGAGCTTGCACCGGCAATTCTGGATTGTCGATAATCCCATTACCTGGTTTGTAGATAAACGAGGGAGCCGGGCACACCGCTGCCTGCAATAGTGGGCTCTGCATGAGTAACAGTGCAAAACCGGCAGCAGGGAACAGGCGTTGGATAGTGGTGAATTCCGATTGGTGAGGTAGTGAGGAAATAATAGCCGGGTTTTGTTTTAAACTAAAGATCGCACAAACTGAGTGCTGGTCAATTTTCTCGCAGCTATGTCAGAGACACCCACGGTTGAAAACAGCTCCGAAGAATCCACCGAGGCATCAACGGTCAATACGTCTGCGTCGCATTCTAGCAAAGCCGGCCTCGATCCGAGCTGGCAAACCCTGTTGGACAAAGAATTTGCCAAGGAGTACATGCAGGAGCTCAAGG
>JAHQVR010000237.1 GCA_019634245.1 Gammaproteobacteria bacterium
GGTTGTGGCATGGTGTTATTTCTTGTACTGAGATTTTTCGTTTGACTGATCGGAACACAATTGATATTTCTTCCCAGTCCACCGGTGTTGACGCAGCATCCGATGGCTGCGTCGTTATAGACACTTGGGTTGTGCCCTTTGAATCACTGTTCGATGAGGGTTACCTTGACACTTCCATACTCAATGAAGAGGAGATAGCACGGCGCGATTCCTTCAAACATGTTCCGAGCCGAGACCGGTACACCGCGTCGCGGGTATTTCTGAAAACTGTACTGTCCAAAGTCCTAGATCAACAACCCTCGGTTTTCGAAATCCAATACGGTCCGCAGGGCAAACCTTATATATCCAATGGACCTCACTTTAATCAATCACACTCAAACAACACGTTACTACTGGCGCTAACTGAACACTGTGAACTCGGTGTCGATGTCGAAGAAGTGGACCGTAAGATCAACCCTTGGGATTTGTCAAAAACCTGTTTCTCTAAAATGGAGCAATCCGAACTCAACACCATTGATAACTCAGAAGCCGCACATCAGGCCTTTATTCGCGGATGGACCCGAAAAGAAGCCGTGATTAAGGCATTGGGGGGTGGATTCTCGATTCCATTGAAGGACTTTTCTGTATCGCTTTCCGAATCGAATGAAGACGCGCTTCTAGAATCTGCAGTACCGCATTTAAAAGTACCTAATTGGACTGTCAGTGACTATTTACTAAAAGATCATATCGCTGCATTTGCTGTTCCAAGGCGAAAAATCCATGTAAGGCTCCACAAAGGCTGTCAGATCTCCAGTCTGAAAAGCTTCGATGTTGGTCAGTGAGCTGGTTACAACCACTTCAGCTGTTTTCTCAAAAGCCGCCGGATGACCATCATTCTTGAGCAAGCTAAGTGCAAACGGGAACACAGGTAATCAAACGGGTACTCTCTCACCAGATAAAGTTATCTTGTCACTGAAAGTTGAGAGATTGAATCGGTGTAAATGATGTTCATCGACTACAAAATGTCCTCCATCTCCGATTTCTTCCGAGCCATGGCATGTAAATTCTCCATGGTGAATTCGACTGCTTTACCAGTATCCCAATCAAACAGCGACCGCTTAATCTGCATCAAGGGCCCCTCATAGACATGGATCGCATGGCTTTGAGTGCTGCCTTCAGCGGTCACTGCGTGGATGGCGTCGGAGTCAAGGTTCACTACGTTTCCGGCCGACACAAGCTCATTCCTCGTGTGGACCAACCGATCCGAGTCACGTTGATACAACAGTTCAAGTTCTGCCCCCTGATACACGGCTATGTGCACAGCCATGCGATGCTCATGCGGAGGAAGCACGATGTCATTATCAAAACGACAAGTCCAGATAGAACAGGTATCGTCTTCAAAAAGCATGACCTCGTCATCTACCATCGAGGCAACGGCTTTGGCCATTGCATCAGAGTCCAATAACGTCGTTTCCAGAACGTCTCGCACAGCCTTAGCTTGATCATCTGCAATTGCTGCTTCTCTCAGACGAATCACTATGTCGTCTAGTATTTTCGGTGTCATGGTTATACCTCGACCCTTGAATTACGCGAACCTTTGGGCATTGCGCAGTTTAGCGTGTGTACTCTAGTTCGAGAATAACGGATAATCTGTGCAACATACAGCCCACTTTGGAACATACGTATAGGTCTCAGCGATATTTTGAAGATCCGGCAGCTGATCACGACGCAGCTGAGAGTGTTCGATCTAAGGTATCTCAATAACACGAATGATGATTCCCCAATTCGCCGCTAACGTCTCGGATGCCTGCTCAATCTGTGCAATCTGCGCATCACTGGCAGAGCCAGCCTGAACCACGAGTTCTAATACTGTCTCCTGAACTGTGTCTGCCTCGATCGTGGTGCTGTCCCCTCCGCTTGTTGAGCTTACCGATCCCTCCGTACGCAATGGCTCTAGGAAATCATCAAAGATTTTCTCCCCGTCTTCGATTAGTTGTTCATAGAGCGCTGTATTGGAGGCATCATTGTAGGAAGCACTGCCCAGGTCTCGACTAATTAATGCAATGGCTGTCGTGCCCTCTATAAAGTCGATTACTGGAAAGTTTTGGACCGTGGCTAACGCATCAGAGTGGTATTCATGTAAGCCAAACCCTATCTCTATCTGTTGTCCGCGTTGAATATTCGAGAATTGGGTGAAATAACTCTCACAGGATGCAGGGCGAATGTCTAACGGTATCGAATTGGGAATGGGGGTTAGATCAGTGAAATTTGCAGGCGGTGGGTTTGCTTCGGTGTCGCACAATCCCGTTTCTTCCGAGGAACTGTCTGAATCGGTATTAAAGAGTTCTAGAAGTTGTTCGGGAGTTAACGGGTCTTTGGGCTGGTCGGATGGAGTATCAGTGTGCTCAAGATTAAGAGCATTGAAGTTGTGCTCACCATAAGCACAAAAAATACGTCTATCCATTGGAATTGACCAAATGCGGGGTTGTCTAGAACTCTTGGTCACTATCTGGTTTGTTTTGTAGTTCCATAGGTATTCAAGGCCGTCTGGGGCGGTAGCACTTATTGGAAAAGACCCATTGAACTGGTAAAGCCAGCCATCAGGTGATCGCCAAAAGTATCGATTAACGTGTTCAGTGAGCTGCCCATGTGCAGCGGAGAAAGCTTGATAGATGGCGTTATGAGGTGACCAATTAATCGTTAGAACTCTCATAATGGACTCTTTTGCGCGGTGAAAGGAAATGTGTTGATTACTTCCTCGTTTCAAAGAAATTGTGTCTTCTGAATGTTTTTGTAAGTTTACTAACAGTGCATTTGGAATAGGTTTTGAGGAGGCATTATTGCTTTTTATTTCCGCTGGCAAGGGATGTGAGTGGATAGTCAGCAGAATTAAAAACATCGCACCAATATATCTAAAGCCTTGTGCTGTGGGAGGTTTTCCTATTTGCCCTAGCTGTGAAGAACAATTGCTCACAAAGCGAGTTAAAGTCTTATCAAGTTGCAGTAGGTGTGTAATAAACCCGGCTGAAAAAGGGTGATAATTGATCGATTTGGGTTGTGCAGAAATTGCACATAGGTCGAATACTTTGCGGTTAGACATACGCACTCCTTGCGTTGTTTTTAATCCCTCGAGTGAACGTACGGTAGTGCAGGTTAATTTTAGTTACAAGGATATTTCATTACCAATTTGATTACAGCGCCATAATTCCGGTTGACGCAGAAAAAGAAACCTTTTATCTTTCGCTCTCCCTTCAATTGACGACAAGGAGTTGTCATGAAACACATGGACTGTGCTCATTTGAGTGTGGACACGCTAAGAAAGTTACTCAAACCTGCGGCTGTGAATTGTAAGCTGAGTACATCGTTGTTTTATGATGTTAATAAGCAGTTAAAGCAGCAACCTGTTGGGTTTACAAAAAGCCGACATCAATTAACAAACCATAACGCGGTGAGTTCGTTTTTTGGGTATCTATCCTGTAGTGCGTTATTGAGCCTGATTGTTGTGAACGACGGGTTCGCAGCAGATCCGCGCTTTCAACAGTTACCGAGTATTTCTGCCGAGCATGTAACTCTAAGCTCAGACGGCAAGGAGGTGATAGCCCGATCTATTGTGCAACTCTCTCCAAATGGCATGAAGGTTTTTGATTTCGGGGAGGGGCATTCGTCTGAGGTGATACAGAATTTTAAAGAAGACAAAGCTTGGTTGGTTAATCGAGCTCAGAAGCTGGTGTACGAACTACCGAATCAAGATTACGCGGAGAGTGACGAATGGTCTGAAAACAGGAGCTCCACGGTGGATAAATCAGAGTTTAAGGTCACCGATGATTATGATACCAAGCGCTTGGGTCTGCTTTCTGTTGAACCGTGTATTGGCTTGGATCCAGAGTCTGCGGGTTCAAAGGTATGGAGAGGTCAGAAGGTGGATGTTTGGAACTGTGGAGCGAATGGGCAGCCGGTGTCGACACAGTATTTCAGTCCAGATTGGCGAATTGTGGTTAGGGAGAAGCGAATCGGTGGTTCGATAGAAGAATTACGAAGTCTAAAGCGTGTGGCATTTCCCACAAAATACTTCAATCCACAAAAAAAATTTCGACTAGCGAAATTACGCGAACTACTTCTCGGTTCTGAAAAGATATCCGCATTTTCAGAATAGTTTGGGAGTACAAAAAAAACGAATCACCATCACAGTTTAATGATCGCCCTATTTTTTGATCAAAATTTGACAGAATTTTGTGTTGAAGTTCGAATTTTCATGTTGTAGTTTGTCACGCAACAGATTCAGTCTGTTGCTTAGCAACATCAAGTGGAACTCAAAGTGGGGTTTCTAAATTTGTTAGGCGAGGCAAGAAGCCTCTTTCAAAGAAGTGCGTATGTGAAAGGAGAACAAATCATGCGTAATAGTAGTAACTGGCATTTGCAACATTCATTGTCGAATTCTCGACAGCAAAATCGTGGTCAAGGCATGACCGAATACATCATTATTGTCGCCCTCATCGCTATTGCGGCTATAGCCGCTGTGGGATTCTTTGGTAGCACCGTGAAGGCCCAGTTTGTAGCTATGGGTTCAGAACTACTCGGTGAAAATGGTGGCGAAGCCATAGAGGCTGTAAATGAAGTTCGGGAAGCTCAGGTGGAATCGGTTGCTGCTCAGCCGACGTTAAACAACTACGGAAACTGAAGCATTGTAGGCAGCATAAATATGACTTTCGGTATTTCTGATGCCGAAGAATAATTAAAAACCTGGCACAGGAGGCTAAGGTGTTTCGAACTCAAGGAGGTCAAGCACTACCGTTGGGATTAGCGTTGGTGCTCGTTGGAGTTTTGTTGAGTTTGGTGTTGTTCAATACAGGGCAAACTGCCTCTGACAAAACCAGGCTGGCAAACACAGCAGACTCCGCTGCTTACAGTGGATTGTTGTGGCAAGCGCGGGCTTTAAACTTTCAAGCCTATGCCAATCGAGCTATGGTGGCGAACCAGGTGTCGATAGCTCAGGCGGTTAGCTTGCAATCTTGGGTGTCTTATGGACGGATCACCTCTGAAAACGCCTCGGCAGTACTGTCAGGCGTGCCGATGATCAATGTACTGACTCAAGGAGTGAGTCAGGCATTTGGTGCGGCGGACTCGGTGGTGGGTCCCGTGGCAACAGCTGCTGTGCCTGTGGTGGATTGGGTCAACTCCGTATTGGCGCAATCCCAAAAGGCCATGTACTTAGGTAGTTTTGCTGCTACACCGCAGATTGTTGAAAAGATCGTAGCGGTCAATGACGAAGGATTCCGAGTTGATTCGGCCTACAACATCGGCGGAATGCTTGCCAATTTAAAGGATTGGAAAGCGTTTACTGAGGAGCACGACACTAGCGACAGGGAGGTCGCTCAAGGACGAGTCGATATGATTAATCAGTCACTGGATTCTTTTAGTAGAAAACGCGACTGGAAGTTTTTCTCTCGCTATTTCCCTATCACTCCATTAACGCGAATGAGAGTACATCGCCGTGGTACAACCCGTTTGGTTGAAAAGCTCGGTGAGAATGGCGCTGAATGGGAATGGAAAGCAAAAGACAGTGTATCGCTTGCAATTAAAATATGGCGACCATTAAGAAGTAGTAAACGTGTCGAAATTCCGATTGGTTGGGGTGAAGCCTACGCCAATCTTGCGTCAGAGCAATCGATCGAATCATGCTCTGACAATCCTATTTCCTATTCGCAGAACTGTGATCGATGGCTTCGAGAGAATCGTACGGCAGAGTACTTCGCCGACACTAATGTTCATAGCGCCGCAGGTACACCGAGTCGGACAAGAATAAACGCAAACTACCAAGGCATACAGAATTTTCGATCCCTGGCCGAATCCGTCTTGCTTGAGCAGCAACCAACAGTGGAGCTAAAAGTGGAAGTGTCGCTTCCCGTTGATGCCATTCGATCTGCCGATAAGCTCGTTGCGGGTAACCGCTGGGATGTCCCGATTCTAGCACCGGGTAATAGGTTGTCCTCAGTTAGCGTAGCCGAACTGTTTTACGAAAGACCAGATGCGTCTGAAGTTCCATTTGTTGAAAAGGCCAATGGTTATAACCCGTATTGGAGTGTCAGATTAAAACCGGTTAGTGGAGTCGATCGAATGGTGGCTTTGTCGCTGCGCAGCGGATCTGATTCATCGAGTGTTCCCAATCAAATAAACGCCAGGCTAATCCCTTATTCGGATGAAGACTCTAAGCCGAATCAACGCAATGTTAACTCACGGGAATTAGGGCCTTATTCTGATGCGTTAGCGGAAGCCATTGCTGATGCACTAGGGGTAGACAGTGATGCGCTGATTGATCCTATGACAGCAATAGGTGAAGTCACTGATGAAGAGTTGCAGGAGTTTATAGACGAACACCTGGGAGATGAACTTTCTGAGCTGCAGACTCTGGTGGCCGAGGAGCTAAAAACCATTATTACAGAAGCTGTTAGGCGGATTCTTGTGGCAGCTTTAGGCCAGGCGGTCGGTGTGGATAGCCTTGAAAAAGCCGGCGAGGATTTAAGTGGCGAGGTCAATTCCATGTTAGATCGGCTGGATACGAACATCGACCGGATTGTCGATGATGTGGATGCGATCGTGGCAAACGCTGAAGCGATGATCGATGAATTCGAAGCGGAAATGGAACGAATACAAGAAGAGGTCGGAAGATTGTTCGCTTTGGCATTGGAAGAGATCACACACAATTTTAATGCTGAGCTTGCCGAGGCACAGCAAAAACTGATGGAGTTGCAGGCTGAGAAGGACGCAATCCATGACAGTGGTTATGTGGTTCCGATATCCCTCATTGACGAAATTAGTGCTTTGCATGAGCGGCTTGAAGCACTGGTGACAGCTGAGTTAGAAAGGCGATTGGCGCTGGCCCTGATGGACATTGTGGACCGTGCGACCGATATGTTCGATCTTCCCTACAGTGCTGCGCTGGCGGCAGTTCGAGCCGTGTTGATCAGTGAATCAGAAGACATAAACCCGCTACAGCTAACTGAGGTAGATGAGGATGAAGGCGATGATTGGTAATCACAACAGGGCCTCAGACGCACTGTGCAAGAAACTGATGAGCTTAAGGCCGGTAGCTAAAGCCACCGGTAGCGCCTTAACCGAGACCATCGTATTGATGTTGGTCATGTTGCCATTGTTGGCCGGGGTGCCAATGATTGGAAAGCTCACTGATTTAAAGCAAGCGTCAATTAACGCTAGTCGATACGTTGCCTGGGAGGAGACCATTAGCAGTGATGGCAGTTCAGCACGTTTTGTTAATCAGCGTTTTTTTAAAGATCCCTCTGCACCTTTATCCTCCTCATCATCAGAGGTGGCTGAACACAGCCTCTGGGGAGCGGACAAAGGGTTGGCTAAGGGGTTGTTAGTACAAACCAATATCGAGCTAGAAAAAAACAGTGCTGGTAGTTCTGTAAGTGAATCAGAGTTGCCTGAAGTGGCGTCGGCGCTGGGCGGTGGCATAGAAAGCGTTGGTGAAGTGCTTGCCGGGTTTAGCGGAACATCATGGGAACTTACCGGCAAAGGATTGCGTTCCGGTTCTGTTTCTGCACGGATCAAAACGAACTCTTGGATGGACGATAGAGTCACTGGGTGTGAGCCGGGGCGAGCATGTGTTACCGCTCGGACCAGCATTTTAGTGGATGGTTGGAGCGCAGCGAATGATCAACACACCGCGACACGCGTTCGTAGCCTGGTTCCTGCAACCGTACTAAAACCCGTTGGCCAGGTGCTGTCAACGATCGGTAGATTGCCCTTACTCAAAGAGCTACGGCCCATTGATGATGCTTTTGGTTACATTAATATGGAGGCATTACCAGATGGAACTCGTGATCCTTTGCCCGGCTACGGGGACGGTGCATGAATACAATTGGACAAGGCATAAGAGTTCTATGTTGTTGCCTGTACGCGGTGCTCCAGCTCTATGTAACTCATAGCTCAGCCAGTACCGATGTACCGGTGCCTGATGAGGTACAGGTCTACTTAATAGCTGATCCAATACGGCAAAACGGCCATAGTTATAGAATCTGGAAGATTGACAGTGAACAGCCGTCTGAATGGATTCTAGAGTTTTACCGAAAACTTTGGAGTTCGCCCTTAGAGCTTGAAAATGGTTTTATCGAACCAGCACTATCGGGTTGGAAGGCTATCGCCCATCTACAAGAAGACTCGCAAATTGTTGTGCAGGTGCAGGACAACGATCACGGTGCAACCGGCCTGATATCGCAGATGGAATTTAATTCTGTCAAGGTTGATGATGACCAGGTCAGTTTAGCCCTTTCTGATGTATTTATCACAAGAAGCGTAACTCGTTCAGTCGAACATCAGATTCAATCTACCACTCGAATTTATGAATCTAACTTATCGGTAGCAGATGCCGAGACTCAAGTACGCGAAGCGTTAGAACGTTTAGGTTGGGAGTTAGCTGCATCATATCCTGAATCTGGTGCGTCCGTATTGATGTTCGCACGAGTGGCTGATCGTATTGAAATTGTTGTGTCTAAGGCATATTCGGGGAGTACAGCGATAGTTATAAATCATATGGAACGATATTTATGAACGTTGAGTATATCGTGGTAACGCTTATCGTATTGGTATCTGTGTTAATGCCAATGCCCGGTCTGGGTGTGTCAGCATTGGATTGGCTGATTGAGGCGATTAAAAGTTACCAAGCACACTCTTCACTACTCTATTCGATTCCATGAGCACGTCAAAGTGGAACCGTCTCTAATGGTCGTAAATGATACAGCATCAAAGCCCGGTCGCAAGCGTTCCTTTAGACACATCGTCATGTTAATGATGTCAATTGGATTGGGGGCGGCCGGCGTGTTCTATTCTCGCCACTACATCAATGATCAAGTCGCCTATTACAAGAGTCAATTAGATAAAACAGAACCCATGACTCAAGTGGTAGTGCCAAATCGTGCTATGTCGCGTGGGGAAGTAGTTAGCACTGATGATCTATCCGTCCGCGATATACCGAAGAAGTATGCTGATTCGAATTCCGTTATGAGCTCCAACTACGAAACGGCAGTGGGGCAGAGGATTGATTTTGATATCGATCAAGGCAGACCCTTACTGTGGGCACATTTGGAAGGTGGGCTTTCGCCCACATTCTCTGGCAAGGTCCCTACTGGATTACGCGCGATGACGATACGTGTGGATGAAATAAACAGTATCTCTGGGTTTCTGCAACCGCGTGACCGCATAGACTTGTTGCTTTCGTATGGCAATGGCAGTAAGCAGAAAATATTTCCACTTATTCAGAACCTTGATGTAATTGCAACTGGAGTACAAACACTGGTGGATAAAAAGGGTTTTGGCACGAAACGTAACTTCTCATCCATTACTGTTCAAGTAACTCCAGAACAAGCAAAAAAACTCACCTTGTCTCAACGAATCGGTAAGCTCACAGCGGTATTGCGTAACCCCGAAGATGAATCCCCATTGAGCAATCACCCGTTGACGGTGGCTTCGTTGTTGAATGGTCTAGAGCCTCAACGTCCCTCGGTGAAGAAAGCCGCTGTAGTTGAATCACCGTCGCCGGAACCTAAGAAACGCATCGAGTACATCATCGGAGGAGTGCGATGACCAAATTTGTCTTAGCGATAATTTGGTTGAGTTTGGCGTCATCGACCACCCTGGCAGAACCCAACCAAGGCTGGTTCGAGATTATTCCTTCATCAAAGGAACCTAAGAAAGATAATTCTACAACAACAACCTCAGACTGGCAGTCCGTTACCAAAACTCGCGCTCTGATTGGTAAACATGGGGACAAGCTCTACTATGTTCAGCCCAATGATTCGTTAACCAGTATTTCGCTTGACCTTACTGGGTTCGTACACAATCGTCACATCATCGCTGAGTACAATCGGTTGGATGCATGGGCGCCGCTAACCCATTTACAACAGCTCATCATTCCGTCAGAACTACTACGCGGAACTCCAGAGAAATCCGCCTACAAAACAGTGGAACAAGAACCTAGTAACTTAGCTGGTAGACTAGCTCAGAAAAGCACACAAACTCGGCAGGGTCTTAGAGCATTAACTCGGAGTGCTGAACCGTCGTCAACACACTCTGTTGAGTCTGTAACCACTCGCCGGGAAACAATGGATTCCACCGGTGTGGATGAGCCTACGGAACAAGCCTTACGCCAGTCTTCGGAGGCTCATCGAGTATCTACTGAGAAACTGGATATGTTTGCCGGTGAAGTCCGTGTGTTGGGTGTAGTGGATGTCACCAGAGTGGCGGTGGGGAATGGAAAGTTGATACGGGCGGAGGTTCTCGCGAATGGAGAACTCCTGGTGATTGCTCAAGAACCGGGTAGTAGCTCTTTGAGACTTTGGCATACCAATCACACTCAGTCTGACTACAACATTCGCATTAGTGAAAAAGATCCAGAGACTCGGTTTCATCTTGAAAAAATGGTGCAGATGAAAGTACACATGGTGGAATTTCGGAAAAGTGCCTTGGGGAAGTTGGGTATCGATTGGGGTGATTCCATGGCAGGCCCTATCGCTGCAACAGCCGGTGATATTATCGGTAGTCATCTTTACCGACCCAATGGGGAAGGCTTTGCGGTCGACTTACCTAACCGAGTAGAACCCTTTTCAAGTTACTTCGGTATCGCCACCAATATTACATCCAGAATAAATCTTCTAGCCTCCAAAGGTGATGCAGTTACGCTTGCTGAACCGGTTCTGAGTTGCGCCAATGGTGGCACGGCGAGCTTTCTAGCCGGTGGGGAAGTGCCGTATCCGAGCGAAAATGAAAATGGGCAAACTTCAGTAGAGTTCAAAGAGTATGGCATCAAGTTGACTATTTCGCCGCGAGTTGATGATAGCGGCAACGTGCAGACTTTGTTGGATACTGAAATTAGCCAACTCGATCCTGCGGTTACCGTTCAGGGTGCGCCAGGGTTGCTCACTCGGCGTACACAAACTCAAGTCAATGTGAGATCGGGTGAGACGATTGTCATCTCTGGACTACTGTCAGCGGAGAACAGTAAAGACATTGATCGATTGCCTGGTCTCGGTCAACTACCGGTTTTAGGCGCTTTGTTCCGATCGAAGAATGTTCGAAATGCTGTGAGTGAACTGGTGGTCTTTATTACCCCGGAGGTGATAGAACCTGGAGCCAGCTCGCTTACGCAGCGTCAGCACCAAGTTTTCGACGCAACGCTAAAACGGTTACATCAGTCTCAGATTGGTTTGTCATTAATGGAATAGAGAGTGTTTGATTTCTACTATCAGCAAGGAAGCAATCGACGCAAACTGTATCGTGTCACGGGTGTTAGTTGTTCGGTCGGCAGTGCACGCTCCAACGATCTTGTGTTATCCACGCGACACATTGCTAAGAGGCATGCTCAGTGGCGTTTAACAGCAAATGGATTGTTTATTGAAGATTTAGGCAGCGCTAGTGGTACTTGGGTCAATCGAGAGCGTATCCAGAAGTACGGGCCATTGTCTGAGTTGGACGAAATAACCATTGGAGATGTGAGTTGCTGGCTAGATAAGGCCCCATCACCACTAGA
>JAHQVR010000238.1 GCA_019634245.1 Gammaproteobacteria bacterium
AGAGGTGGCATGATATTGGGTAGTATCTCGCGCCGCATTACCCACCCCAATCCTTCGCCTCGGAGTCGAGCTGCTTCAACATAATCCATAACGGCAACATTCACTGCTACCGAGCGGGTTAGCCGGAATACCCGAGTAGAATCGAGAACCGCAATGATAATAATGAGAGAGGTGATAGTGGAGCCGAATATCGACAACAACATAAGTGCGAATATCAAACTCGGTATCGCCATAAGAACATCAACGAATCTGCTGAGCAACTGATCAAGCCAGGACCGGTTGATCGCTGCGACTAAACCTAGCCCGCCGCCGATCAAAAACGACAATAGTGTGGTTGCTAAGGCGATGCCAATAGTGTTGCGTGCACCGTAGATTAATCTAGACAGCACATCTCGGCCAATTTGATCGGTTCCAAATCGATGTTCGTCACCCCAGGGTGCAAACGGTGTGGCAAACACTTCAGCTTCACCATAGGGGGCTAGCAAGGGTGCAAACAGCGCACATATGAGATAGCCGGATATAACAATCATCCCAAACCAGGCTGTCAGTGGAGCCTTTTTTAATGCGATCCACATCCGTTGCCATCGTGAACGCCTCATCCGAATTTCAGCCACTTCCGCTACTGCGGAATATCCGTCAGCTGACGGTTTTGTATTGTCATTTGTCATCTGGGATGCAACAGCCTGGGATTGGTGACAATGCCAATGATGTCTGCGAGTAGGTTTAATAGTATGTAGGTCCCAGCAAATATCAAAGCGCAAGCCTGGACTACCGGAATGTCTCGAGACGTTACGGCATCCACCATAAGTTGACCTATACCCGGGTACACAAAGACAACTTCGACCACGACAACCCCAACAACCAGATAGGCTAGATTAAAGGCGATCACGGTTGCAATCGGTGCCCAAGCGTTGGGTAGTGCGTGCTTAAGAATCACTTTGGAACGGGAGAGTCCTTTGAGTTGCGCCATTTCAATATAGGGGCTTGCCAGCAGATTAATTATTGCCGCTCTCGTCATGCGCATCATATGAGCCACAATAACGAGCGTGAGTGTCAGTGCTGGAAGCGCACACTTATACAAACGTTCACTCAGCGTCATGTCTGCGGTGACATTTGCTAAGGAAGGAAACACGGGGTAAATAGATCCTAGTAGAAGAATTAAAATGTAGGCTACGAAAAATTCTGGAACGGAAATCGTGGTTAAGGTAGAGGCGTTGACAATGCGGTCGTAGATCGAGTTTCTCGCAAGTGCTGCGGTAATACCCAAAAATAACGCTAGAGGAACTGCTATGACTGCCGTAATGCCAGCGAGAAATAGGGTATTCCACAATCGTGGTGCGATAAGTTCTGCCACCGATCTGGATCGATCGATACCCGATGCAGACCGACCAGAGAAGGATGTACCCAAATCACCCCGAGCGACCGCGCCAACCCAATCAATGTAGCGTTTCCAAGCCGGTTGATCCAGCCCAAGCTCTTCTCGAAACGCTGCCACAGTTTCTGGAAGAGCCGTTTGTCCGAGTACCGCTTCGCCAAAGTCGCCAGGCAGCATAGAAATCGCTGCAAAGATGATTAACGAAACGAAGAACATCGTTATAACGCCAAGAAATAAACGTTGTAACACCGTTGAAATTACGGGATGCACGCAGTCTCCAACTTAACAACGAGTCTTCGCATTGTTTATATTCATAGGCGAGTTAAGTTTTTGTTACTAGGTAATAATTGATCAAAACTAGGTCACACAGTCGGTCGTAACTGACTGACTTTACCGTTGATATGTTAAAACACTAGGTAAATCATACGGTTAATGTTAGGGTAATGTCGAGTAAAAGCTGTAAATCTTTTTTTCGTACAAAGGGTTGCATCCCTTTTTCGTACTGTTCTATAGCAAACAATACATTAAACGGAGACATGTTCTATGCGTGATATGAGGCAAGTGTTTATAGCCGATCAACAACAGAAACTTAAGACAGGTGGCATCAGTCGTAGGCAATTCATTGCCTCTATGATCGCTGCAGGTGTCGTTATGCCCAGCGCACTGTCCATGGCGACCAACGTGCATGCTATGACGCCCAAGTCCGGTGGCAAGTTGCGACTCGGTATGGGGCATGGTTCGACGACTGATTCACTTGATCCTGCCACCTATGAAAATGGATTTATGCAGAACACCACGTTCATGTACGCCAATCATCTCACAGAGGTTGACAGTGATGGCACTTTAGTGCCTGAGCTGGCCGAGAGCTTTGAAACTGAGGATGGCAAAACATGGATCTTCAAGCTTCGACAAGGCGTTGAGTTTCACAACGGCAAAACTATGACGGCTGAAGATGTTGTGGCATCCATTAATTATCATCGCGGCGAAGAGTCAAAATCTGCAGCCAAAGGTGTGCTCGCTCCGGTAACCGATGTGCGAGCAGATGGTGATATGGTGGTGTTTGAGCTTGACGGTGCTAATGCAAGCTTCCCGTATATTGTGTCTGACTACCATCTCATTATTATGCCGTCTGAAGGTGGCAAGGTTGATCCAGGTGCGGGCATCGGAACCGGCGCGTATTCAATTAGTAACTTTGAGCCGGGTGTTCGCGCTGTGGGCGCTCGAAACCCTAACTTTTTTAAAGAAGGGCGTGGGCACTTTGATGAAGTCGAAATTCTCTCGTTGATTGATGTCACTGCGCGCCAAAATGCGTTGATGAGCGGTGAAGTCGATGTCATTGATAGAGTTGACCCCAAGACTGTGGCTCTGATGGCTCGTAATCCTGCCATTTCTATTCTTGAAACTACCGGCACGCTGCACTACACCTTTCCGATGCGCGTAGATGCCGCACCATTTGACAATTATGATTTGCGAATGGCGTTGAAGTTGTCCTTGAAACGACAGGAGATGGTTGACAAGATTCTTCTGGGTCATGGCGCGTTGGGTAACGATCATCCGATCTCCACAGCGAACACCTTCTATGCCAGTGAATTACCTCAACGAGAATTTGATGCCGAAAAAGCGGCATTCCATTACAAACAATCGGGTCACAGTGGAACCATTCAATTGTCGGCCTCCGATGCAGCCTTTGCCGGAGCTGTTGATGCCGCTCAATTGATAGCTGCTTCTGCTAAGGAAGCAGGCATTGACATTGAGGTAGTTCGAGAACCAAAAGACGGTTATTGGTCAAACGTATGGAACAAAAAACCATGGTGTGCCTGTTACTGGGGCGGACGTCCCACTGAAGACTGGATGTTTTCATCAGCCTATGTGGATTCGAGCGAATGGAACGATACCGCTTGGAAAACTACGGATGCCGCTGTGAAGTTTAACGAGGTGGTCAATGCGGCACGCGGTGAATTGGATGAGGCAAAACGGCGGGATATGTATGTGGAAGCGCAAACGCTTATCCACGATGATGGCGGTGCCATTGTGCCGATGTTTGCTAACTACATTATGGGTGTATCTAAGAAGGTGGCCCATGGCGAGAAAGTCGCGGCAAACTGGGACTTAGACGGTGGTAAGGCGGCGGAACGCTGGTGGTTCGCTTAATCGGCCTGTTGGTTTAATGTCTTCGGTAGCGAGCGGCATCTGCCCGACACTGCCGAGGCATAGGGAATCGCGAACGCTCATGTGTTCGCGGTAGTAAAAACGCGATCGGCTTTGAGAACCTCTCGAGTCAGGGATTCAAAGCCGATCGTTCTAAACATGTCTTTGCACTTGATCGTACGATATCTTCTACTAGCTAGTCTGTCGGAACGGTATCTCCACCAGCTGCGTCTCGTCGTTCAGAGATACGTCTGGCGTGGTAACGCTGAAAGGTTTCTTCACCTTCATAGCCTTTATCGTAAATCCAGGTAAACAGATCAAGAAAGGTGCCTTTGCCAAAAGCACCTGGCATTTGTCCAATGGCCACTTCGGCCGCACTCTTGTCGCTACCGGCTGTTTCGGGCAGAAATATCCAGGTGGGCGTAAAGCGGATATCCCATTTTTCAGATATCTTTTTTTCTGTCAGCACTTCACCATCTAAGTCGGTTACTTCCTCATCTCCGTAAAGGTTGTACTGGACCACGATATAGTGCTCTTTTACATAGTCAACAACTTCTGGATCAGATAGAACGGTGTCGTGCATTTTTTCACAGTATATGCAGCCCGCTTGCTCGAAGACGATAGCCAGACGCTTTCCTTCAGCGTTAGCTTCTGCCATATCTTCTGCAAGATCTTTGAACGTAAGAGTAAACCACTCCTGCTTGTGCAGTCCATCTTCGCCAATGGTCGAGGCATGTACTGGAAGCGCGCTAACTAGCGCTGTCAACACCATGGTAACTAGTGAGACTCTAAGCATTGATCGCATGTTGACTCCTTTTTTGTTTGGTCGCCTGTCGACAGATACACGCTCGTCAACACTAATCAATGGCATTAACCATTCATTCACTACCAGCCAATAAAGTTGCGTTACCGCCGGAGGCAGTGGTGTCGACACACACGTGACGTTCGCGGGTGCAGACGAAGTTCATATCTGCTGTGCTACACGACATAGGAATAATAGCACCATCTACCTCTGCCAATGCGATTCGAATGTCGCGCGCTCGATTATCATCTGCCCAGTAACAAACGGCCGCGATATTCCGCAGTGTTTTAATGTCTTCTGCTTTTAACACTCCATTCCATTCGGATTCGTTGTTACCATCTTGGCATATCACTGTAGGAGTGCAACCTATCTCTTTAGCAATAGCTGCTTGTTGTCGAGCAGTGTCGATACCAGGACCGAGACAGAGTATGACTCCGCTTGGATACTGAATTAACGTATTAGACTCACCTGTTGGACCTGGTAAAACGGTGGTATTAATGGGTAGTTGTTCCATTGGATTTAGCGCTTCAAGGTGTTGTCGGAGCAACGCAATATCAACGTCCACACCTTCTGAATTTCCGCCTGAAGAAAGGGTTGATTGGTTAGCTGCGCAGAATCTTGGCAGATAGTCAGGTCCACCGGCCTTAGGACCCGTTCCTGATAGACCTTCACCACCAAAGGGTTGCGATCCGACCACCGCACCAATTTGATTTCTATTGATGTACATGTTTCCTACGTGTAGCTGACTCGTAAGCGTCTCCACACGGTCGTCGATTCGAGTATGCAGGCCGAAGGTTAGTCCGTAACCACTGGCATTGATCTGTTCGATCACTTGATCAATTTTCTGTGCTTGGAAGGTAGCCACATGTAGTACCGGTCCAAATACTTCTTTAGTCATCTCATGAATACCAGCCACCTGAATGACCGCAGGCCCTACAAAGTTTCCCTCATTGCTTATCGATAGGCGTTTTAACACTCGACCTTCTGATTCCGCTTGTTCTATGTAGCTATCGATCTCTGCTTTGGCCTGGTGGCTTATAATCGGACCCACATCGGTTTGATGATTCCAAGGATCTCCGACGTTCAGTTCATCCATCGCGCCAAATAGCATTCGTAAGAGTCGATCTGCTATGTCTACTTGTACATACAGAATTCGGCAAGCCGAACAACGTTGACCAGCTGATTGAAAGGCGGACGCGAGAATATCAGTGACTGCCTGTTCGGGTAATGCCGTAGAGTCTACAACCATCGCATTCAATCCACCGGTTTCAGCAATGAGTACTGAGGAGGGATTTAAGTGGTGTGCCATAGATCGATGGATGAGTTTGGCCGTGTGAGTAGAACCTGTAAAACACACGCCATGGATTCTTGGATCAGAAACTAATTGCGCTCCAATGATGCCACCCTCGCCGGGTAGCAATTTAAGCGTTGAAGAAGGAACGCCGGCTTCGTGTAACAGAGAGACTGCAAACTGCGCAATGAGCGGAGTTGGCTCTGCTGGTTTTGCAATCACTCCATTGCCAGCAGCCAATGCTGCGGCTATTTGACCAGTGAAGATAGCCAATGGAAAATTCCAAGGAGAAATGCAGGCAAAAACGCCCACTGGATTTAGAGTATCTGTGCCGGTAGCCTGCGCCGCGTAGTATCTTAGGAAATCAACGGCTTCACGCAATTCTGCCACGGCATCCATCGGTGTTTTCCCAGCTTCTCTGGCTAGTAGGGCAAAAATTTGGGCTTGCTGACTCTCATACAGTTCACTGGCTCTGATAAGAACGTCCGCTCGTTCCTTCGCGCTTTGCATCTGCCAAGGCTGTATATGCGATAGGGCATGGTCAACACCATCGATAGTTGCATGAACTATGGTGCCTACTATGTCTTCTGGGTTGGCAGGATTACTAATGCGAATAATGTTTTGTTGGTCGCTTTTCTCTGAGGGTTCTACTAAGGACTGCCATTGATGATGTTTGTATTTCGAACGGGCAAGGTTCATATGCTCTATGGATTTTTTATCTTGTAGATTAATTCCGGTGGAATTGTATCTTTCAGGTAAATACAACCCGTTTGGTAACGGTAGAGGCGGTTGATAACTAGCCTTATTCGAATGCCATAGAGCGAGTGGATCCTCGGCGATTCTCTCAGCGGGTATCTCGTTATCAATCACTTGATTAACAAATGAAGAGTTTGCCCCATTTTCTAATAGTCTGCGAACGAGGTAGGCGAGTAAATCTTCATGCTCGCCTACTGGCGCATAGATTCTGCATCGAGTTTGTTCGGAATTCATTACCAGTCGATGCAGTGCTTCTCCCATACCGTGAAGGCGCTGAAACTCATAAGACTCGCTGTCGGTGGCTAGCTCTAGAACAGTGGCGACAGAGTGTGCATTGTGCGTCGCAAATTGGGGATAGAGTCGATCGGTTAATTTGAGTAATTGGTGGGCGCAGGCCATATAGGATATGTCTGTATGCGCTTTTTTAGTATAAACAGGATAATTAACCAAGCCTTCAACTTGTGCAAGTTTAATTTCGCTATCCCAGTAAGCTCCTTTGACTAAACGTACCATTAGTTTCCGGTCTAACTGATCTGCTAGTTGGTAGAGCCATTCGATAACCGCTGGCGCACGTTTACTGTAAGCCTGGACAACGACGCCAAACCCGTCCCAGCCAGCCAAGCGCTTATCCACTAATACATTTTGTATGACGTCTAATGACAGATCCAGCCGATCAGCTTCCTCTGCATCAATGTTTAAGCCCATGTTGGCACTCTTTGCTAACAAGGCGAGCTCTAACGTTCGAGGAACGAGTTCACGCAGTACCCGTTCGCACTGGCGATACTCGTATCGCGGATGCAGTGCAGATAATTTAATAGAAATTCCTGGGTTCACCGAGCACGGAGCGTTTGGGTCGCTTTGTGATTTAAGAAAGTGAATGGCGTTTAGATACGCTGCAAAAAAATCCTGTGCGTCGTGCTCGGTCAGAGCAGCCTCACCAAGCATGTCATAGGAATAACGATAGCCTTTGGCTTCACTGGAAGTGCCTCGATCATGAGCTTCTTCAATGGATTCACCTAATACAAATTGACTGCCTAGTTCTTTCATTGCTCGCTTGACAGCGGTGCGAATCACTGGTTCGCCGAGTCGCTTTATCGCGGTGTGTAAAATGCTTGAAATACCCACTTGACTATCATCGTCTAGCACTTTTCCGGTGAGCATCAATGCCCAAGTGGAGGCGTTTACCAGTGAGGAAGACGATTTCCCTAAGTGAGCGCCCCAACGAGAAGGGGCTATTTTGTCTTCGATGAGTTCATCTATCGTGTCGGCGTCTGGTACTCGCAATAGGGCTTCAGCCAGGCACATCAGTGCAACACCTTCATCGGTTGATAATCCGTACTCCGCAAGAAATACTTCCATTAAACCGGGCTCATCATCGGCGCGAATAGCGTTGACTAGCTCAATGGATTTGTTTTTTATGGCTGTCCGTTGGCCCTGCGATAGTCCCAGTTGCTTGACCAATTCATGGATGCGCTGTGGTTCATCAACAGTATGTAATGAGCGTATTCTCTCGCGTAGGGTGTACAGAGAGTCCATGGTGTACCTCTATGTGCCGTCTAGTTCAGTTAACGAAAAAGGGCCGCTGCTTGATCACTGGTAGAGTGAAGAGTACACCGGATTTGGGTGCCACGAGCAATTTTGCTTAGCTTCAGCCGATTGACATTGCGGTTGCTTAACGTAAGAAAAAACGGACGGGCCGATCACTGAGGTGCGAAGAATTGTTTAGGGATGCATCGTGGCCGTTATCGATGCAGCTCCGAGGCTTGAGCGTTCAATGGTTAGTCCAAAGCTGCGTAAAAGTCTTTCTCGTGCTGCATTGGGTGACCCCGATGTCATCAGTGCAATATCCTTTTTTCCAGTGGCGTTTAAGGGTTCCCGAGAGGCAACACTCATGGCATGACGGGCCACAGCTTCGGCTGGGTCCAGCCAATCGACAGGCCAGGGGGCAACCTTACGCATCTCATTCACTAGAAACGGATAGTGTGTACATCCGAGCAAGACTATGTCGGTTCTTTCGTGGGCGTTTTTTTCGATAAAGCAGGGATTGATTTCGTCGCGTAAAACGATTTGGTCAACAGGTGCTCCTTGCATATAATCTTCTGCCAATTTGGCCAGCTTTTTCGAACCCACCAAATTGACTTCGATATCGCTGGCAAATTCTGCGATCAAATTATGAACTCGAGGCCTATTAACGGTACCGGGAGTGGCCAAAATACTGACCAATCCGCTTGACGTTCTTTCGGCTGCGGGTTTAATCGCCGGGACAATACCAACAAACGGTATATCAAAGCGTTTACGTAGCTCTGGCAAAATGAGTGTTGAGGCGGTATTGCAGGCAATAATGGCAACGCTTGGTGTGTAACGCTCCATTAATTCTGAGAATAGGTTTAATATTCTAGATACCAGAGCGTTCTCTTCCCATTCACCGTAGGGAAAACCGGCATCGTCTCCCACATACACAATTCTATGATCGGGGAGCACCATTCTTGCTTCCCGCATCACGCTCAAGCCGCCAATGCCAGAATCGAAAATAAGTACACTCATGAATTCGGAAGCTAGCTTATTTTTGTAAGCAAGCTATCCAACGAAGCCTTGGCATCACCGTAGAACATTCGAGTATTCTCTTTAAAAAATAAGGGATTTTCTATCCCGGAGTAACCGGTGCCTTGGCCGCGTTTTGATACAAACACCTGTTTGGCCTTCCATACTTCGAGCACCGGCATGCCCGCAATAGGTGAGTTTGGATCTTCCTGTGCGGCGGGATTGACAATATCGTTCGATCCGATGACGATGACCACGTCCGTGTCAGGAAAGTCTTCGTTTATTTCATCCATTTCCAGAACGATATCGTAAGGCACCTTGGCCTCGGCCAGCAGCACATTCATATGGCCCGGCAGTCGTCCTGCCACCGGGTGTATGCCAAACCGAACTGTTTTACCGCTGGTTCTGAGGCGCCGTGTCAATTCAGATACTGATTGTTGAGCTTGTGCCACTGCCATTCCATAACCCGGAACAATAATAATCTGATCTGCCTCTTGCAGAGCAGTGGCAACGCCATCGGCGTCAATCGCAATCTGCTCGCCCTCGATTTCCATCGCAGCGCCAGTGGAGCCTCCAAATCCGCCTAAAATAACCGACAAAAACTTTCGGTTCATGGCCTTACACATGATGTAGGACAGAATGGCGCCCGAAGATCCAACGAGGGCTCCGGTGACAATCAGTAGATCATTACCCAAAAGGAAGCCGGTGGCGGCGGCGGCCCAACCAGAGTAGGAATTCAACATCGACACCACGACGGGCATATCTGCACCACCAATGGCCATGACTAGGTGCGCTCCTAGTAAGAATGCCAATAGCACCATGACATAGAGAGTCCAGCTACCCGCGTGATTCATGTACATCATCATCAGTGCAAAGGAGCCGGCAACCAGTGCGATATTCAACACATGTCTACCGGGTAGAATCATGGCCTTTCCGTCCACTCGACCGGCGAGTTTGCCATAGGCGATTATTGAGCCAGTAAACGTGATCGCCCCGATGAATACGCCGAGAAACACCTCTACCTCGTGAATAATTCGCTCGGCGTTTGTAACAAACACCGGGGGATCAAAATCAGAATTCAAACCAATAAACACAGCGGCTAAACCGACGAACGAGTGAAGGGCCGCTACCAGTTGTGGCATGCCAGTCATTTCGACACGCTGGGCGACAATCACACCCGCGACAGTTCCCCCGATCAGCATGAGAATGAGCACTGGGCCCAGCTCAACACCTGGGCCAAATATTGTCGCAAACACTGCGATGGCCATACCGACAATGCCAAACCATACAGCGCGTTTTGCACTTTCTTGATTGGACAAGCCACCGAGTGACAAGATAAAAAGCACGGCTGCAGCGATATAGGCAGCGGTTTGCAGTTCAGAGGTGAGCATGATCGTGGTTCTCTAAGATTTCTGAAACATCTGAAGCATGCGACGGGTCACCATAAAGCCACCCACAATGTTGATGGTGGCTATCAATACGGAAATCGCAGCTAACAACGTTATCAGTACACTGGTAGAACCAATTTGCAGTAGGGCGCCGAGGATGATTATGCCTGAAATTGCATTGGTCACAGCCATCAAGGGAGTGTGCAGGGCATGTGAGACGTTCCAGATGACCTGGAAACCAACAAACACTGCTAACACAAAGACGATAAAGTGCTGCATAAAACTGGAAGGTGCGTATTTACCAATAAAATACATCAGCACTCCACCGAGAACGAGTAATGCGATTTGTCTATTCCCGGCGGCTTTAGCCTGCTTAGCCTCCTCTGCGGCAATCTCTTCCGCCGTTTTCTCAGCGACCTTAGGTTGTTGCTTAGCAATGGCTTGAATTTTTGGAGGAGGGGGAGGAAAGGTAACCTCACCGCCGTGTGCGATTGTTGCGCCACGAATGACATCATCATCCATGTTGTGATTAATAACGCCATCTTTTTCTGGCGTTAGGTCGCTGAGCATGTGGCGAATGTTGGTTGAATACAAATCCGAGGATTGAGTGGCCATTCGGCTTGGAAAATCGGTATAGCCAATCACCGTTACACCGTTTTCGGTAACAATTTTTTCATCAGGAACTGTCGAATCGCAATTGCCACCGCGTTCTGCGGCCAGATCAATGATCACAGATCCGGTTTTCATCGCCGCTACCATGTCTTCCAGCCACAATTTGGGTGCTGGTCTACCAGGTATGAGCGCTGTAGTTATCACTATGTCTATATCAGGAGCCTGTTCGCGAAACAATGCCAGCTGTTTTTCTCTAAACTCAGGGCTGCTGGGTGCGGCATAACCACCTGTTTCGGCGCCATCGACCTGATCATCAAAATCCAGGAATAGAAATTCGGCACCCATCGATTCAATTTGCTCCGCCACTTCAGGACGAACATCAAAGGCTCTAACAATCGCGCCCAGTGATTGCGCTGCTCCAATGGCCGCTAGTCCTGCCACTCCAGCACCTATAACTAAAACTTTAGCCGGTTGGACCTTTCCCGCCGCAGTCACCTGTCCGGTAAAAAACCGCGGAAAATTGTTTCCTGCTTCAATGACCGCTCGGTAGCCAGCGATGTTCGCCATTGACGACAACGCATCCATTTTTTGGGCTCGGCTGATTCGAGGCACCATATCCATAGCGACGACTGTTGCTCCAGCGGATGCTAGGCGAGTCATAAGCTCTTCTTCTTGAGCGGGGTAGAAAAAAGAGATCAGAGTTTTCTCGCTGCCAATTTTGTTGCTTTCTTCGTCATTGGGTGGTCGGACCTTGACTATGATGTCGGCAGTATCAAACAACTCATCTGCAGAATTGACAACGTCGACGTTCTCGGCTCGATAGGTATCGTCAGAATACCCAGCTGCGAGACCAGCTCCGGATTCGATAACGCAATGGTGCCCGAGGTTTTGAATCTGCTTAGCAGAAGCCGGGGTGATGGCAACTCGCGCTTCACCTGGATAGGATTCTCTAGGAGAACCGATTTTCATTGAATGCTCCCAACCGGATTATTATTACATTGGAGTGCGAATCGAACAGATATGTCTGCAGCTTTCGGTCACGAGAGACCCAACAGATTTCCGACCAAGCTAGCTATTTCCACCGCAAATCGCAGGGGTGATGATAAACAGTTTTTTATAAAATTTCGAATAGTTAATACTAACAATATCTGCCTGTTTTTATCTGCTAGAGGTCCATGGTGCGATATCTGTTTAAGTAGATGTAAGTCACATATCAATACAACTGGCCGAAAGGCATAATTTCGTCATCGCTATATCGAAATGGTTGGATGGACAGTTTTTGCTGGGCAATCAGGTATCTTTTCCAAGGCACCAGGCGGTAAAATTCTAACAACAAGAGAATAACTAGAAATTTAACCATACGCGAGCTGGAGATTGGCTCAACCATGCTCGATCGGAATATCCAGTTCGAGATACACCAAGATAGTGCGCGGAGCGTTGTCTACCACAACACCAGTTTTTATGATCGATAGCCCTCTAACGCCAGTCAAGAAATCGTCGGCCTCGTCCAAGACAAGGTCTGCCGTGCCCGTTATTTTGGTGATTTCCAAACCTACTACTGCTCTTCTTGGTGCGGCTCGGGCAGCTCATTCAGTGAACGTCGTCCAGGTATGTGATTTAAGTGAAGGCGGAATCACCGCCTGTTCTCAGGTACTGGCAGCTGCTGCTAGCGATGTCGTGGTTTTTATTGATCTTGCTGAAAGTCAGGAAGCCAGTCGGCATGGAGATTACTGGATCGGTCAGCAGCACAGAACAGTGGTGTTTGTTGATTCGGATTCTCCACCTGATGACGAATCTCTACGTTGTTTCGATCTAGTATCAGATGTTTCTATGCTCGAAACCAAACTTTTTGTGTTACAGCTGCGGCATCTGTTAAGTAAAGGCAAGCTAGTTCAACAATCAACTTGGGAATTTAGCCGACAAGAGCCGTTTACGGCCAGTGTACTAAAGAAATTGATTGATTATTCCAGCGATCGGATCTTTGTTAAAGATCTGAATCACAGGTTTCTGTATGTCAGTAGCGCCTTTGCCGAACAATACGGGCATACCCAAGAGTCAATCGTTGGACTCACCGATTTGGATATCGGCACTAATCCTGTAGATGTTCTGGGCAATAGTGACATTGGCTGGACTGGTTTCTGGAAACAAGATGATGCGGCAACTGATTCTGGTGAAGTGCAAGAGGAAGCCAGTTCAGATTGGCGCCGCCTCCTTAATGAAAAAGATCGGTGGCATGCCTATAGAATACCCATAAAGAACACCGATGGCAATGTGAATGGTCTGTTGGTAATGGGTACTCGGTATACATTGGACGAGCGGGAAGAATTAAATGTTCGAGGCCGGGCTGACGTATTAAAAAAAGTTTTGGCTGAAATGGACAAAGCAAAGATGAGTCAAAAAAGGGCTCAACGTGCAGAACAAGCCAAAAACACACTGTTGGCGGCAGCAAGTCATGACCTCAGACAACCTCTACATGCAATAGGTCTATTTTTAGATTTGCTTCAAAGCCGTGTTAAAGATGAAGAGCATCATGAGTTAATCAACAAGATTAAACTCAGTAGTCAGTCTCTAATCGTATTGTTTAATAGCCTGCTAGATGTATCCAAGCTCGATGCGGATGTCGTGAAACTTAATCTAGAAGGTTTCGCGTTGGAGTCGGTGCTCGCTGGACTGAGAGATGAATTTATAGAGATTGGCCGATCGAAGGGCTTACGCGTATCAATACCTGAATCGAGTGCACTTATCTATTCTGATCGTGCCTTGTTGGATCGCATCCTAAGAAACATCATCCATAACGCCGTGCGTTATACCGAACATGGGGAGGTCAGAGTTTGGGGTGAGATTGAGCGAATCAATGAGGCTAGCGGTATGAAATCGGTTTTACGATTGTCAGTATCCGATACAGGGCCAGGAATTCCGATATCAAAGCATGAGTCGGTATTTAAGGAGTTTTATCAAATTGAATCTGACTCTGTAACAACCACTCGTGGAATGGGCTTGGGCTTGTCTATTGTGAAGCGATTGGCTGACTTACTCCAGATGCCACTTATGTTGGACTCAGATACTGGCAAGGGTACATCGTTTTCGATGCTAGTCCCTATTGAAGAGCAGGATTTATTGGAGCCTACGTCTCGCTCTATAACTGGTTTGTCGAACCTAGAATTGCCAACAGCAAGTTCTGAACAACCAAAATTGTTGTGCATTATTGATGATGAAGTTGAAATTCTTGAAGCCATGCAAACCCTCTTAGAAGGTGATGGCTTCGAGCTCGTGTGTGCGCCAACGTTGGAAGCCGCGCGCGAACAGCTAGTGGCGATCGATCGTATTCCCGATGCCATCGTGGCAGATTATCGGTTAGAGCTTGGCGCCACGGGCGTGCAAGTGATAGGGCTTCTGAGAGAAGAATTTAACGCCGAAATACCTGCTGTGTTGGTCACAGGAGACACGGCGCCTGAGCGACTTGCCGATGCCACCGCTAGTGGATTTGCTCTGTTGCACAAGCCTGTAGACCCAGGCCTTCTGCGTGCTGCCATCCAGCAGCTCCTAACCCCGATCGCTCCCTGATGGGTCGGACCAAGCTAACCCACTGAATTTAACTCATGGGGTCGGACCTAACTAACTTATTGAAAATTAACGTTTTATTGACGTATTTAGTTAAAAATAAATGCTAAATCAGCCAGCAATATGGGCAAAAAACACGCAAATACGCTCCCAGAAGCGAACTTTATTCGCTCTATCAGAGCAATAAACTATTTAAAATGAATAACTTAACTGGGTCTGACCCGAATATACGGTGCGATTGATTTTAAAATAAGTTGTATTGACAACTTAACAGGTGGAAAGGTATGATTCGGTGATGAGTTTGAATAGCCAATCACCGGTGCCTCTGTACAGGCAACTTGCTGATCGCATACTTTCTGAGATTGATGCCGGTCAGCATGCCGTGGCCACCAAAATACCATCGGAAAATGAGTTGGCCGATCGATATTCGATTGGTAGGCCTACGGTTCGTCAGGCCACCGATTTGTTGGTGAGGCAAGGTCGATTGGAACGTCGTCGGGGGTCTGGCACATTTGTCTGCTCGCCTTCGAAAACTATTGACCTATTTTCGCTAGCAGGAACCAGCGCAGCCCTTAAAAAAAGCGACTTGGGAGCAACTCTGGAGTACCTATCAAAACCATGCATTGAGATCAAAGATTTGCGAGCCCACGCAACAACCGAGGATCGATGGATTCGTATTGAACGTCAGGTAAAAGTGAAGAGCGATCCAGTGTTGCATGAGATTTTGTGGTTTGATGGAGAGCTGTTCGCAGGGTTAGAAGCCCAGACGTTATCAAATCAATCACTGTCTACCTTGGTTCGGGATACGTATTTTCTGGAACCAACCTCTGCGGACCAGACCTTCTCCGTTTTTGAAGCCGATGATTTTTATTCCAAACGCTTAAATATGAATGTTGGAACGGCTCTGTTAAAAGTAGATCGTCAATTACATTTTGGCGATCACCGGGAGGCATTGCACGTTGAAATCGTTTGCTCCACAGATAAATTCGCCTTTTCCCAAACACTGTTCCCAGCTGCAACTTGAGTTTCTAGCCAGAGCCTAACGGTCTACCATTAATTGGATTAAACAATGAGAAATAGCGGTTATTACAGTCAATTTGGCGGTGCGTATATTCCCGAGATCCTCGCAACCACCTTCGACGAACTAGAAAGTGCGTATCTCGCTGCTAAAGATGATTCTTCTTTTTGGGAGGAATATCTGGAGTTGATGTCCACCTACTCCTGTCGCCCAACACCAATCACCCGTCTGGATAATTTAACCGAGCAGCTCGGCGGCGCCAATATATTTGTAAAGCGGGAAGATCTAAACCACACGGGCGCGCACAAAGCAAATAACGTCATGGGCCAAGGCTTGCTGACCAAGCGAATGGGAAAAACCCGAGTGATCGCTGAAACGGGTGCAGGCCAGCATGGCGTCGCTACTGCGACAATGGCTGCGAAATTTGGCTTTGATTGCACGATATATATGGGTGCGCATGATGTCGCCAGACAAAGACCCAACGTGTTCTGGATGGAACAAATGGGCGCTGAAGTAATCGCTGTCAAAGAGGGGAGTCAGACACTAAAAGATGCGATAAACGAAGCCTTCCGTGATTGGGTGACGCATATGGATGACACACATTATGTCCTTGGCACTGCCTGTGGGCCTCATCCCTTTCCTGAGATGGTCAGTTGGTTCCAGTCTGTTATTGGTATCGAAGCACGCAAGCAAATGTTGGATCGCGTAGGGCAGTTGCCTGATCGTGTGTATGCCTGCGTGGGGGGCGGATCCAACGCCATGGGAATTTTTGGCGGGTTTATGGAAGATACTTCAGTTGAGTTGGTGGGTGTTGAGGCCGGTGGTAGAGGCCAGGGCACTGGACAACACGCAGCCAGACTTGCCTACAGTGACGCTACCATCGGAGTTGCTCAAGGTTATAAAACATACTTTCTACAGAACCAGGATGGACAAATGCAGGATACTCACAGTGTCTCTGCGGGTCTTGATTATGTGGGAGTATCACCCATCTTGAGCTACCTTCACGAAACTAAGCGGGTTCGATTTGAGGCAGCGACGGATGACGCTGTGGTTGATGCGATGCAACGAACCGTGCGCAACGAAGGGCTTATACCGGCACTGGAATCATCCCATGCATTTGCCCAAGCTTATATCGAAGCGCCGTCTATGTCAGCGGATCAAAACATCTTGATTAATATGTCTGGTCGAGCGGATAAGGATATTTTCACCGTAGCTGACGCGGTCGATGACCCCAAGTGGAGAGACTTTATCATTGAAAAAGCGAATGAATATCGGCGGGGAATGACCAATGGCTAAGCAAGTGACCCAACTCGAACAAGCTATCCGCGATGGTTTAGCTAAAAAAGATCTTCTGTTAATGACACACATTGTATTGGGGTATCCCTCATTCGATGATTCATTAAAAGTGGTTGAGTAGATGGTAGAAGCGGGTGTTGATCTGATGGAATTACAGATTCCTTTTTCAGAACCGATGGCTGATGGACCAGTCATATTGAAGGCTAACGCAGAAGCTTTGAAAGCGGGTGCCACTGTAGACCAAAGCTTTGAAATGGCAGAAAGGCTGACGAAGGAGTTTGACATACCGTTTCTATTCATGACGTACTACAACATTTTATTTTGTCAGGGAGTGCAAGACTTTGTCGCTCGTAGTAAATCGATTGGCATTCAAGGTTGTATAGTCCCTGATTTGCCACCTGCTGAGGGCCAGGATTATCTGGATGCAATGACTGAATTTGGGTTATCCCCGATCCACATATTTACACCGAACACGCCGCCCCAGAGAATGCAATTCCTAAATGATTGCAGTGACGGGTTCATCTACAGCGTTGCTCGAAAAGGAGTTACGGGAAAAGATACGCACTTTACCGATGAATTGACGGACTACTTAGCGCTATGTAGAGCGAATACGTCTTTACCACTGGCTGTCGGGTTTGGAGTTAAGACAAGATCAGACATTGATTTCTTGCGCGGGAAAGCCGATATTGCCGTAGTAGGCTCTGAAACGATTCGAATTATGGAGCAAGAGGGTGTGACGGGAGTAAAGCCGTTCATTGAAACCCTGGTGGCTTAGCGGTAATATCTACCAAGAATAATACAAGAATACGGTTGCCACAGGATTCAATGATGTTGACTCAGTCCCTAACACGAGCGTTGTTTGCGGCCGTATTGTCGCTGTGTTTGGGCATCAGCAATTGCTGGTCGGGTAATTTCATCATCGTACAGTCGACCACGTCAACACAGAACTCTGGACTGTTTGATCATTTACTTCCTACGTTTAAGGAAAAGACGGGCATTGAGGTTCGAGTGGTTGCCGTAGGTACCGGGCAGGCTATTAAAAACGCTGCCAACGGTGATGGGGATGTATTGTTTGTCCATGCTAAAGACGACGAAGAGGCATTTGTGGCTAGCGGTCAAGGTGTCAGTCGAGCGGACGTTATGTACAACGACTTTGTGATCGTCGGTCCACACACTGATCCAGCGGGTGTTTCCGGTATGACGGATGCGGTTGCTGCACTCACTAAAATCTCGATGTCAGGTGAGCGTTTTGCGTCTCGCGGAGATGACAGCGGCACTCATAAAGCCGAGCTGCGTTTTTGGGAGGAAGCTGAAGTTGATGCACAGGCCGCATCGGGCAGCTGGTATATCGAAACTGGCACTGGCATGGGAGCTACGTTAAACACAGGTACTGGTATGGGAGCCTACATACTCACAGATCGCGCCACTTGGATAGCCTTTGGTAACAAAGGCAATCACAAAATCGTCGTGGAGGGTGATCCGCGTATGTTTAATCAGTACGGCATTATTTTGGTCAGTGATCAAAAACACCCCAATGTCAAATCTGAATCGGGACAGCAATTTATCAATTGGATTCTATCGGCAGATGGTCAAAACGCCATCGCAGAGTTTAGAGTGAATGGGCAGCAGCTCTTTTTTCCCAACGCTGTGCAAACGAACTAAAATCGTCGTTCCGATCGTTCAACACTTCTGCACTTCTACTTTGGCTTGTTTGGGTACACAGATATAATCACTTTTCCGGTATGTTTTCCGCGACCGAAATAGTCCAAAAGCTCTGGCAGTTTCTCAAATGGGTGTGGGCCATCAATAAGTGGTATGAGTTTGCCTTGCTTGTGTAGATCCGATAGGTAGTCCATATCCTTGTTGGGTTTTAGTGCCACGATCGAGAATCGTTTGCGCACCAGAAAGTGCAGCAAGGGTTTTAACAAAAGTATCTGTAGTAATCGCGGTAAGTGGCCACCGACGGTGACATATCGACCATCTTTGGTAAGAGCTCGTTGATAATCAAATATAGATCGACTTGTTTTTGCATCTAGAATCAAATCATAGTGCTTTTTTTGTCGAGTAAAATCTGTGGTTTTATAGTCAATGACATGATCGAAACCGAGATCGCTCATCGACTTCAACTTATCCCCCGTATCGACGCCGGTCACCGTCGCGTTGTTTAGCTTGGCTAGCTGTAGTGCCAAGGTTCCAACACCACCTCCAGCGCCGTTGATCAGTATATTCTCATTTTGTTTTAACTTTCCATGACCAAATAGGCCTTGCATAGCCAAAGCAGAAGCATGTGGTAGGGCTGCTGCGTGCTCGAAGCTCATGAGCTCAGGTTTTAGCTGGACCGCGTTTTTATGAACGCAAAAGTACTCAGCGAAACTCCCAAACCCATGATCGGATGTATCACCATAAACAGCATCACCTGTTTTGAACTCTTCGACGTTAGAACCCACCGATTCGATTATGCCTGCCACCTCCATCCCGGCTACCGGGTGTCTCGGTTTCCGTAACCCGAACATCAATCGATAAATAAAAGGTCGACCAATAACCATGCTCCAGTCGTAGTCATTAACCGCCGCTGTGTACACTTTTATGAGCACCTCATCTTCTGATGGTGCTGGCTTTTCTCTTGCGGTTATCGATAATCCATCGGGCCAGCCATATTTCGTTGATTCAAGTGCCTTCATGGATGTCATGGTGCTGAACCTATAACAGAATCTAGTGAAGTAGCTTAGACGGTATCCGCTCTGTAGCCTACTGAACTACCCATTATGATGGCTTCGATTAATGATGGCTTCGCGTACGGCATTAGACGTAAATGGATAAAGCAAGCTGAATTAGCTCAGTCAATATTGCTAGCCCCACTGAAATTACCGCCTTCACTGAAACAGATTCCTGGAACACCGAATGCTGAGTGGAAAAGGCCGG
>JAHQVR010000239.1 GCA_019634245.1 Gammaproteobacteria bacterium
CACTGGTTGCAGTATGAGTTAAGTTGCCGTTGCATTGTTTTTATTCAAAGTGATTTTGGACCGCCATTTATAAGGCTTTTGTATGACATAAACGATAAACAGCTAGACTCAAATGTAGGCAATGTAATTTGTCTGGTTTAACTTTTCCCTGTTAAATAAATAGATTGGGTAATTGTTTTTTCTCATGAATGGAGTCAAATAAAATATCTGCTGCATTGCCTTTGAGCGCCTTGGAAGAGGCTCCGTTTCAAAACCAAGAAGCATGTGAGCACGGCCTTGCAATGACAGAGTGTCACAAGCCTGTAACTTGTCATCCGTAGAGTCGCGATGCCCACTGATCAATTCAACATTGGAGAAATTTCCTGCCATGCCAGCCTCATCGATAACCACTCAACTGATGCACAAACGGATATCAAGACTTGCCGCACTTGTCCTCACCGTAATTGCTACCACCTTTAGTTTTAGTAATCCAGCTGTCGCCGCCGTGGATTGCGACGGCACCATCCCGATTTACGAGATCCAGGGTGCAGGGCATATCTCTACCTTCGCTGGCGAAACGGTTGACACCTGCGGTGTGGTCACAGCCGTCGGTTTCAATTTCTATTTTCTCCAGGACGCCACGGGCGATGGTGACAATGCCACAGCGGACGGCATGTACGTGTTTACAACCGAGGAAAAGCCCACTGTCGGGCATGAGATACGCATCTCTGGAGAGGTCTCGGAGTTCATTCCGGGAGGGGCCGACACTGGCAATCTCAGCACCACACAGATGTCTTTCCCGACTATTGTCGAGTCCGAACCAACCGACGAGCTACCCACACCTGTGATACTCGGTGCGGCTGGCCGCACACCGCCCGCTGAGATCGTTATCAGTGATGATGAATTGCCGATCAACCTGCAGCAGGCAGCAGACGATACGGCCAATCTCTTCGACCCTGATCAGGACGCCATCGACTTTTATGAAAGCCTTGAAGGTATGCTGGTCACCATCGACGACGCAGTAGCCGTGTCAGGTATCAGGCAGTTCGGAACCTTCAGCGCGGAGGTGTTCAGTCTGGCTGACAACGGTAGCGACGCTAGCCCAGCCGATGCTCGCAGCTCCAACGGTGGCATTCGCCTGCAGCCGGATCCAAACAACACCGGTGATCAGAACCCCGAGCGCATCCAGATTCAATTCGATGGCACTGTCTACCAAGGTGAAAACTACCCCTACATCCAAGTGGGAGACAAGCTGGGTGATGTCACAGGACCGATGGGCTACAGCTTCGGCAACTTCGAGGTCTACGCAATTGATGAAGTCTCACCGGTGCGCGGCACTGTTGAACCGGAAACCGCGCCGATGAGCTCGGCTACTGCACTGACAGTGGCAAGCTACAACGTACTGAACCTGAGCGCAGTTGCAGGGGACGATGCTCAACGCATCAAGATTGCCGAACAGATTGTCGCCAACCTGCAAGCGCCAGACGTGATCGCGTTGCAGGAAATCCAGGACAACAATGGAGACGTTGGCGACTGTAGTGATGATCTTGATCCGTGCTCTGGTGTGCTGGACGCAACCGAGACTCTGCAAGCACTGGCGGATGCCGTCGTGGCAGCCGGAGGACCAGAATATGCCTTCTTTAACGTCGACCCGTTGATCGAAACCACGGATGACAACCGTGATGATCCCGATGCTTTTGGTGGCGCGGCGCTCAGCAATATCCGCAACGCCTTCTTCTACAATCCGGAGCGCGTGGACCTGATCGAGTTTGTCGGTTTGACACGTGAAGAACTTGCAGAGCGTGGCGTCTCCGTGGCAAATGCCTTTGACGCCTCGCGCGATCCCTTGCAGGCGACGTTTGGCTTTAACGGACACCAGGTGATTGTGCTCAACAATCACTTTGAATCGCGTTTTGGTTCCACGCCAATCTTTGGTGGTGTGCAGCCGTTCATTCAAGCCGCAGAAGAAGCACGCGAGACAATGTCGCTTGCTATGCACGAACTCACCGCTCACTACGTCAGCGAGAACGCTGATGCCAACGTGATCGTGCTCGGCGATTTAAATACCTTCGAGTTCACCAATGACCTGGCCGATATTTTGACCTCTGCCGATATCCCCGGGCTGCTTGCACGCGCATCGGACAAAGACGCGGCCAGTCAGGAATACTCGTTCATTTTTGATGGCAACTCGCAGGCACTGGACCACATCTATCTGACCTCAGAGCTTGCCACCAACACATCGCTGGACTACCTCCACGTCAACGTCGATTTCCCGCGACGATTAGACGACATCACAGCCAGTGACCACGAGCCGCTGCTTGCGGCTATTACGTTCGCTACCGACGACGAGGATGATCTTGGTCTGCGTGGCGATGTGTACTCACGCACTGCACTGGAGTTGTTCTGGAATCGCTTGGGAACCGGCACTCAGTACGAAGTCAGCTATAGTGGCGGTACCGAGCTGACCGACGGCACTAGCTTTTTCGTCGAAGGTCTCGAGTCCGGCACAACCTACAACTTTGAAGTCTCTGCACTGGACGATTCAGGTGGCGTAATCGCCAGTGATTCGCTTTCGTTGACCACCAACGATGACCAAAGCGCTGATGGTAACTCCATCGAGCTTTCCTCTGCTGTTTATTCGCGCACCGCAATCGAAATCTTCTGGGTTGCCGATCGCCCGAACAACTCAGATGTGTACACCTTCAACGTGTATCGAGATAATGAACTGTTAACCACCACCGATGGGCGCAGCTACTTCGAAGAGGGCCTGTCAGCAGGCACCACATATCAGTACACCGTCGAGTTCCTGAACAATGGCGTGGTTGTCGATTCAGATGTCATCGACGTGACAACCAACGGTGGTTCTACAGATGAGCCTCCACCTATGGACGACGGATTCAACGTAACCGGGCTGGTTTATTCCTCAACAGCGATCGAGTTGTTCTGGTCCCGCAGTGTTGACAGCGCTACTGGCTATCGTGTGGAGCGAGACGGTGAGGAACTGACTTCGCGCGACGCACGAAGCTTTTTCGAATCCGGGCTGAGTGCAGGCACGACGTATGAGTACACGGTTACTGAACTGGATGCTAATGGGCACGATCTGTCGAGCTCATCGATCAGCCTGACAACCGACGACTGAGATCGGGGCAGGGGCTTGTACCTACGCTGTGGTTGCAGACGTTGCAGCCACGGCCGTGCTGCTCCTGCGCAAACAAGCAGGCCGGTGATACTACTTCCACAAAGTAAAGTCCTCCACAAAAAGATGATAACAGCGAAAAGTTTGTACGAGATTTTGTCGCTGCGTGGACCAAAGTGATGAACGCTGATCGGTTCGATTTGTTAGCGTAGACATAGGATAGTTAACATAGTAATAGTGAAGTGTAGTGGTTTAAGAGTCATCCACTTTGGATGACTCTTTCCAATAGGCTACAGGCTACCGGTTATAAGAACATCGACGAACGCAATGTCATACCGATGCATTTTCCAATCGAACAAAAGACTGAAATTGATAACAAGTTCGCTATGTATAAGTCGAGCCAACATATGCCAAATGCTGAAGGTCAAATGTAAGATGGGTACCGGCCAATAATCCGGAATATCGATTTGTAGATTGAGATCGATTGTGATCTTGATGATGATGCGCTAAACAAATTTCTGATCGTCGCGACCTTTGCGTCACCGCTTAACGGATTAATGCGAGGGCAGCTAGAAAGCCTATTCAAACCGAGTAAGAACGGCAGCGAACTAGCGGCTGCCAACGTGGTCTAGCCAGACGGTGCGCTATCCCCGATCCCGGCAATCATTTCGCCAGTTCATTGGCAGGGGCGGGCTTACAAAACTCCAGCAAATTCGTCCATCCCAATATAGTCACTTACGCAAATGCGTGAAAATTCCCTTCATTCATGGTAATCAGTGATATCCGCCTTCTGTCTAGAAATGCATAATTGGTTTAACTTAGTTACAAGTATGTCGAAACAACCGACCTGCGCAGCAATACAACACTGGGTTTTCATAGTTTTTTTCTATAGACATAACGGCTGTAGATTGAGTTAAGTAAGGAGTAACAACGATGTATCCATATGTATTTTTAGGTATTTTCGCGTTGAGCACAACAATTTTGGCGGGGATAATATCTTTTTTGGTTTCGCTGGGAGTATCTCTGTTAGCAGCATTATCCGGTCTGTATCTTTTCGCCGTAGTCTTGTTCTATATAATGATGAAGTGCGCAACAAGGCTGGATGATGATTGCGAATTTGCTGAGCAAGGCGGCTATATTAAATATCAAAGTAATTCTGAAACAACGGTCAGCAACCAAATAAAAAACTTAGAGGCAAGTGAGATTAAAAGAGTCGCATAGCGACGAACTATAGATAAAAAAGCCACAAACCCTGTTCCCAGTATTACAGTATTAGCCACCGATTCGGAAGTAACGGGTTTTGCTTAAGCATCCTGTTGTTGCTTGATACTTTTTCAACAACAATGAGAACACCGATTTATAGCTGCTAATATTGGCAGGTAATAACCGAAAAGCAGTGTTAGAAATGGCAAATGGTCGGATGCTGATCAATGAAGTCACCAATGCCATGAATGCCGGCGTGGTGTTGAGTGAACCATTTACCGATATCAACCCTGTGCGCAAGACCAATCTCAATTTGACCTATGACGGATCCGCATTGGAAACGTCTGAGCGAAATTTACCTGACCCGAACAACGGCTTTCTGGTAATTAAGCACTGAAAACATCGAACTGACTCATGCTCGCGCAAATTTTAAAAATTCCTGTACCTTCAATGTACGACGTAAATCTGCGTGCGTGACTATCCATAACGATACCGACCACATGTCTTTTGGCGCTGTAATTTCAACAAGCCTAGGTATGTGAGCTTCATGCTCTGCTACAAAACCAATTCCAAGTCCTTGTTGGATGGCGTTGGTTATTACTTGCTGATTTGTTGTACGCAACACAAAAGCGTCTTTCGGTATTTCTGAATCCAGCCAAGCCGCATAAGGCAACGGGGAATTTTTACTCTGCGGGCCAACAAATTTGTGACTGGTAAGGTTGTCTTGATTCGGTTTTCCCTCTCTCTCTATGTAGCCATCACTAGCATAAAGACCAAAGCTAATCTTGCGAAACGGCAAAACGACATAATCTGGTGTAGTTGGTTTTTGACCAACTCGAATAGCAATATGGGCTTCACCGTGTTCCAATCTTGCCAACTGCTCATCAGCGATAAACTCCAGCTCAATTTCGCTATGGTGTTGATGAAACTTATCGATAACTGGAACAATAAGTGGGGCAACACCGGCAAGTGACGTGATTTTCAATGTGCCAGATAGTTTTTCAACTGAGCTTGTACTACGGCCCGCAAAATCTTTAAACAGTTCGTCTGCGCGACTTGACCAACGATGTTTTTTGCTAATTGAAAAGGAAAAGATACTGACTATGAATTCACTA
>JAHQVR010000240.1 GCA_019634245.1 Gammaproteobacteria bacterium
ATCCGTTATCGGCAGAAAGCCGGCACTCCTGCGATGGGTTGCTCAGGATATTGGTCACCGGGCCAGATGTAGCGCCTGAATTGTGGGAGAAGGCACAGTTTGGTGCAGCAATGAACGCTGGGGGTCCGATTGGTATACTGGGCACTTAAGCCGATGCCCAGCAGAATCTACCTCGAATGCGAGTAAAAAATATTCTTAAGTCTGACCCTCGAAAAATTAAGGATCCAGACGAAAGGCTTTTGCATGTCCAGCAGTTGGATGAATCCGATTCAGAGGTGCAGGAGCAAATCCTATCGTTGGTCGATAACGATGACCAACCATCGATAAGGTTGCTGGCGATCGGTAAACTTACCTCTATAGAGGCGCTGTGGCAGAGATATTCAGCCTTCAGTGTCAATGATATTGAAGCAGAGACCATGCATAAGCGACTCGCTGAACTGTTGGCTGACAGTACGGTCACTGAAGCTGCCCTATCTCCGGTTACCAAAGCGACCCATCCTGGTGCGCAATTGTTGTTAGCCAATAACTGTGCTTTAGCTTCAGTGCGAGTTCAGGCGTTGCAGCAGATACAGTCTGAAGATGCGCTGGCAGAAGTAGTATCGCGTTCGCGCTACCACGAAACCCGGCTGCAGGCGGCAACCCAATTGACTGATTTATCCCTGGTGCGGCGGGCACTCGATGCGAGTCGTGACAAAGATAAAGTTGTGTCCAAGCACCTGCAGCAGCTACTAGATGCCGAATCTGCAAAGCAAGCTAAGCAGAGGGCTCAAGAAGAGGCAGTCCGCGAATCGGTGAAAATGGCTGAAAAGCTCAGCTCGAGCGTATGGTCGCCGCAAACGGCAGCTCGGTTTACCACCCTTCAGGCACGCTGGAACGAGTTGGATAAATCTTATACCAAATCTCAACAAGAGTTGATGGAGGTACAGTTCGCCAAAATTCAGCAGATGCTTGATGAGCATGTGACGGTTGAGCAAGTTGAATCACCCACTGAAGATGAATTGCTTCCCACAACCGATGAGCAACCGGTGCCTTCGAATTCAAATTCACCTTCGGCGACTGAGGAATCAGCCTCAGTCGCGACGGTGAGCCCTCCGCTCGACGCGGTGACCAGTGTTTCCGACAATCCAGAAATTGCCAAAATGCAGGAGAAACTGGTGAATGTTGCGCTGGCTGATTTGCCCCGTTGGCTGTCAGATCACGCCAAAGACGTTCATCCGGATACGCAGAACCTGTTGGCGCACTGCCAAGCGGTGGCCGTTTTGTTAGACCCACCGTTTGAGGTGGTAAAAGCGAGAGTGGGTGCGGTCCAAGAGCGGCAAAAGCGAATCGATGTACTGCTGGCCACAGAAACAATCCTACCGGGTTTACATGTGAATCACTTTCAGTATGTCGTAGATTTACACGCTCATCGACGTGCACTGGATGAACGGTTAGTCAAGGCTAAGCAAGAGTCTGCAGACCGCGTTAAAGCAACCCACAGACAGTTTGCTGCACTGGGTGGTGCGATCAAAGACGGCAAGTGGGGGCCTGCTAATTCCATGTTTAAGCGGCTGCAAAAAAAGGTGGCGAGCATGGAGGCTCAAGAGCGAGTGTCATTGAATGACAAACTGTCACGCGCAGAAAAGCAGTTGGATGATATGGCCGACTGGCAGGATTTCGCAGCTCGACCAAAGTTAGAAGCGTTGTGTGTAGAAATGGAAGCCTTGCCTGCACAAGCATTAAAACCTCAAGTGCTAGCAAAGACCATCAAATCACTTCAGAGCAACTGGAAGGGCTTAGGGGTGAGTCGTGCCTCTAATGAGCTCTGGTCAAGATTTAAAGAAGCAGGCGATGCTGCGTATGAGCCGTGCAAAGTCTATTTTGAAGAACTCAACGCGCAAAGAGAGGCGAAGTTAGCAGCTAAAGCTGCCTTGTGCGAGCAACTTGAATCTGAGTTCGCAGAGGTAGATTGGGCCTCAATCGATTGGAAAAAGTTGCAAAAAACACTCAATCAGGCCAAGCGTACTTGGCGTGATAATCGAATCAGTAATCGCAAACCGGACAAAGCGCTTGAAGATCGCTTTACAAAAATTTTGTCTCCGCTCGATGACAAGCTCAAAGAGCAGTATGACGCCAATGCGCTGCTTAAAACAGATTTAATAGAGAAAGCCACACAGCTAGCATCGGGGGAAATCAATCAACACGTAATTAATCAAACCAAAAGCCTACAGAGTGCTTGGAAACAAATTGGTGTTATGCGCCGGAAGGAAGATCAAGAATTGTGGGAGCAATTCAATACCCAATGCCGCAACATTTTCAAGTCGAAGCACGAACAGGATCGCGAAGGTTACAAAGCCAGCATGGGGCATGTTTTTCGGGCCCGCGATATCATAAAAGAGCTAAAAAGCCTGGCAAAAACTCAAGCGCCCGACGACTCTGCAGTGCAGGCCTTGGTCGCAGAATTTCAGGGATTGGCAGAATTCCCAGAGCGTGACAAGCGCGGCTTGATCAAAGATTTTCGCTCTTCTGTCGACGCTTGCTCTCGGGTGCAGGAGGGTCAGCGGAAAAAACGATTTAAATCGGAAAAAAATGAACAATTACGATTGGTGGGTTTGTGTGAGCAGTTGGAAAAATTAGCAGAACTGCACAGTGATTCTGCCGATACTCAAGTAGATGACGTTAAGAGTGCTTGGGAGGCCAGTGACGTGGCGGTATCCCGAGACTTTGCCAAACGAGTCGAGGCGCGTCGAGACCAGGCCTTGGCACACATTGCAGCAGGAACCCAATACGACTATGAAGCCAATGAAAAGCTTCGTCGAGATTTACTCATTCAGATGGAAGTCGCTGCCGGAATTGATACTCCAGCTGAAGATAAAGCTCGCCGAATGGAATTTCAGCTCAAACACTTGCAGGAAGGTATGACCGCACAAGCCGACAAGGGCGAGCAGTTAAAGACTCTTGAACTTGAGTGGTTCGGAGCCGGACCGGTGCTCGAAGCCCGACGTGAGAAATTAAACGCCCGTTTTAAAAAAGCGGTTAGTCGTTAGATACCAGCCGGCGTGAATACCTCTCAGATGCAAAGTGCTCTGGAAAGAGCAATTAATAACAACGATTTATTGTTGCTCTATCAACCTAAGGTCTGTCTGTTGCGTGGTGAGGTAGTCGGCGCTGAGGCCTTGGTGCGTTTGCGTGGCGATGATAGCCAAATTATCGCTCCTAACGATTTTATTCCTTTGGCGGAGCGAACCGGGCTGCTGCACGACATTACTGTATCTCTGCTGGATCAAATGGTGGCTGCTTGCCAGAGCATCAGAAAGGTGCGCACGGGTTTGTCCTTATCGATGAACGTTGCACCCAATGATCTTGAATCTCATACCATCAGTGATCGTATTAATCATTATCTCCGCCAAGGGTCGATTGAGCCTATTGAATTAGAAATCGAAATTACTGAAAGTGCCGCTATGGGCAACGTTGACACTATTGCAGAGGACTTAGAACGGCTCAGTGCTATGAATATAAAACTGTTGATGGATGATTTTGGTACCGGTTATTCATCGATAGACAGACTCAGCCGTTTGCCTTTCGATTGTATAAAGATGGATCAAGGCGTTGTGAGGCGCATGGGAACCTCTCATCAGAACATGAATGTCGTTAAATCGGCTATCTCTATGGCGCGGGAACTTCGCATGACCTCTATTGCAGAGGGCGTAGAGAGTGCAGGCCAGTACAATTTTTTAATTGCTAATGGTTGTGAAGAGGCGCAAGGGTTTTATATTGCCCGGCCACTGGCGTTAGACGAATACAAAACCTTTGTAACGCAACCAGGGAGCTACGAAGGTTCTCAAATCGGTCGAGTGCATCAAGCCTTGTACAATGTCGTCCATTATAGAAAGTGTTTAATCGATGCTACCTTTTGTCGATCTTTGAATGAGGACTCGATTTTACCTTCGGTGGTTCTACCCGATGTAACAGAGTTGGCGGAAGATTCTCGCTTTGGAGTTTGGTACTACGGTGTCGGACAGAGATTGAACCACATGAAAAGTTTCCAGGATTTGCAAGAACCTGTGGAAGAGTTGCATAGGCTCGGGCACACGTTTGTGGAACTGTTGAGCCAAGGTGCCAGCCACGCCAGCTTGACAAGAAGGTTCAAGGAGATCGATGTGTGTGTGGATCGTATTGTGTCGCTGTTACATACCTTAGAGAGAGACTTACTCAACTAGTGGAAACCGATTATGCACGCTGATGATCTGCGCTATCGCAATGATCGCGAACAGGCCAACTCACTGCTCGAAGACCCAGCAGTTAAACGAGTTAGGGAGTTTATTGAAAAACAAGAAGAGAAGGGGCCCACTGGGTTGCGCCGGCGTTTGCTTTCAACCTCTGTCCGGTTGAGTCGTAAGATGGCACCTGATATTTACAAGCTCTCGGATGAGTGTGTGGAGCGGTTATCGATGGAGATTCCATTAGAGCTCTATGTCTATGCGTCACCGCAATTCAATGCGATGTGCTTTAAGCCCGAGGAGGGACGTTTGTATGTGATGTTTTCCTCGGCGTTGCTTGAGAGTTTTTCTCCAAAAGAGCTGCAGTTTGTCATGGGGCACGAGTTTGGGCACTATATTTACGATCATCATGCGATTCCGATCGGCTACCTGGTTAAAGGGCAGCAGCGACCGGATCCTAAATTAGCCTTGCGGCTGTTCGCATGGTCGCGCAACGCCGAAGTCTCCGCCGATCGAGCTGGCGCCTATTGCGCCCAAGATTTTTCATCGGTAGCCAGCGGTCTATTCAAACTTGCCTCCGGACTTACATCTTCGGTGGTTAAATTTGATCTTGACGAATTTCTCAATCAAGTGGATGACATGCAAGCGGTTGATTCTGAACCTGGACAGGGAGCTCCAGAAGGCGATTGGTTTTCCACCCATCCTTTTAGCCCCCTGCGTGTTAAAGCGCTTCAGTTGTTCTTTCGAAGCGCCATGATGACTGCAGAGGGTGGTATCAGTATTGATGAGCTCGATGTGGGTGTACAACGCACCATGAGCCTGATGGAGCCCAGCTACCTGGACGGTCGGTCCGATGAAGCCATTGCGATGCGAAATTTGTTTTTCGCAGGAGCCCTGGCGGTGGCAGATGCACATGGCGGAATCACGCAGGCAGAAATCGACGCTTTCGAGCAATTTTTTGACGATGGAGAATATTCGGACAAATTGAATGTCGCTCGAATCAAGGAAGAATTGCCCCAGAGAATTCAGAGAGCCAAAGAACAAAGTACCGAGCCACAGAGGATGCAAGTGCTCAGGGACTTGTGTGTGATCGCAATGGCCGATCCACCGATGCACGATCAGGAGAGAGCATTGTTGCACGGTATTGCGGATGGTTTAGGCGTGTCCAGAACCTTTGTCAGCCAAACCGTGGAGCATGACATCGAACCTGATTAAATGCACCGTAATGGTGCGTTATGCTCTTGATTGGTGCGTATTACAGAATAGGCAGGTTGTTAGACTCGGCTCGAATCCAACAATCGAGTAGCTAGATGGAAGCCTTAACCGCCGGTAGTAATGTCTTGTTCGTCCTCATGGGGGCGATCCTGGTTTTGTTCATGCACGCAGGCTTTGCGTTTCTGGAAGTGGGTACGGTACGCGAAAAGAATCAGGTTAATGCGCTGGTAAAAATCTTTTCCGACTTCGCCGTCTCTACCGTGGCCTATTTCTTTATAGGCTATCAAATTGCCTACGGTATGGACTTTTTTGCTGCTGCAAGCGAATTGTCGGTGAACAATGGCTACCAACTGGTGAAGTTTTTCTTCCTGTTGACTTTCGCCGCAGCCATCCCCGCCATCATCTCAGGAGGCATTGCTGAGAGGGCTAAATTCTATCCGCAATTGTTCGCCTCCTTGCTCATTGTTGCGCTGATTTACCCGTTGTTTGAAGGGATTATTTGGAACGGAAATTTTGGTTTTCAGGATTGGATTGAATCCACCACCGGGCATCAATTTCATGACTTCGCAGGCTCGATCGTGGTGCATGCAATGGGCGGTTGGATTGCATTGGTTGCTGTAGTCTTATTGAAGCCAAGAATGGGTCGATATACCTCGGATGGTCGTATTGCAGGATCCTTCCCGCCATCGAGTATCCCGTTTTTAGCCTTGGGTGCTTGGATACTTACCGTCGGATGGTTTGGTTTCAACGTGATGTCGGCACAGGAGGTCGCAGGGGTCAGTGGGTTAGTGGCCATGAATTCGTTAATGGCGATGGCCGGCGGTTTGTTAGCTGCTTTGATCGTTGGTAAAAATGATCCGGGCTTTTTACACAACGGGCCACTGGCTGGGTTGGTGGCAGTGTGCGCAGGATCCGATGTCATGCACCCCATGGGGTCGCTGGTAGTAGGAGCTGTCGCTGGAACATTGTTTGTTTGGTCATTTACTCAAGCGCAAAATCGCTGGGGAATTGATGATGTACTGGGTGTTTGGCCTTTACACGGGATCTGTGGTGCTTGGGGTGGCTTGGCTGCAGGCGTTTTTGGCTTAGAGGCGCTGGGTGGTCTCGGTGGTGTAGGGTTTATGGCTCAGCTCATTGGTACAGTATCTGGAATTGTCTTCGCGTTAGTGGGAGGCTATTTTGTGTATGGTACGTTAAAGGCTTTGATGGGATTGCGTCTCAGCGAGGAAGAAGAACATAACGGGGCGGATTTGAGTATTCACAAAATCTCTGCCACCCCACAGTAGCTTTCATCGTAATTTTGAGGAATTAATGTCGTGAAACGAATTACAGCCATTATTAAGCCGTTTAAGCTCGATGCGGTCAGAGAAGAACTCGCCACGGCAGGTGTTGCGGGTATCACCGTCACTGAAGTCAAGGGCTTCGGGCGGCAGAAAGGTCACACTGAGTTGTATCGAGGAGCCGAATATGTCATCGACTTCATTCCAAAGGTCAAACTTGAAGTAGTGGTCAGCGACGACATCTTGGATGCCTGCATCGACGGCATCATCCGCGCGGCCAATACTGGCAAAATTGGTGATGGAAAAATCTTTGTCGACGATGTTCTAAAGGCCGTGCGAATTCGTACTCAGGAAGAAGGTGACGCAGCTCTGTAGGTAAACTGCTGGTTAGTCCACGACTATCTCTGATTGCCAGTGTGCTATCTCCATAGATACATGCTGGCGATTTTATTGTGCGGCCCCGATCGGGGTACCCGTCAACCCGTTAGGCTCGTTCTTGCTCCCTAGAGGCTCGTGCAGCTGGGTTCGGCGCTGCCTATCGTTTACAATCCAACGCAACCCCATTCGATCAGGAAATTTACATGTCGGATCTCGTCGCACCCCATGGCAACACTACTCTATTGCCACTCATCGTAAGCGACAACACACAGCGTGAGGAGTTGTTGGCCGAGGCTGACGATTGTCTATCGGTAACGATAAGCTCAGGCGCTGCAGGTAATGCGGTGATGCTTGGAGGCGGTTATTTCACCCCGCTGTCAGGGTATATGAATAAAAGCGATGCGCTGTCGGTGGGTTCCGAAATGCGCTTGACCAATGGTCTGTTCTGGCCAACACCGGTGTTGAATTTGTTACACAGTGTGCCTCAAGGGCTTAAGCCGGGGGATCGTTTGGCGTTGAAAGATCCTAATGTCAGTGGAAATCCTGTGCTAGCCATTCAGACCATTGAGGCCATTGAAGAATTTTCATCTGCAGAAATCCAAACACTGACTCAGCAGGTGTATGGCACTGTCGATACTGAACATCCGGGTGTGGCAGAGTTTCTAGCTATGGGTACAGTCGCTGTGTCCGGGCCGATAGAGGTATTGAACTTCAGTTATTTTGAAACCGATTTTCCGGGTACGTTCAAAACCGCCGTGCAAATACGCAATGACATTGCGGCACTGGGTTGGAAAAAAATAGTGTCATTCCAAACCCGGAATCCTATGCATAGAGCTCATGAGGAATTGTGTCGCATGGCGATGGAGCGCTTGGATGCCGATGGATTGGTGATTCATATGTTGCTTGGTAAATTAAAACCAGGAGATATACCGGCGGCGGTTCGCGAATCAGCGATCGGTACGATGGTGGAGCATTATTTTCCAAAAAATACAGTGATGATTACCGGGTACGGTTTTGACATGTTGTACGCTGGCCCCAGGGAAGCTTTGTTACATGCCCTATTTCGGCAAAACATGGGCTCCACACATTTCATCATAGGCCGAGACCATGCGGGTGTAGGTGACTACTATGAGCCCTTCGAAGCGCAGGAAATTTTCGATAATATTCCTGCTGATGCATTACAGATACAGCTGTTCAAAGCGGATCACACAGCGTATTCGAAAAAACTCAATCGAGTGGTCATGATGCGCGAAGCGCCGGATCATAACAAGGATGATTTCGTCCTGTTGTCAGGTACGGCCGTTAGAGAAATGTTAGGCAAAGGTATTGCACCCCCGGCCGAATTTTCTCGGCCAGAGGTAGCGAAAATTCTGATGGACTATTACCAAAGCGAGGTAGCTGGCTAGATGCTATTGCAAGCGACTAGAGCTGCGTATATTTAGCCGCTGTACCGCGAGATTTTTCTACTGGGTATTTGTGTGCGTTGGTCTGTATTTTCTGATGGGCAACCGCCAGCAGGTCGATCTCGCTACGCTCAGCCACCAGCAGAAGATAGAGCAATACATCGGCGCACTCCTCACTTAGGCGATCTTTAAAAGTAGACTGTTTCGCTTGCTCTTCAAAGTCGGCTTCCGATTTCCATTGGGTTAACTCAAGGAGTTCGCTAGCTTCCAGGCTGAGTGAAAGAATTAAATCTTTGAGCGAATGAAATTGCTTCCAATCGCGAGCATCGCGGAATTCGATTAATTGTTCTGTCAGGCTCTCTAGGGTGACTGGATGCTGTGACATTGACTCATAAACCCTGATGGTAGGATAGCGGATTGGCTAAATGTTAGATCTGGTGATCTTTCCACTCATTTGGATTATTTCGATCGCATGAAACTCATTCATATCTCCGACAGTCATATCAGCCATCTAAATGAGCAGCGAGAAAAAGATCTTACAGCATGCGTTGAATATATCAATCACAACCATGCCGATGCCGATGTGGTGGTGCACACCGGTGACGTCTCACATGACGGATTAGTGCAAGAGTATCAGCTCGCCAAAGACCGTTTGGATGGATTAAGCGCCCCCTATTTTGTTATTCCTGGAAATCGGGATAAGCGTGAACCCATGATGAAAGTATTTGCAACGCAGGCAACCACGTTTCCTGAAAGCGCTTTTATCCAGTATGCGATCGAGGAGTATCCCGTTAGGATCATCATGCTCGATACGCTGAGTGAGCACAGTAACAAAGGCCGCCTGTGTAGCCAGAGACGACAGCAGCTAGCGTCCTTGTTGGATGCAAATAGACAAAAGCCGACCCTTATTTGCCTGCATCATGCACCGGTTCGGGTGGACGCTATTCCAGATCCCTGGCAATTCGAAGACTGGCAAGACGTGGAGGCATTTTCCGCACTGCTCAATGCTCATTCGCAAGTGCGGATGCTATGTTGTGGCCACATTCATCGGAATCATGAAGGTGAGCTGGGTGATGGATTACCCGTGCACGCTATTTCGTGCATGGCTGTGGATCTGCGTAAAGGCCAGTTGAGTGAGTATGAGCGCACCCGTCCGATGGTGAACTCATACTCGCTATAGAGGGTTTGTTCTCTCGACGAGATTATTGTTCCCATGGTGGTGATGGGGTGAATTTAGACACCATGAAATCTGTGAACACCCGCACCTTGTTACTCAAGTGTCGACGATGTGGATACACTAACTGAATCGTCGATGAATCAACGGCAAAGTCTTGTAACAGTGGTTTTACAATGCCAGCTTGAATAGACGGCTGCACTACGTAGGTGGCAAGACGAGAAATACCGATTCCTGCCTTAACGGCTTCGTGCAGAGCCGATGCGCTATTGGTGTGAAAATTTCCCTTCACACGAAGCGCTTCGATGCCTTTTTCAGATCGAAATTCCCAGTCGTTAAAATGTTGTATCGACGAGTGGGTCAGGCAATTGTGTTCCATCAAATCAGCCGGAGTAGTTGGCGTACCGAATTTTTTTAAATATATCGGAGACGCACAGATGATTCGCTTGTTTACGGCCAGGCGCCGAGCCACCAGTGATTCGTCGGTTAATCCATCACTGAGGACGATGGCCACGTCCACCCCTTCGCCCACTAAGTCGACCTCACGTTCCGAGAGTTCGAGTTCAACCCGAAGTTCGGGATATTGAGACATAAACTCAGGCATCAATTTGATCATTTGAATACGCGCAAAAGCGGATACCGTCGTGACTCTCAGAGTGCCACTGACTCGGTCGTGCAGCGCCATCACAGCATCCTCTGCCTGCCGTATTTCATCCAGAATAGCGCCACATCGATCGTGGAAAGCATGCCCTTCGGCCGTCAGCGACAGCTTGCGCGTGGTCCGCTGAAATAATCGAGCCCCAAGGCGGTCTTCCAGACGGGTGATCAACTTACTGACCGCTGAGGGTGTTAAATCAAGCTCGCGGGCGGCGGCCGAGAAGCTCCCCATATCCGCCGCTTTGGCGAAAACCATCATTTCTGTGTACTTATCCATGCATTAATGCCACTACTTCATAATTATTGGGCTAAAGGATATATTGCAGAACATCAAATAACAAATGTAAACGCCTTTTGAGTTCCCAATGTGAGGTGGATTCCACTGTACCGGCTATTTGAAAACCTGATCGACCCTCTTCAGCCACGTGTCGTGGAGCGCCCGCCAACCACCACGGGTGCATTTTTCTGGCATTTCCTCAAACCCGTCAAGGGTATCGTATTGCTTGCTCTAATCGTTGCGGGTATCGCTGCGTTGAGCGAGGTATTGGTCTTTGTCTATCTCGGCCGCCTAGTGGACTGGATGACCTCAGAATCACCTGAGCACTTCATTGCTGAGCATTCCGTAGCGCTCACTTGGATGCTTATAGTCGTGGCGATCGTCCGGCCGGTATCGCTGTTGGGGTCTCGGGCGATGATGAACCTGGCCCTGGCACCGGGTATTGCCAATGCCACCCGTTGGCAAAATCATCGCTACGTTCTGCGCCAGAGTATGGGCTATTTCCAAAACGATTTCGCCGGTCGTGTCGCTCAAAAAGTGTTGCAAACGGGTAACGCCTTGCGTGAAGCCATTATCAGCTTTATCGATGGTGTGTGGATGCTATTGATCTATTTGGTCAGCATTCTATTGATATTCAGCGATGTCGATAAGCTGCTGTTGTTGCCACTAATCATCTGGTTCGTAGGATATGTGGCCGTGGTGGTTTGGATGGTGCCACCGGTCAGATCCAAATCGGCACAATTATCCGAAGCAACCTCCGAACTGACGGGGCGCATCGTCGACAGCTACACCAACATCCAGTCAGTTAAGCTCTTTGCCCACCATGAGCTTGAAGAAGAGTTCGCCGGGGTAGGGATTCGCAAGCACACTCAGGCTTTTCGTCAGTTAATGCGAGCCATATTGGACATGACGGCTGCGTTAACGATCATGAATACGTTATTGGTCATCGCTACGGCTTGGTTGTCCATTCGGCTTTGGCAAACTGCCGCCATTTCGATTGGCAGTATTGCGTTATGTAACGCTTTGGTGATTCGTTTGATTCAAATGTCCGGCTGGATATTAAGAACCATCACGGCTTTGTTCGAAAATATTGGTACTGTACAGAACGGTATGGAAACGATAGCTCAGAATATTCGTATTAAAGATTCTGAGAACGCAAACACACTGTCTGTGACTTCGGGCTTGGTGGCATTCTCCGATGTCTCCTTCCACTATGATGAGCAAATCGATGATCCGTTGGGGGCGGTAATAGATCATTGTGATTTTACTGTGCAACCGGGAGAGAAAGTTGGATTGGTCGGTCGGTCGGGGGCTGGAAAGTCAACGCTCGTCAATTTGTTGCTGCGCTTCCATGATTTGGAACAAGGTGCGATAAAAATAGACGGCACTGATATTCGCTCGGTGACTCAGCACAGCCTGCGTTCAAACATCGCTGTGGTCACGCAGGATACCTCGCTACTGCATCGCTCCATCAGAGACAACATACGTTACGGAAAACCCGATGCCACGGATGCGGAAATTTTACAGGCCGCAGAGCGTGCCCAAGCGTTAGATTTTATTGACTCACTAAAAGATCAAGCGGGTCGTCGAGGGTTGGATGCTATGACCGGAGAGCGTGGCGTAAAGCTCTCTGGTGGGCAACGACAGCGGATCGCGATTGCTCGGGTGATTCTGAAGAATGCACCGATTCTGGTGTTGGATGAAGCGACGTCAGCACTGGATTCTGAGGTTGAATCGGCCATCCAACAGCAACTAAACCAGCTCATGCAGGGCAAAACCGTTCTGGCGGTGGCCCATAGGCTCTCCACCATTGCTGCGTTAGATCGGTTGATCGTGCTGGATCAAGGACGCATTGTGGAATCGGGCTCCCATCAGGAGCTGATTGGGGCTTCCGGCTTGTATGCTCAACTGTGGAATCGGCAATCAGGCGGTTTTATAGGTCTTTCAACCCACTAAACTAAAGGCGCAAATGGCCGTGAATCAAATCGGATTGTGAGGCAAGTCGCGCCCTTTCTATGAGCAGGATCACATAGGGTAAATGCTCGTTTTGTGCAGTACGAAACACACCTTTTACGTTAAAAATTGGCCTCTATCTCAGAGTACTCATTTTGCGTCAAATTACCTCCCATAGACGGTTTTTTGCTTGCTCACTCGAGCATTTAAGACTATAGACTTCTACATAGCTTAAGCAATGTATGTCGATTCGACGGCGCTTGTGTGGGTATCTAAGGTTCAGTTTTAGAGGATTGCCAGTCGGAAAAAGACGTCAACACAAAAGAAAATGAAGCTATTTTTAACATCAGCCTATGACTACCACCCAATGCTTGATGCATTGGTGCGTATGGCCAAGCTGGACAAAATCGGTCGTCACACTTTGGCAGAGTCTGCTGAAGAGGCGGATGCGATTCTATTTGTCGAAAATGCTCACTTTGACGACTATGTCTATAAGCGCTTGGCCTGCCATCCGCTGTTGCGACAGTTTCCGAATAAAGTGTTTATGTACAACGAGGTGGATAAACCTTGGTGTGCGTTACCCGGTTTGTACTGCTCAATGCCATCGCGGTTTTTTCAATCCCGTCGGCAGGTGGCCTTTCCTTATCTAGTCACTCCAAACCGGTTTGTACCTTACATCCACCAATGGGATGTTGAAAAACGTTGGTTGTTCTCGTTTGTGGGTTCTGTTAGTCATCGCTGCCGGAAAGACGTTATTGCTCTGGCCAATGTGTGTGAAGGTGTAAAAGACACCTCCGAATTCAATGTTTGGGACAGCAGCGAGCAAGAGCGCACAGCCCAAGGTCTAGATTTTGCCGAAGCCCTTGCGGGCAGCCACTTTATGTTGTGCCCAAGAGGTATAGGCACCTCATCGTACCGTGTGTTTGAGGCCATGCAGGCACAGCGTGCTCCGGTGGTCATTTCTGATCATTGGGTTGAGCCACCACACGTTGATTGGGATTTCTTGATTCGCATCGATGAAAAGGATATTCGCCATGTGCCCGCTATTCTTCGTTCTATGGTTGATGAAGCCGACGATCGTGCCTTGGCGGCTCGTCAGGCATGGGAACGGGCGTATGCGCCGGATGTGATGTTCGATACGGCGACCGAATCCGTCGGTCATCTGTTGGAAGCTCAGCGACTTCGGCAGCAAAACGATCCATGGCAAAACGTGCGTAAGTTGTTAATCAACAGCGAGGTGCGCACTCTGGAAGCGGCTCGACGCTTCAAGCAGCAGTGGACCCACGCTCTGTCTTAATCATCTGGGTTTTAGCCCCTGGCCGGGGCGCGGACCCACAACGACTCTAAAGCTCCTTCTACCTACACAGGTTTGCGGCCTTCGTCGCTTAAGCTCTGGGAGACCGACTCTTCGCCCCAATTGCCCAGGTTTCTCATACCGGCTGCGGCGGCTGACAATATTTTCACTAAACGGTAGTTACTGGCTCTGCGGTATTGTGATATACAAGTAGTACCCGGGTGAAAGAGTAGAACCGAAGAAAAACAACTCATGAACGCGAAAGTGCTGCGCCTGAACAAAGCAGGTGCTCCCATCGCATGGCTTAGCTGGCAGGAAACAGCTACCCTGGTGGTCAAAGATCAGGTCATCTGGAGCTTGGGAGAGGTCATTCACACCATACGAGGTGGGTATAACAAGTCGGGGGTTCGCTCCTGTCTGGAGCTACCCAGCATTGTTGCCTGCGACGGCAAAGTGGATGCCGCTCACTTTACTCCCCCTCTGTCCAATTCTCTGCTATTCGCACGCGATCAGCAGCTGTGTATGTACTGCGGAAATTCCTTTCATCCATCGGAGCTGTCTCGAGATCACATAATTCCAACCTCTAGAGGTGGTAAAGACTGCTGGACAAATTGTGTGACTGCATGCCGTCGTTGCAATAACCGTAAAGGCAATAAAACACCTGAACAAGCGAATATGCAACTTTTAGCTATTCCGTTTGCGCCCAACCGCCACGAGTTCTTTTTTCTATCCAACAAGGATGTGCTGGCGGATCAGATGGAATTTTTGAAACCACGTTTTTCTAACAATGGCTATTGGGACTAATTCAGTGCCAGTTTCTCGGTGGGCTCTGTTAGATTAAACATCACTGCTTGCAAGTAGGTCTGTGCCAGAACGGTATCCATTCCATGTCCGGTCAGTTGAACTACGTAATTTCCCGAAACACCAATCAACGTCTCGAAGGCGCGTTCGGCAATCAGCGCTTCAGTGGTGCGAAACACTGACATCACCGAAGCTTCTTTGGCCTGCGAGGTCGGAAGATTTACCAACCAGTGATCAGATCGAGTATCGATAATCTGGGTGTTTTCATGCAGTGACTCGCCGAATAGCATGGCCGTGTCGTCGGCATCGGCTTGTAGCACAATCACCTCCACCGGCGGCATGGACCACTGCGATTGATCATAGAGCTGGATCCCAACCATGGCGGTAATAAGCTGCGTAAACCCTTCTATTGCAGCATTTCGGCGGGTAGGGTCTGCGCGTAAGTTCACGCCTTTCAGAGGCGATGATTCCACGCTGATCCAAGGGCTTAGTACCCACGGATGGTCAACGTCGGTGGCTCGAGAGATGAGCGATTGGTTCCTTGATGCTCTGGCGTCGTTCGGGTAACTCTTCGGATTCAATATTTGAATAGGATCTCTGGGTGGCTCCGTTAGTACTTGTTCGAGCAGCTGTTCACCTTTGGGGGCTTCGGCAAGCGCCGTGATGAATCGTTCGCCTTCGACATACGAGTATTCCAATATGTTACGACTGATAGCCTGAACCGCCTGGGTGGATTGATTTGGTGGGTTGCTACTGCCAAACATAAAATTGTCCAAGGCAACCAAACCTTCACTACATCCGTTTTGCCGGCATATTTTTCTTGTTCGATATTGTGCATGCCCTTCATAAACTGCCGACTGGGCAAAGGATGCGCGAAAATTCAATGTTCTATTATCGTGGATGTTATAGCGTTGATCATCAGCCGCATGCACAAGCTCGTGAACAAAGAGCGATAAAAGGGCATTGCGTCTAGTGTTGGCGGAGTTAGGTAGGTTGTTGATGTAGCCTTCCAGTAGCGTGGTGCTGAGTAGCACCTTTTGTTGTTGAGTGGAAAACAGGGCAGCATAGGTGCCGTGCTGGCTCTCGGTTATCGCCTCGAGAAACTGACGGTCGAACAGTGGATCGGTGAATTGACTGTTTGTTAAGCGAGCCGTTTCATAAGCAACTTCCTCGGATATCTGTTCATCGCTGACCACCTGCATTTGAATGCGTGACACATCCACACCCGTTTCTGTGCTCACCCAATGTTGAGCTTGGGCATAGAGGCTGTCTAATTGTTCAAGTACACTTTCGGTGTATGTGTCGTACTGCTTCAGAGTATTAGATGCATCGGTGTGTGAGGCAGTCTGAGGGTCGATCACCTGTATGCCGCCACTGTGCGGATTCACTGAGTCGACTGAACGAGTTTGACAGCTACTCAACACCACTAAACCAGCCACTAGATAAGTAGCCGTGCGGACGATGGAAAAATGTGACGTTGTTCTTTGTTTTACGTTCGGCAATTCCGGCCGAGCCAGTGCGCTATCCTGACGAAACATGGTGGTTGGCTGCTGTGATGATTATTCTTGCAGTCTACCTTTGCCGATGATTCTCCTGCTGAACTGGCGCACAAATCCTAAGGTAACAGACACAAAAAACGGCCCTCCCGGGCCGTTTTGAGTGTCTGTCACAGCCTAGGAGTTATTGCTGGTAAGCGCGGATATAGTCGATGGTGTATCGGGCTGGAAAGGAGGTGCTCCCGTCAGGGTCACCCGGCCACCAGCCGCCGACGGCCAGATTGACCAATAGATACATCTCCTCCCAGGAGACATTGCCGTTTTCGAAGCGGGCACGCTCGACCCCATCGATAAACCATAGGATTCTTCCAGGTTCCCACTTCATGCCGTAAGTATGGAAATCGGCACTGTAGTCTGGCCCCCAAGCCTCAAATGAAGGCGTTGACCGCAGATTCCAATTTTCGTAATAGTGATAGGTGTGATAAGCCACCGTAGGCTGATGGCCGATGTGTTCGACAACGTCTATTTCGGGGCGTCGGTCGTTGTCGTGCTGATGCAGCAGCCAGAAGGCTGACCACAAACCTCGACCACGCGGGAAGCGTGCTCGCATTTCCACATAACCGTAGCGCATGCGAAATTTGTTATAAGTGGTCAGCGCTCCAGATAAGTATTGCTGCCAATTGGCACTTCCGCGTAAATGCTCAGGTGTTCGAATAGCGGAGATGGTCATGTGTTCACCATCAAATTCAAACGGAGAGTGACCAAAATCTGGGTTGTTTAACGTGTCAACGTAGTACTGACGTTCTCCATTGATGATCCAGTTGGGCCCCCAGCGATACTGTGTATTCCATTTTGATGAATCAATATTCCATCCGCGGAATTCATCATTGAAGACCAATTGGTAGCCGTCTGGTACGAAGTTGCTTCGATCGCCATTGTTGCTGTTGGTTTGAGGTTGCACCGCAGCGGGTGGATTGTTACTACCACTGTCACCCGGGTTGGCCGTATTGACCACCAGCGGCTCAGACTTATCGGAAAACTGGCGATCGCTAGTGAATGCCACTACTTCGTAGCGATAGTCGCGTCCCCAGTCTAGCCAATTGTCGCGATAGCTATTGCTGAGAGAAGTGCCGTGATAAGCGTTGTCACGGTAGATGTTATAACCCGCAACATCACTGCCGCCTGCAGACCAGGTCAGTTCAATTTGATTGCCATTGAGGATATTGGCGGACAAGTTGTCTGGTTGGTTGTTGGCGACACCTTGAGGTGTGGGTGGAGCTGTGGAGCTTGAGCCCACCTGGATGACACTTTCAGAGGAAACCGATGAGTAATTTCTGGCCTGATCAAACGCCACGAGCGAGTAGCGATAGTCGTTACCGTAAGTGACACTGGTATCTAGGTGGCTGGTGGTGCCAAACACCGTAACGAAATAGCTGCCGTTGCGGTAAATGTTGTAGCCATCGACGCCGACATCGTCCCAAGCACCATTCCAGCTAATTCGAACAGAACTGTCGCCCACCGCAGTGAGTGTTATGCCATTGGGAATCGAAGGTGGTTGATTATCAGCGAGTACTTGAGTGGACAGGCATGCGCAGGCCAAGAACAAACAACATTTAAGTGAATGCATTTTCTCTCAAAATAAATTTAACTGGGACGCAACCTGGTGAACAGAGGCTATAAGCATAAAATCGTATAAAATCTGGCCAATATTGCGACTCAAAACTGGTCGTAATACCAAGATTTCATAGTCGGCATAGACTAACGTTGCAACCTTAAATATAACTTAAATTTTCAATTGCTTAACTCACAAATCATCAAGCAATAGTCAAGGTGTGCAGACACTTGTTTGGATTGTTTAAAAAAAGTGCTTTTTTTAGTGTTCGCCCTGCTTAAACGGTTTGCAGACCGATGGAACTCGATGTTTCCATCGGCGCATTACAGGCAAGTAAGACAAAAAATGATTACCCCAATCAGGCGTTGACGTTAACCACAATTCGACCCTGGACTTCTCCTTTCAGGATGCCGGCACCGAGTTCTATAACTTCGTTCAACGCAACTTCGGTGGCAATGGTATCGAGCTGATCGTCCACAAGATCGCTGGCAATGCGTTGCCAGACCGACTCACGTTTGGGTGTCGGACACATAACCGAATCAATTCCCAACAAATTCACACCGCGCAGCAGGAACGGAATCACGGTGGTTTCCAAGGCGCTGCCGCCGGCCAAGCCGATAGCGGCAACGGATGCGCCATATTTCATTTGAGTCAGTACATTTGCCAACGTGGAGCCACCGACAGAGTCGATGCAGCCAGCCCAACGTTCTTTATTGAGTGGACGGCCATTGGGTGTGTCTAATTCACTGCGAGGCACAATGGCCGACGCACCCAAGGATTTAAGGTAGTCGTGGGTACTCTCCCGGCCCGTCGATGCTTCTACCGTGTAACCCGCTTTGGCCAAAGCACTGACAGCAACCGATCCAACGCCCCCAGCTGCCCCTGTGACTAGCACCGGACCGTCATTCTTATCCAAGCCGGCTTCTTCGAGCGCCATGACTCCTTGAACAGCGGTAAACCCTGCGGTGCCAAAAATCATGGCCTGTCGGGTAGTCATGCCTTGGGGTAGCGCGATCAGCCAATCGCCGTTGACTCTGGCTTGTTGAGCGTAGCCCCCCCAATGAACTTCCCCCACACGCCAACCTGTACTGACGATGGAATCTCCAACCGCGAAATCTGGGTGGCTACTGTGTTTGACGGTTCCAGCAAAGTCGACACCAGGTACATGCGGATAGTTTTTTACCAATCCACCCAGGCCATTGAGTACCAATCCGTCTTTGTAATTTAAAGTTGAATAATCAATATCAACAGTGACATCGCCTTCGGGCAATTCAGTTTCAGTCAGTTCGGCCACGGAGGCAAAGACGTTGCCATCATCGTCCTTGGTCAGTTGAATAGCCTTAGTCATGTGCAAGTTCCACGTAAATAGGTGCAGGGTATGAGTGTACCGCAATCGCTATCGAATCAGACTCAAAAAAGGCTGGATCGAAATGTAAATGATAAACACACAGAAACTGATCGCCAGCAACATTAGCCCCGGTTGGGCCAAGAATTTTTCAAAAAAACTGGGCCACTCGCCTGATTCTATTTTCTGCTGGTGTATTGCGCGGGCATTTTCTCGGTACTCTTTCTGAAACTGCTCAAGTAACTGTGTTGCACGTTCAATATCTTGATCTTCTTCGAGCCACAGGCCAGGCATGGAAATGCCCCAGTTACCTGCCGACGTTTCGAAAAATGGTATCTGATGTTCTTCTAGAAGTGAGCGCACAGCGCTAGCTTCTTCATCGGGTACATTGCGTAGTCTAAACAGTAAGTGAGACATCGTGGACTCAGACCTTGAGGAGTTCTAGTTGTTCGAATAAGACGGCACTGATCAAATCTTCGTATTCATTCAGCAGAGCAATCACCTTCCGTTGTTTACCTCTTTTATGAGCACCCTTTGCGAAGATCATGAGTTTTTTTTCGAACATTTTTTGGGCCTGGTCGGATTGTGTTGAATCGAGCTCGTTGGATCGCAATAGTTTCGCCAGAGCTGTGAGACGAAATTGATCCATCGCAGCATAACGGCGTGAGAGCTGATCGGCGTGTCCGCCGGTTTTTTCTAACAATGGCTCATCGACGAAACACACCGGTTCTCTGTGTGTCATGCGTAGCCACAAATCGTAGTCTTCGCAGGCCGGCAGTGATTCATCAAATAATCCCACATCATCAAAAAAGGATCGATGGATGACCACTGCAGAAGGAGATATGGCGCACAGTGGTAGGCAGAATTCGAAAATGTTGCCGCCGCGTTTGCGATGCTTATTCATTGGATTGACCCGCCTACCATGTCTGATCCAATGTTCGTCGCAGTGACACAATCTGGCGGGTTCTTTTTGTATTGCCGACATTTGGCGCTCCAACTTATTGGGATACCACTGATCATCCGAGTCCAGAAACGCTAGCCAATGGGCCGTTGCGTGCCTGATGCCCAGATTGCGGCTGGCCGATACTCCGCGGTTGCTTTGTTGCAACACAGTGATATCGGGAAATCGTCGGGTCAATTCCTCATAGGTTCCGTCTGTGGATCCATCGTCGATCACGATAGTTTCGGCCACAGGCAGGGTTTGTTTTTGCACGGACTCAATGGCGCTAACAACGAGCGTACGGCGATTGTACGTCGGAATAATCGCCGCGATAGGGCAGGGGTTTGGATTCTCAACAATGCCCATATATTTCTACTTTCAGGGTTTTTCAACGACACTAAACGGGACACCTTAATGGACGCCAAGTCACTACTCAATGAACTTTTATCGAAATCTCAAGTAGCCACCAAAAAGGGGATTGAAATAGCGGAGACCAAACTGGGAGTGCCCGAATCGGGCGAACAGCGCGACGTCATGCTAGATGGAATGGGAAAAGGTGCTTTGGCGGCTGGAGCAGTGGCATTACTGTTGGGAACCGGTGCTGGGCGTAAACTCACCGGCACGGCGTTGAAAGTCGGTGGAGTGGCTGCCGTCGGAACCCTGGCCTATAAGGCCTATAACAATTGGCAGGCCAATCAGTCTGCACCACTACCGGATACGGGTACACCGATCGACCAATTGGCTGATGAGCAAGCCAACGAACGCTCATTGGCTATTGTCAGAGCCATGATCTCTGCCGCCAAGGCGGATGGACACATCGATGTCGAAGAGCAACAGGCAATAACCACCAAACTGAAAACGCTCGAATTAGATACCGATATCACCTCATTTTTACTCGCCGAAATGAACACTCCGGTCGATGTCGATGTCATTGCTAAAACGGCCGATTCACCCGAAGCTGCAGCGGAACTCTACTTAGCGTCTGCGATGGTGATTGATCTTAACGACTCAACGGAACGACGCTATATGGATTCTCTGGCCGGAGCGTTGGGTATTGATCAATCTCTGGCAAAGGAACTCGAAGCGTCGGTGGTCTAAGCGGTTTAGCGTTGTACTTCATCTGCTAACACGGCAATGCAATCGCCTTGGCTGACACGACCTGGGTAATGTCGAGCTATTAGCACACCATTGAATGTGGCCAAGATCGGCGTGGTCGCTGTCCCTACCTGTTCAGGATTAATAATCTGTGCAATAGGGTCCCCACGATAAACATCACTGCCCAGTTCAGCGTGCATATCCAGTAGCCCCGAGCGTGGGGCTACTAGATAACCATCAGTGTTGCGAATTTCCAGCATTCGACTCATGCGTAGAGCCAGCTCCTGTTGAAGCAAACCCGATTGAACCAATACGTTTCGGCAGCCGATCAAACAGGAGCGTATCTGTGTACTGGTAGCCGTGCCACCACCGCCTAACTCGGTGGTCACAAAGATCTTGTTGGCTTCCTCTACCACACTATCGAGCATGCCTCGATCGCTAACCTCGAGCAGGCGCAAACTGTTAGGAGCGCCAAACGCAATCATGAGTTCTTCGGCGCGTTTTTGTTCGACTTTATCGGCGCGGAAGTGTACGGCTGCTAACGGAGTAAATTCCATAGATGATCCGCCTGAATGCACGTCTACCACGATATCGCTCCGCGATATGATTTGTTCGGTGATCAAATGCGCCAGACGATCACTGAAGGTGCCCTGTGGGTCGCCAGGAAAGCAGCGATTCAGATTTTTGTTATCCAGTGGCGAAAATCTTTGACCTATTGCCTGAGCTGTCGTGTTTATGGTCGGGATGATGATAAGGGTACCTTGAATTGAATGCGGCTCCAGCTCGTTGATGAGACGGTGCAATGCGGCTGTACCCACCGTGGCATCACCATGCAGCCCTGAGAGTAGAGCAACCGTTGGTCCCTGCCCGTGACTAATAACGCACAGGGGAATCTGAACGGTTCCCCAGGCGGAGTGATCGGTTTCGGCGGCGAGGCCTAAATGCCCTAATTGTTTTCCGGCACCGTCGAAGTCTATGGAGCTAGATGTGGTTTGGGCGATAACATCATTTGGGTTCATGCACGGCCCTTTTAGCGGCGTAAATTCACTGGTTCGAGCAAAAGTGTCACCCAGCCCCTTTCGTGGTGGGTATCATGGTGCCCAATCGCTTCGACCTATAAAGATGCAAAAGGCATGCAACCCCTCGTAAGCTTCATGAGCAATCCACAGCTCGCGATAAGCGGCATTTTAGTGCTGACTATGTTCATGTTTGGCTGGGGCCGGTGGCGCTACGACCTGGTTGCGATGTCGGCACTGGTGTCCTGCATACTTTTGGACCTGGTGAGTCCAGAGAAGGCCTTTTTGGGGTTTGGTCATCCAGCTGTGGTGACCGTGGCGGCCGTCTTGATTATCAGTAGCGCGTTGAAAAATGCCGGTGTCGTGGATGAGATCGCTAGTCGCATCAGCCATTTGACTGAAACACCGATCATGCATATCGCCTCCTTAACCGGTGTCATCACTGTGGCTTCGGCGTTTATGAATAATGTCGGGGCATTGGCTTTGCTATTGCCCATCGCGTTATCCACTTGCGCAGAGCGGAACCGTTCACCGGCGTTGATCTTGATGCCATTGGCGTTTGGAAGTTTGCTCGGTGGCATGATGACGTTGATCGGAACTCCGCCTAATATCATCGTTGCCAACATACGGGCCACGGAAGCGGGGGAGCCCTTCGGGATGTTCGACTTTGCACCGGTGGGCTTGCCCATTGCGGTACTGGGCATCTTGTTCATTACCTTTTTTGGCTGGCGCTTAATTCCCAAAGCTCGGCTCGAACACAATCCAGCCGGTCAATTATTTGAAGTGGGAAATTATCTGACGGAAGTACGGGTGCCAAAAAAGTCCCCTGTGATTGGCAAGCTGTTGGGTGATATGGATGTTGATGCCACTGGTAACGTGGAAATCATTGGTGTGGCTGGCCGGCGTCGATTCGCTCGAGCGGTGCGCGCCGACTATGCGATAGCCGAAGAAGATATCTTAATCCTTCGCGCTGATCCTAACGACTTACGCGATTTTCTTGATCAACACGGACTAGAACTTCGAACTTCAGCAACGCCTGCCTTCGTTCAACCAGACCCTGAAAATGAAGTCATGGCTGAAGGTGTTATCAGTAATAACTCACCGTTAGTGGGCCAGGGTGTGGACCTGATTCGACGGCAAACTGCGCGCACTATGGCCTTGGTAGGTTTGGCAAGAAACGGTCGATCGGTTACTCGGCGATTGCGCCAACAAGAATTTCGCGCAGGTGATGTATTACTGCTCCATGGCGATACCGATAACATTGACCAACACTTTAATGCGCTGGGTTTGTTGCCATTGGCTAAACGGCCCATTGACTTGAACCGCACGCGCCGCGTCGCTGTAGCCGGTGCGATATTCGCCGCTGCCATTGGTTTGGGGCTTATTGGCGTGGTGACATTGCCCATCGCGTTTTTATTAGCAATTATGGCTTACATCCTTACAGGCATACTATCGCCAAGACAAATCTACGATGATATAGATTGGCCTGTCATTGTGTTGTTGGCTGCGATGATCCCTGTTGGTGAGGCGTTGACAACCACCGGCACGACTCAATTGGTGGCCGATACGTTAGTCAGTGTGACCGCGGGTATGTCTATTCCCGTAATTTTGGTGTTACTACTGGTGGTGACGATGCTGCTCTCTGATGTAATCAACAATGCAGCAACTGCCCTGGTGATGGCACCGTTAGGCATTGCCATGTCAAAGGCCTTGGAAGTGAACTCTGATCCGTTTTTAATGGCTGTGGCGGTGGGTGCTTCCTGCGCCTTTTTAACCCCCATCGGCCATCAATGCAACACTCTAGTCATGGGACCAGGAGGTTATAAGTTCAGCGATTACTGGCGGATGGGATTGCCGTTGGAAATTCTTATAACGCTAATTAGTGTTCCGCTAATACTGATTTTCTGGCCACTATAAAAAAGGGCCGCAATAGCGGCCCTTTTTCCTTGGCAGAGTCTGCCGGCGAACCCCCACGTTCCCATTATGCCGGTGGGCGACGAGCCTCATTTTCTCGACCTTCAACCACCGCTTTTAAATACACTTCAACGCGTCGGTTAAGACTTCGACCTCTGCTGGTGTCATTGCTAGCGATAGGTTGTTGCTCTCCGCGGCCACTCATTCGCATACGACTGCGTACGACACCGTTACGAGCCAAGTATTTGGAAACAGAGCTGGCACGTTTTTCCGACAGTTGCTGATTGTAGCTGGTAGAACCATTGCTATCGGTGTGGCCAATTACATGCACCACCGTTTGTTCATACTCAGAAATGACATCAGCCACCTTGTTCAAGCTGTCACGGAAGCTGGGTTTTACAGAGGCACTATTGACATCGAAAGATACCTCACTGCTTAACTCCAGTTTCAGGGTTTCATCGTCAACACGAGTGATACGAATTTCATTATGACGCTGTTCTCTGGCTAGTTGCTCTTGCAACTTTGCATGCTGCTTGTCCATATAATTGCCAACTGCAGCGCCAGTTAACGCTCCAACTGCCGCGCCCACGTACTTGCCATTACTGCTGCTGGATTGATTGCCCGCTATAGCGCCAACAATTCCACCGACGACAGCGCCAGTCTTGGCTCGTTTGTGGGGATCGTCTGCAGCACAACCAAACACTAGTGTTGCAGAGAGTGCTAGTGCAGCAACTTTAATCTGTTTCATAGATGCCCTCGAGAGTTATAGTTTTTCTGTGGCCCGATGGCCTGCGTTTGTGGTCCGAATCGATGATGCAAAACGGTGTTGAACAGCATCGAGCTTTCCGTTATGTACATGGGTTGTTTCGGCCCATTTAAAAATAAATAGAATTACCGAATGTAAATTGGGTTTCGCTACGCAGAACCACGGTAATGGGCAAGCAGTGCTTGACCGAGTTATCATTACTGGCGTGAACCGTGACAGCTGCGAGTGTGAAAAGGGTCAATGAAGACGATTGAATGGCAGGACTTCGAGCAGGTGGAATTACGTGCAGGCACAGTGGTTCGAGCAGAGGAGTTTCCGGAAAGTCGGCAGGCGGCATACCGATTGTGGATTGATTTTGGTGACGATATTGGGGTGTTAAAATCCAGCGCTCAAATCACGGAGCTGTACACACTTTCAGAGCTTGACGGTATGCAAGTTTTATCGGTGGTGAATTTTCCAGCCAAGCAGATAGGGCCGTTTATGTCGCAGTGCTTAGTGTGCGGGTTTTATCGTGACGATGGTGCCGTTGTACTGGCTACGCCAAACCAACCTGTTCCCGATGGCGCTAAACTCGCGTAGATCCTAGCTGCACACATATCGGTGGGGAGTGCGGGTTTTAACATCGCCATTTTGCAACGTCAGCAACACCTGGCTGCCCTGGCAATTCGCCTTGTTTTTAGTGGGCTTCACTGAGGTGGCGATTTCTATGGCACCAGCCTCGCTGATACTGGCTACGATCGCAGTTGAAACCTGATAGTCAGCACTCTTGTCTACCAAGGTTGCCAACTTATCCAGCTGTGTTAAAACCCGCCATTGCTCAGTATCGTCAAGGATGACATAGGTTCTGTCAGTCAGTGCATCATTGGTGTTGTCTGATAAAAAGAATTGGAACGCGATCGCACCAGCGGTGTTGTTAACCAAGCTACTGGCAGCAGCTTTAACGCCGACGACTGTAAAGGGTTCCACAGAGTTTCTGCCTTCAGAGATCAACGCTTTTAATTGTTGATCGAGAATGTTGCGTTGGCGAGCGCTCAGATCGTCTATGCCATCGGTATCTGGCCAGTTTGAGCACTCAAATCCCCATTGGTCGATGTACTTGTCCCGGAGTTCGTAGGCTTTGGCAGAACAGAACAGTGAATCATTGTTGGCGTACCACATAACACGACGTTCATTGACTCGGTTGGTGACGGTGACTTCACACAGATGAATCTGCCCCGGGAGTTCAACTCGAATAAATCGTTCGTCACCCGTCACTTCGCAAAAAAACTCCAGTGCGGTAGCGGTAGAGGCACTTAGCATTAGGCAGCTGAATACGACCGCGTGAATCAGCGGCAGAATTCGCTTTTGATGAATAGAAGAGCTGTCGTTCATGATGACTCAATGCCCCTACGGCCGGTTAGTTTGGGTGGAGAACAATCTTTGCCGCTGCGGCTGATCCGTTGTGTATCGCCTCAAAGGCATTGGCACCGTCGCTTAAGGGGCGAGATTCCACCCAGGATAAATCGCCTAATGCCCCTTCTTCTAGTAGCTGCAAGCTGGCCCAAAGATCGATCGGATTGTAAGTATAGTTTCCTATGAACACGATTTCTTGCAGAGTAAGCCTGCGGGTGTCGAGTCCAGCCTCATTATCTTGTAGGCCAATATGAGAAATGACACCGCCGGCGCGGCATAGCTCACTCGCAGCGCGTCGAGTAGCGCCACTGCCGACGGCGTCGACCACTAGATCAAAGGTATTCTGAGCGGGAGCGGCGTCGTTGATGGGGTCATAGACATCCTCAATACCTTGTCTTTGTACTGTAGCTCGGCGAAGTGCATTGGTTTCGGCAACGAAAAGAGTTCGAGCACCTTTGTGTTTTAAAATGAGCCCGGCTAATAAGCCGATAGCGCCGCCACCGATCACCAACGTGCGGCACTCAGACAAGGGGCGTAGCAGCGCACGCTCAGCCAGTCTAATCGCATGCAAAGACACGGCTGTCGGCTCCATCAAGCTCGCAACCGTCGTCGATAGTGTTTCACTAAGGGGTATGACATTGGCGGTTTTGACACTCACCCATTGTGCAAAGCCGCCAGGTTGACCGAGACCCAGTAGATCTCGCTGTGCACACAAATTCGGGTTTCCAGCCAGGCAATCACGACAAGAGTCGCAGGTAATCATCGGATTTAAGGCCACTGTTTTGCCTGTGTGTGGCCCGGTGTGTGCCACTCCCGAAAGCTCATGGCCCAGAATCAACGGAGGAACACGCCGGGCATCGTGGCCATGATAGGCGTGCATGTCCGAGCCACAAATTCCAGCCGCCTCGATACGAATCAGGCTGGTGTCGTCGTCGGTAATGGG
>JAHQVR010000241.1 GCA_019634245.1 Gammaproteobacteria bacterium
AAAGTACAACAATAAAAACGGCGCCGCTAAACCAAAGCTTTTTCTCGCCCATTGCTACCATCGAAAACCAAAACTCTTTTAAGAATCTAACCATCGTCTCTCAAGCGTGGGCCTAGCATTATAATCAAGAAATAACAATCGCTTTTTAAAACGAGTAATTAACGCTGTAGACCAACTGTTTAAAAAGTAACGTGCAGCCAGATTAGAGCACGAATCCAGTACTCACAAGACCTCACTAGAGCGCTAACCGACCCTAATCACCCCTTATAAACGGTCGCTTTTTACACTAGCGCACAAACAAAGATTAAACGACATTTTGACCCAGCATTTGTTGGCGCCTCTGCAGCAAAATTTGCGTGCATAAGAGTGGTCAGGTTAGAATCTTGCCACGTATTTGAAAACACGATTGCGAAGCATACCGGGTGATGGTGTAATTGATCGGGTAAACACGTGTTTATAGTAGATGTCCAAAGAAAGTAATAATAACAATAAACTCTAAAGCTAACCCAATGAAGGTTCATGCAAGGTTTTTAAATCTTACTCAACACACTACCTGGAGATAATATGAACGTAAGACCAGACCCTACGTTTCACGCTACAGCACAGCTCGCAATGCAAGCACCGATGGAGAACTACGGTTTCACCATCATGCTCAGTGCCGATGGATCGTCATCAGATGGCATCGCGGTTGTGGACCTGAACAGTACATCGGACACCTACGGCCAAATAGTGCATCAGGTTATTGTGCCAACCAAGGGTGATGAGTTTCATCACTTTGGATGGAATGCCTGCTCGTCTTCTCTTTCGCCGTTGTCCGGCCATGCGTTTCTAGAGCGTCGTTACTTGATAGTACCTGGTATACGTTCATCCCGCATTTATATCATCGATGTAAAAGACCCACTAAAGGCAAAGATTCATAAAACAATCGAACCAGAAGAGTTATTTGAAAAAACCGGTTACTCTCGTCCACATACAATTCATTGTGGGCCTGAGGGTATTTACGTCTCCACCCTTGGTGGCGCTGGCGAAGATGGAACTGATGGCCCTCCGGGTATTTTTATAATGGATTGCGAAACCTTTGAGATAATCGGCCGCTACGAGATGGACAGGGGCGAGCAAGAAAAGCACTACGATTTTTGGTGGAACCTTCCGCAAGACTATATGGTCAGCTCTGAGTGGGGCTTACCACCACAATTTGAAAATGGCGTAGTGCCAGACGATCTACTCAGCAACAAGTACGGCCACAAGATTCACTTTTGGGATTTGCGCAAACGCAAAAATATCCAAACTATCGATCTGGGTGAAAATCATCAAATGGCATTGGAGATACGCCCGGCACACGATCCAAAAAGTTCTTACGGTTTTTGTGGTGTTGTTGTTGATACAACCAATCTACAAGGTGCCATATTTACCTGGTGGCGTGACGATGATGGAAAGTGGCAAGCAAAGAAGACCATCACGATCGATCCACACCCTGCCGATCCGGATGATCTGCCCGAGTTGCTCAAAGGGTTTTCTGCGGTTCCACCATTAGTAACCGATATAGACTTAAGCCTTGATGACAAATACCTGTACGTCGCATGCTGGGGTCTGGGTGAAATGCACCAATATGATGTGTCCGATCCAATGAACCCTGTACTGGCGGGTAAAGTTGAAGTAGGCGGAATAGTTAAAAAGACAAAACATCCAAACGGAGAAGACTTTGCCTACGGCCCTCAGATGGTGGAAATTAGCCGGGACGGCAAACGCGTGTACTGGACAAACTCACTCTACTCCACATGGGACGATCAGTTCTATCCCGATGATGAAGGTGGGCAGATGGTTATGGCGCGCGTTGGTGATGACGGCAGTTTTGCGCTTGACAAGGATTTCTACATCAACTTTCCAGACGGTTATCGCAGCCACCAAATACGCCTGGAAGGTGGCGACTGCTCAACGGACAGCTTCTGCTACCCTAACGTCTAAATGCCATTTGATCTAGGTTCGGTGACGGCCCTTTGGTGGGCCGTCATTGTTTCCGGTATCTATCACGGCATCAATCCTGGCATGGGCTGGCCGTTGGCGGTATCAGCCGGATTGATGCAACAGCGTACCCGCGCCTTACCAGAAGCATTAGGTATGCTTGCTCTTGGGCATGTACTGGCGATGTTGGTCATACTGCTGCCATTCTCACTGATGGCAGCGTTGATCCAATGGGAAAAAGAAATCAGGATTGGTGCAGGTATTGTCGTAATTGCAATGGGCATTTATTTGCTAATCAACCGCCGGCATCCAAAGATATTGGCACGTGTTCACCCTACTCGCTTGGCACTTTGGTCTTTTCTGGCTGCAATGGCTCATGGCGCCGGTTTGATGCTAGTGCCTATCTATTTGCAAATATGTTCGCCTGAAACACTGGACGCAGGCCACCAGGCAGCAAGTGCATTAATGAAAGGCAGCCTACCCACAGCCCTGAAGGTTGCACTAGTACATACTCTTGCGATGACGCTGGCTGGTGGCGTACTCGCCATGTTGATCTACTTTTACCTTGGTCTAAAATTTCTGTCCAAAACCTGGTTTAATCTGGATATCGTTTGGGCTTTAAGTTTGGTCTTGGTTGGCGTATTTGGCATATACACCACTCAGCATTAGAAAACTCTGACATAAGTAAGAGCAATGGGCTATTTGGCCTCATTAAACAGATGTCGTGCACTATAGAAATGCATACACAAGAAAACCACCAAATGCTACTGCCGCAACCCCGGCAATTCTACCTAAGTGCTTTAAGTTTGTTAACACCCAGGACAACAACTTAGTAAATCTATGGCGCCCAAGCACCGCCAGAAATATTCCCGCAACAATAAAGATCCAGCCAAGTATCTCTATTACTTGAGGAAACCTGGATTGATTTGATTGAATAATAAGTAGTACCCCAATAATCAATCTAACCAAAACAGCAATCACGTGAATCGCTACATTATCTATGTTGTTTCTAAGATACCTGAAAAGAATCTCCGGATTCACCAGGAGTAGCGCTCCGGCTATTAGCATCAGGATGCCGAATATAATAATCAACAAGGTCATTATCTATTGCTCCGTTAGAACGATAATTTGCACATTAACATTTTACGGTTTGGTGGGTTTTTTACGTTACCTTGTTTCGTACTGTGATAAGGTTTTATAGCTCGAATACGTGCCCCATTATCCTTAAACTAAAGGAGCTCACCATCTCCCGTTCTTGTTAACTGCTTTTGTTAGAGGCTTCGCGTACATATGTGTTAACCGCCTGGTCTGCTTGTCTCGTCGTTTCTGGAAGTCGATACTTTGGGCAGAGGCGCAGTATCCATTCAATTGATTCCCGTAGAGTAATTTTATGTCCAGGCGAGACATAAACAGGATTTACCTGATCTTGCGTACGAAGCGAGCGGCCAACGCTTTCTCCATCTAGGAATATATCAGCACAGTTTCCGCGACTGGGTCCGGGCGCTTCTTGACTAGGCAATAAAGTTGTTTTTGCACAGCCGATACACGGTAAGTCGACTATGACACCCAGATGGCTCGCTAGTCCAAAACGCCGTGGGTGAGCGATACCGTGGCCATCACATACAATAATATCCGGTTTTGTTTTCAAATTATGAAACGCTTCAATTACGGGTGGGAGCTCACGAAACGAAAACAAACCAGGCACATAAGGAAAATTCACCGCTTGTTCAGCCGTAGAGGTCTCGACTATTTCCAGTGTTTCAGCATCGAGCAAAACAATAGCCGCAAATACTCCATCTTGGTTATCCGGGTAGGCAACATCTACGCCTGCAACATAGTTGATTTTGTTTTTTAGCGGCGTTAATTCAACTTTATCTGCAAGCACCAATTGGATTTCACGCGCTTGCGATTCACTTAGATTATTTGACAGGCTTTGGCTATTTTTCGTCATACAAAACTAGATTTACAATTAGCTATTTATTCGCTGCTCTGTCGCTTCGATCTTAAATCTTCTATGAATGGCCCACGTTTTTGAATGCTCGTTAGATAGCCCCTCTGATCCAATATAAACGCTGTTCTCGTTTTTTTATGATGAAGATACTCTATGCCATCGATATCTTCATGATATACCTCACCAGAGTAAAGCTCCAACAATTCGTCTCGAGACATACCGATGGGTGTGGCGAACATTGCGTGCTCCTTCTCCACGAAGGCTAGATGCTTGTCGGATACCTTCATCTGCCATACGGCAAAGTCACCTAGACAGCCGACCATATCTCCGAAATTCCACCAGTAAACGTAACCGCTGGCTTCTCCGTTGAGCACGAGAAACGGGACGGAAGGATTGAAACCGGGTGCGATTTCTACTGTGCCATCGCCGCTAGCAATAGGGTGAGGCTCACTGTCGTCATCGCAATCGATATCAACAGGGTTTTCAAATATTTCAAGTAACGAGGGGGTGCTTACATCTTCATGATAAATTCGGCTTACAAAATCATAAATGCAGCCGAAATCACTTGGCCCTGTTGCCCCAAAATAGAGAAGATAAGACTTATATGAAAGCGGCAATTCTATCTTGTTTCTGGCTTCAAACTCATTAATCAGTTTTAACGGAACGGTAGGCCCAAAGGGACACTGATAGCTTCGCCTTGCATACCTATCCTCCTTCCAGACTGAGGCAAGCTCTCGCATTCGAATATATTTTGACTGAATATCAGCCCAGAGATCTTTGTACTCCGCTAGATTGTTCATAAAGTCTTTCTCTTAAGCAGATATTGGCGACACCCCGGTTAAACACTCCCAGTCTCGTCGGCCAGCAACGGGAATACCCTAAGCTGCTTTTCAGCACTGGCAACTATTAATGTTTCTTCATCAAATCGCGCTGTAGTAATTCCCTTTGGTGAACCTTTGAATTCCCTCCTCGATCCCGTCAAATCTAATAACACCACATCTCCATTACTTAAGCCAAAAGCAAGCCAGCTTGATGTGTGCCAATCGACTGTTGTGACCTTAGATGTATAAGACGCTGCTGTAGCCATCAGAATATCTCCATCCTCGGCACTTAGGATGACGCAAGCATTCGGGTGTGATTTTGATTCTCCGCCGCTTGCAATTGCCAGCATCTTTCCACAGGGAGATAACGCAATTTCGCTCACCACGTGAAAATATTCTTTCGTGTCATATCTTCCTAATTCTCGCTGCCACAGAATTTCAGATGTTTTTACATTGAGAGCAGCAACTGATGTAATCGATGCTAGAAATACAATATCCTGTGATTGACCTATGGCAATGGATCGATAGAACTGGTGAAATTGCCCGAACGTAGAGAAGAGATGCTCATCTTGAACACACTTGATGTCGCCGCTATTCAAATTAACGCTAAAAAGGTGGCCTTCGTTTTTATTTGCTACATTCGCAAATTCTTGCGTCAAAAGACAAGGAATTGATACACAGTCAGTGGTGCATTCTACTACGTTGCTCCAATATTCTTGAGGTGTTGGGATTGCGAAAAATTCTTCGTTGTTCCGCCAAATATACGGCCCAATGAAAGGAAGGTAAGAAATAAGCTTTCGTTCTTCTATATCGATTAAGGCTGTCCGACATTCGTATCCCCGGCATGTAGATCCTCTGACTATTGCTTTTGTTCCATCGGGACTGAGAGCGCCATAAGAACCAACTCCCTCGATTTCATCCTGCAACTCAAAAAACTTATCACGAAATTGCAATACATTCGCACGGCTACCTCCAACTGTGCCAGACCTGAGTCCCAGCAGCCAGCCTCCATTTTTGGTTTTTTCAAGCCATTGACATCTGCCATCATTGCTCTTCTTCGCGACTATTTTACTTTTGGGCCTAGCTTGGATTGATGTCTCAATTTGACTCGATACCATTTCGATCGACGATTTCGCTTTGGCCTCTAGTGCGTACATTGGATTAAGTACGCCAGCAACGTCGCCGACGGGACTAGCGACTACCTGATCAATTTGAAGATCATGGGCAACCCAATTTAGGTGGTGTGCTAATGCAGCACGCCGATGATATGCGACCTTATAACCTCTGTCATATTCTTCCCATGGAACATGCGTATCGATTCTATTTATTTCTTTTGGCGGGTTTTCTTTATCAAAGTCTATGGAATCGCCAGACTCGCTAATAACACTCAAATAGACTTCGGTACGAGGGTTTTCTGCTATCCAGAAATTTGGTGACGCCTCCTTAAAACCTACCGCACTCAAGGCAGATTGAGCG
>JAHQVR010000242.1 GCA_019634245.1 Gammaproteobacteria bacterium
CCCTGTTAGCGGAACTTCGTTTAAGAATAGCCTAGAGCAGGTATTACGAAAAAAGACCGATAACGCATGATTGGAAGAGTCATCCAGCTCTGTGTCGGACTCTTGGTGCTGCTGGTCAGCACCTCAATGGCTTATGCTGCCGATCAGGGAATACCAACGCTTACTCTAACCACCGACGAACAAGATGTTCAGACTTGGAGTTTAAGTCTACAAGCGCTGATACTGATGACAGTATTGACGCTTCTACCGGCTTTCTTGCTCATGATGACCTCTTTCACACGAGTGGTGATTGTATTAAGCATTCTAAGAACAGCGCTAGGTACAGCACAAACTCCGTCAAATCAAATTCTAATAGGATTGGCTTTGTTTTTAACCCTGTTTGTTATGCATCCTGTGTTTGACAGTGTGTATCAGACTGCCGCTAAGCCCTATTTAGATGAAGCTATATCGGCTGAGGAAGCTATCGAGAAGGCTTCTGAACCTTTTCGTACGTTTATGTTTCATCAAACACGATCGAAAGATCTTGAACTTTTTCTGAATATGGCTGGCGAGGATGCAGTAGTTGACAAAGATGATGTGCCCTTTTTTATATTGATGCCAGCATTTGTTACCAGTGAATTAAAGACAGCGTTTCAAATAGGATTTATGTTGTTCATCCCGTTTTTAATCATCGATTTGGTGGTGGCGAGTGTGCTGATGTCCATGGGTATGATGATGCTGTCCCCGTTGATTATTTCTTTGCCCTTTAAACTGATGCTATTTGTGCTTATTGACGGTTGGACCTTAGTGATGGGCACGCTGGCTGGAAGTTTCTTTATATAGGCTCATTAGGACGATGAATTCTGACTACGTAATCACATTAGGGCATGAGGCGTTAATGACGACTGTGTTGATCTCAGCACCATTATTGTTGTCTGCGCTATTAATCGGTTTGCTCGTGGGTATGTTTCAGGCTGCCACGCAAATTAATGAAATGACGCTGAGCTTCATCCCAAAGCTATTGGTACTGGTGTTGGTGCTGATGTTTACGGGGCCATGGTTGCTGATGACGATAACCAGCTACAGCACAAACTTAATTTCTAGTGTCGTTCCATTGGTAATCGGATCTCGATGATATGCTTCCGCTGGCACTGGATCTAGAGCAACTCACCTCCGGCGTAGCAAAGGTCTATTGGCCTTTGGTGCGTGTCAGTGGTGTGCTTGCCGTTGCTCCAGTGCTAGGCAGTCCATTAGTACCAGTGCGTATAAGAGTGGTGATTGCAGTGGTATTGACTATGGCTATGTTGCCGTTAACGGGGCCCATGCCTGATGTAGATCCGTTGTCGATGTCGGCTGTGATGATCACTATCAACCAATTGATCATTGGTTTGGTTATAGGGTTCGTTTTACTGATTGTATTTAATGTGATGAATGTTGCAGGCGAATCGATATCGGCCTCAATGGGATTGGGCTTTGCACTTATGGCTGATCCCACCAGTAATGTGCAAGTGCCGGTTCTTACTCAATTCTTAACCATTTTAGCCACCATTATATTTTTAGCTATTGATGGGCACCATGCCTTGATCAACATGATGGCCACAAGCTTTTCGGTCGTTCCGGTATCTGAGTCGATTTCACCAGATGGATTCTGGCAAATGGTTGAATGGTCGGCCATTCTTTTTAGAGGTGCAATATTGATTGCATTGCCTGCACTTGTCACCATGTTGTGCGTTAATGTGGTTATGGGTGTGATGACGCGCTCAGCGCCTCAGCTTAATATTTTCTCAGTCGGTTTTCCGATTACTATGCTAGCCGGGTTTATCGTCATTATGCTGACAATGCCTGGATTTGGCCCTGGCTTTCAACGGTTGTTGATTGATGGGTTCGACACTATGTTGAGTATTCTCACGGGGATGGTCTTACCGTGAATCCTCAACAAGATAGTCAGTCGAAAACAGAAAAACCCACCCCGAAAAAGCTCCTAGACGCTCAGAAAAAAGGCCAGATAGCTCGATCGAGAGAGCTCAGTACCACTGTAATGATGATCTCTGCGTCAGTGGGTCTGATTGTGTTTAGTGGGCAGATTGGTGCAGGTATTCAAGACCTACTCATCAACAACCTACAGTTAGATAACAATGTCATTGGCGACAAAGAGCTAATGATAGATAAGTTTGCATCTATGACGGTTAGCACCTTGTTCGTGTTGCTACCTTTTTTTCTGTTGATGATGATCTCCGCATTCGCTGGGCCACTCGCGTTGGGTGGATGGGCGTTCACGATGAGTTCTTGGCAGCCCAAGCTCAACCGCATGAGTTTGCTCAGTGGCTTTAAGCGGATGTTTGGTGCCCAAGGGTTTGTTGAAATGATCAAGTCGCTGGGTAAGTTCGTGGTAATCGGCCTGGTGGCGTTCATCGTGTTAGGTATTCATCATGAAAAAATACTCGCCATGAGCACCTTGCCTGTGATCGAAGGAATGAATAGTGGGCTGATTGTGATCGGTCAGTTATTTTTGTTGCTGTCTTTCAGTCTGATACTAATTGCAATGATCGATGTACCTTATCAGCTGGTAAGCCACTTTAGTAAGTTAAAAATGTCGATTCAGGAAATTCGCGAAGAGAACAAGCAAACCAATGGAAATCCTGAGCTGAAAGCTCGCGTACGTTCGTTGCAGCGGGAGGTCAGTCAACGACGTATGCTGGTTGAGGTCGCTGAGGCCGATGTGGTCATCACCAATCCGACACATTATTCGGTCGCTCTGAAATACGACGAATCAAAGGCCGGCGCACCTTATGTCGTTGCCAGCGGTGTGGATTTCATGGCGTTGCGTATTCGAGAAGTGGCGGCTGGCAACGACGTGGTTATATTTTCCGCTCCGCCATTGGCCCGAGCGATATACCAACACACAGAAGTGGGGCAAGAGCTACCTTCTGCGCTATATCATGCTGCTGCCCAGGTATTGGCTTATGTTTATCAGATTCGAAGCCTATCTGAAATCGATAAGCGACTGGTGGAGAAACCCACTATTCTCGACATTCCAGAAGAGTACCAGGTCGATCCCGACTTAAATACACCCTCGGGAGGTGAGTCGTGAATAGTGGACTCACACGTTTATTGAATGAGATGAGAGACCAAAGTCTGGCCGCTCCGGTTCTGGTCATTTTGATCCTGGGTATGATGTTACTACCCATTCCTGTCTTTGGTTTGGACCTGTTGTTCACCTTCAATATCGCGTTATCTCTGATAGTGCTTTTGGTAACAGTATATTCTTTAAAGCCACTGGAATTCTCAGCGTTTCCTACTGTGCTACTGATTGCTACCATGTTGCGATTAGCGCTTAATATCGCCTCTACGCGAGTGGTACTTCTGAATGGCCACACGGGAACCGACTCTGCCGGAAGCGTCATAGAAGCCTTTGGTAACTTTGTCATTGGTGGAAACTACGCGGTCGGGTTTGTCGTATTTTCGATTCTAGTGATCATCAATTTTGTCGTCGTGACTAAAGGTGCGGGTCGAGTCTCGGAAGTGAGTGCCAGGTTTGTGCTCGATGCTATGCCGGGTAAACAGATGGCGATTGATGCCGACTTAAACTCTGGCATTATCGACCAAGATGAAGCTCGAGCGCGGCGTCAGGAAATTGGTCAGGAGGCCGATTTTTACGGGTCAATGGACGGTGCAAGTAAATTCGTTCGAGGCGATGCCATTGCCGGGCTTTTGATTCTGTTTATTAATATCCTTGGTGGGTTTGCCATTGGGGTTGGCAGTCATGGTTTGAGTTTCTCAGACGCAGCTCATAACTACACACTGCTAACTATTGGTGATGGGTTAGTTGCTCAAATCCCTTCCTTGTTGCTGTCGATGGCAACGGCCATTATCGTAACTCGTGTGACCAGTTCTCAGGACATGGGTAATCTTATTGGCAGACAGATGTTTGAGGACCCCAGAGCGTTGTATGTCACCGCAGGCATCATCGGTTTGCTCGGATTGGTGCCGGGCATGCCAAACCTAGTATTCTTGATTTTGGCAGCCGGTTTGGCAGGTGGAGGGTACTATCTACGTAACAAAAATACGGATGAGACCATTGAGGAACCCCAGGCAGAAGAGGTGGAGCCACCGGAAAGTGTTGAACTGAGCTGGGACGATGTTAAGCATTCCGATATTCTTGGTTTGGAACTGGGCTATCGATTGATTCCACTCGTGGATAAAAAGCAGGGTGGAAAATTACCCGAGCGTATAAAAGGTGTACGAAGAAAAGTCACTGAAGAACTGGGCTTCCTGATTCATCCTGTACATATAACCGATAACTTGCAGCTATCTCCTACACGCTATCGCATCATTTTAATGGGTGTTACTGAGGCAGAAGGAGAAATTCACCCCGGTAGAGAACTGGCCATCAATGCCGGTAATACCAACACCGATTTAGAAGGCATTCCAGGCAAAGATCCAGCCTTTGGCATGGATGCGTTGTGGATAGAAGTGTCTCAGAGAGACTACGCGCTGTCTCTGGGCTACACAGTTGTGGATGCTGGAACGGTTATCGCGACTCATTTAAGTAAGTTGCTGCACGACAATGCCGGATCCTTGTTGGGGCACGATGAAGTGCTGAAACTTCTCGACAACCTGGGCAAGAGTTTCCCCCGGTTGGTTGAGGACTTGGTGCCAAAGACACTTGGTCTGCCCATTGTAGTCAAAGTGCTGCAAAACTTATTATCCGATGGTATTCCTATTAAGGATATGCGAACCATTGTAGAGACACTGGCTGAGAGCGCCATAACCTCGACGGATCCCGACGCATTGACGGCGAGTGTTCGGGTCGCTCTAAGAAGGCTCATAACTCGGCAGATAAACGGCCTGGATGAAGAGTTGTCAGTTATCACTCTTGATGCAGAGTTGGAACAAATGTGGCTTAAATCGATGCAAACCGGGGTCGATACCGGAATCGGTATGGAGCCTGCGTTAGCAGAGCGCTTCTATCATTCACTTGGTGAAACCGCCAAGCAGCAGGAGTTAGCTGGACAGCCAGCGGTGTTGTTGGTCAATCCTCGGCTGCGGCCATGGTTATCAGGGTTAATCAAACACACGATTCCAGATTTAAAAGTATTGGCGTATAGCGAAATTGCGGAAAACAAACAACTCCGCGTTATCGCCAATATTGGTAACAACATTAATTCAGAGCAGATGAGCTCTGCCGCGTAAATACAAGGATTCAGGATGGAACCTAAACGTTTTTTTGCAGAAAACTCCCAAAGAGCTTTTCGAATGGTCAGGGAATCACTTGGCCCTGAGGCTATTATTTTCTCCAACCGAACTCTGGCAGACGGTGTTGAAATTATCGCCGGTGATGAGGAGTGTCTTCCCACAGAGCCAGCTCCTGATGAACCGATCATCTTCCCAGCCTTTGAGCCAAGCCAGGAAAGTTTGTGGGACGAACCGATCGGACCGGTCAGTCACGATTCCACTGAAGAGTATTCAGAGCTTAAGAAATTATTGGTCAGCGAGCTGGCTGCGGTCAAGATTGGCCACTGGGCGAAGTTTGATGAGGCTAAGTATGCGCTTTTCCAATATTTTCTAAATTTGGGTTTTCACGCCAATCACCTAAGTAAACTCATTTCGGTGCTGGACGACAGTAGCACCTTTGAAGAAAGTAAAAAAGATATCCTACAGGAGATTGAGTTTTCTCTAAATGTGCCGCCATTAAAAGGTAGTGAGGTGGAATCTTTGGAGGGAATAATCATGCTCCACGGATTGTCAGGTGCTGGGAAAACCACATCGATGGCAAAGATAGCCACTCAATCCGTTGCCGCGCATGGTAAAGAAAATGTGGTTTTGGTATGTGCCGATAATAAAAGGCTGGGCGCCTATCAACAGCTGTTGGGCTACGGGAAGATTTTGGAGATTCCAGTACTAAGAGTCCGTCGGGAATCAGAGCTGGAAGAGATTCTACAAGCTCTTAATAACAAGAAAGTGGTGCTGGTAGATCAGCCAGGGCTTACACCAGATGAATTACCTAGCATTGAACTGACTCCAGCGTTTCAATGTAATTTAGCTGACATCCATCATTTTCTAGTTGTTGCTGCATCCACACAGGGTACTGTGCTGAACCGGTTGTTGGGAGCAGCATGGAGTACACGTTTATCTGGTGTCATTGTGACAAAGTTGGATGAAGCGGTATTGCTGGGTGAGCTTATCAGTTGTCTGATACAGAATTACTCTCCGGTGACGTATATGTCAGCCGGTCAAGATATACAAACAGATCTAGAACTTTTCAATCCCAGTGAAGTGGTGGAAAAGTCTGTATTACTCGCAGAGAAATACCGGTACTCCGAGGGAGATGCCATCAGCAGCGCTGTAAAAACGCTGCTGCATCAGCAACTGGAGTTTCTGCACTAGAACGGAATGAATCCATGGATGGAACATTGTTAAAAAGATACCAATTTTATCTTAAGAATCTTGCCTCTCGTACGCTTGGGACGGTCGGTTCATTTGTGTCTCGAGCATCCGTATCTATTGCCTTGCCTGTTCGGGAAGAACAACCCGTTGACCAATCGCGAAAGATTGCTCAGTTGTCCTACCAC
>JAHQVR010000243.1 GCA_019634245.1 Gammaproteobacteria bacterium
CCGTATCGATACTGATGGACTTTTTGTATGCAGCGCTTGATCCGCGTATCTCCGGGCGCTAGTGCAAATGAAAGACCACTCTTCTTTAACTTCAACACTACAGAATAATACCGCATACACAGTGTTCGGTAGTTCGTGGAGAGCTATTCACACTCACAAACTCTTGTCGCTGTTGCTATTGATCGCAAGCGCACTGATTTTAATCAGTCTGACAGCACACTATTGGGTACCTTTCGACCCTGAACGAATGGCAGCAGGACCCAGATTATCTCCGCCAACATGGGTTTATTGGTTAGGTACGGATGAATTTGGAAGAGACATGTTTTCCAGAATCATGGTTGGTATGCGTTTAACCTTGCGGGTTGGCTTTATCGCTGTCGCTATTTCACTCACCATCGGTTTAATCGTCGGCTTGGTTGCAGGCTACTTTGGTGGATTCTTAGAACGCCTATTAATGCGCAGCATGGATATGCTGTTCAGCTTTACAGAAATACTCATTGCATTAGCCTTGGTAGCCGTACTCGGACCTAGCCTGCAAAACGCCATGATAGCCATTGGCATCGCGGCAGTGCCATTTTACGCAAGGGTTTGTTACAGCGCTGTATTGGTGGAGCGTAACAAACCTTATACAGAATCAGCGGTAGCCATTGGCGCAACTCATACTCGCATCATTGTCTTCCACTTATTGCCGAATGTACTGCCTATCATGATCGTGATAGGCACTATCGGTCTTTCTAACGCGATTCTAGCGGCCTCTGGCTTAAGCTACTTAGGCCTAGGGGCTCAGCCTCCTTCACCAGAATGGGGGGCAATGCTAGCCGCTAGTAAGAATTACTTTCAGAGAGCTCCAACATTACTACTCATACCAGGCTTCTCTATCATGTTCATTGTGCTTGTTTTTAATCTATTAGGAGATCAGCTTCGCAAACTGCTCGACAAGCAAAGTTCGGATTCGAGCACATGAAAAACGCCATTCTAGAATTAAACGATTTAAGCATTTCTGTGCAATCGAAAAAACTGGAAACACGACTTGTTAATCAACTCTGTTTTGACTTGAAAGAAGGTGAAACATTGGCCATAGTTGGGGAATCCGGATCGGGAAAAAGCTTAAGCTCTTTGGCATTAATGGGTCTATTACCCAAAACGCTGACCCTGTCGTCCGGCACCCTACAGCTCATGGGTAAGTCACTAAACCTTAACAGTGAACTCGAGATGCAAAAAATTCGTGGCAATGATGTTGCCATGATTTTTCAAGAACCCATGACAGCCTTGACACCCGTTCTCTCCATAGGGGAACAACTTATGGAAGGCATATTACATCACCAAAAAATAGGTTACAGCGCCGCTAAAACATTAGCCGTAGACATGTTAAGGAAGGCTAGGATTTCGGATCCAGAAAAGCGGATGAAACAATTTCCACATGAGTTATCCGGCGGAATGCGTCAGCGCGTTATGATTGCTATGGCGTTAGCTTGCAGACCAAAGATACTGATTGCCGATGAACCCACGACAGCACTAGACGTAACGGTTCAGGCTCAGATTCTTGCGCTTATGAAATCCTTGCAGCAGCAATTCGGAACCTCCATCATATTGGTCACTCACGATATGGGAGTTGTTGCCGAAATGGCCGATCGTGTTCTGGTTATGTGCCAAGGCGAAAGCGTTGAGACGGGACTGGTTAGCGATGTATTAATAAACCCGAGACACCCGTACACACAAAAGCTTCTCAAGTGTTTGCCGGTGCTTGGAAAAACAAACGATACGCAAACGGTGAATCCCATTACACCATCCAAGTCTCCACTGCTGGACGTTCAAAACCTAGTGGTTAGATTTGATATAGCCAACGGTTTATTCAGACGGGTTAAATCCAGAGTTCACGCCGTGGAGAATGTTGATTTATCCATACAGGTGGGAGAAACACTAGCGCTGGTAGGAGAGAGTGGCAGCGGGAAGTCGACTTTGGGAAGAGCCATCCTCAACTTAACATCTATTGAATCGGGAAGTGTGATTTTCGATGGCCGTGAAATAGCCGGATTACCTGCGAATCAGATGCGCTCTTTAAGGCGCGATATTCAAATGATATTCCAGGATCCAATGGCCTCTTTAAACCCTCGCCACAAAGTAAAAGCGTTGGTGAGTGAGCCCATGAAAATATTCTATAAACTTTCTAATGCTCAGCGGATGACAAAGACGATTGAACTGTTAGAACGGGTTGGGTTAAAAGAATCAGATATGCATCGTTATCCACATGAATTTTCCGGTGGACAGCGACAGAGAATCTGTATAGCCAGGGCGATATCCACTGAACCTAAAATTATTGTTGCTGATGAATGCGTATCGGCACTAGACGTATCCGTTCAGGCACAAATTCTAGACCTACTTAAAGAGTTGCAAGAGGAAAAAAATATCAGCTTTTTATTTATATCTCATGATCTTGCCGTGGTAGAACGAGTTAGCCACCGAATAGCGGTGATGACTCAGGGACAAATCGTGGAATCCGGTAATACCGATGCTGTACTGCAAAATGCTCAACACGCTTACACTCGACAATTAATAAGCGCAGTACCCAATCCAGATCCTACTCAAAATAGGTTATCGAACAACACAGTAACTAATAGCGAACCCCTGTCTCCCATTAGACCTCTAAATTATCGACCGCCACGGCATCACAAGTCGGTGATAGATGGGGATCACCATCATTGGATTATTGAGTCTGAAGAGCACAGAACTTCCCGTAGCATCTCTATAGACGCCCTTAGTAACTAGCATGACTATTGGAATAGTAGCGCGTGGCGAAAAAGCGGGCGTGGCCTTAGTGTCATCTCTTGGGGCTATTGAACACGTGGCAGAAGGTGCCGTTGCAGGTTTTGTTAGTTTGGTGGTTTTTGATGAGCGCAACAGCGCTACGTTTTTTGAATCCCAAACGGGAGGCGTTACTGGCCTATTCGGAAATTTATACGGTTTTATTGAAGCGGATACACTTCCCCGGGAAATTCAAGAGGCAACCCGAGCCGGTCTCATCTCAAGTGGTCCTCATCGCCCATCCCCCTTGTCAAGATTTTTAGCGTGGGATGAGAACGGCAATATTGTCAGCGGACATAGATTTCCGCAAACACCTGCACAAGATGGTACCCCATTGAATCAAAGTGTATTACTTACCTTGCAAGCTACAGGTGATAACTCAAAGGCGCTGCAACAAGTGTTAGAAAAGAACGAATTTGCGGATGCCGGTATCGTAGCGCTCGATACTAACAACAACGTGTACTGTGAGGATACGAAGCGGGTGAAAAGACGAGGAGATACCGCGAGTGTAACGATGTGCACTAAAAACTATTCGTTTGGATTCTCTATGAATTCGATTTATCCGCCCACGCTAATCGCAGAGCTGTTAACGGTAAAGCTAAGTAACTCTTTAAGAAAGGCTTCCTTGCCAAAGCAAAGCCACTGTATTTCAATCAAACTGGATGCAGAGATATTGAAAGGTGCTCAGCCAAAAGTTCACATCAACGATAATCTTGCTGTTATGAGCATCGTAACAGCGGAAACCTGTTGGTTCGAAAACTACTGCGAGGGGGCATTGCTGGAAACAGGAACACCTATCCTACTGGATGGCATGTTCGTTGGCACCATACTCGAGGAATCTTATATCACCGCATCAAACGGAAACATTTGCTCTCTATCCGGACAAAACGAATTGACATTGCAGTATACAAAACACCAAACGCCCATACGCTGAAAAGCCATCAGTCCCAAGCAAACGTTGCTAGAGCGAAAAGTCGCCGAACACCGGATAAAAGATTTCACGCCATACAGTTAGCTTTTTAAACTACACCGCTTAAGGGACAATGATAGCGGGAGGTTTACGTCGCTTACCGGAAAGTGCATTGCCTACAATGGCAGCAAGTAATACAGCACCACCTATCAAAGTGTTAACGCTGGCTGTTTCTTGTAGAAATATCCAAACCCACAATGGGCCAAGTAATACTTCAGCTAGGGACAGCAGGGTGAGCTCAGCTGCGGGTAGACTGCGCGAGCCCAGGGTATACAGAATTAGGCCAGCACCCACTTGAAAAACACCCATACACATAGCGACAGTACCGTCGCTCACACTAACCTTGATTGACAAGCCCATAAACTGGCAAACACCAAAAGTAATAACCAGGGCGAAGATGCCCCCTGCGTAAGCGGCCACAAGCGACAACCCGGCAATAACGGCTGGAATGCCCGTTCGGCGCAACTGAGTAAAAGGACTTTCTTCAGAACGTATGCGAATGACTAAGTACAAAAAAATCGACATACTGATGGAGCGATAGAAAAGAATCTGCCAAACCACAGCGTCTTCAATTAATCGAATCCCTAAGCCAACAGTCGACCATAAAAACCCGGCAGCAAGCACAAAGAGTATGCCGTGTTTGCGAGAGATCGAAGCATCTAGTACTTGTGAGGTGGACGTCATAGTCCGGAAATTATAGACCGCCCCATACCATCAAGCCGACACTTATAAAATCGGAGAACGCCTACGTCAGACGGTGTTGTCACCGTCGCATTGCAGCGTCATGCACTACGCATTGTCTGCGTAGCGTCGAACCGGCCCAGTCCAGAATCTTCGTGCACCCACAAACAGACAAAACAAGGTTGGGAAAACAAATAGATTTCGACCACCAAGCCACCAATAGAACGCGGTGATCGCGACGGAAAGAACGGCAAATGCCACCAGGTAGCGCTTATCGACCGCACTAAATTGCACCGAAGAGACATCCGGCATTGAATTTCGAGTGGGATTTGCAGAGGTCTGTTTTGCAATCCTTTTTTTTGCACGTGCCTTGGCTCGGCGAGGTTTAGAGCTACGGGTCATGATCAGTTTTAATGGATGGATTTCAAAAAAACGTAAATGCATCTGCTATGCCAACAGAACGCGACAAGCCCAACAGAGCCCGCGCACCCTATATCTTTCAATTCAATGATGCAATGTATAACCGGTAACAAACCTAAACGGGAAAGTTGACTCTGTCGCTTTCTAACTGGCCGAGTCTTTGTTAAGCCTTCGAATATGCTCGCGTCTATCAACGGCCCATTTGTATTGAGGTGGCCACATGTCAAAATTCGTATCGGCATTCAAAGTCTGGGCCGCATGTAAGGGCCAAAAAGGATCGTACATAATCTCCCTACCGAGAGCCACCAAATCGGCTTGATCGTTAGCCACAATGGCTTCCGCTTGCTCTGGCTCGATGATAACGCCTACAGCCATACTCTTTAATGATGTTTCGGTTTTAACGCGTTCTGCATACGGCACTTGAAAGCCTGGAGGACGAGCCGATGATCGCTCCAACGGTTTCCCATCGTTCGTGACTCGAAAACTCGGCGCGCCTTGTATTCCGCCAGATGAACAGTCCACCACATCAATGCCAGCTAAGGCCAGCTCTTTGGAAAGCGCTACGGAATCGTCCATCGTCCAGCCGCCATCGACTCTGTCCACCGCAGAAATTCTAAAGAACAACGGTAGGTCTTCCCCTACTGCGGCTCGGACGGCACGGGACACTTCCAATGGAAAACGCATCCTGTTTTCTAAATCGCCTCCGTACTCATCGCTTCTTTGATTAGAAACAGGAGAAAGAAAACTGTGCATCAAATACCCATGTGCACCATGCAATTCAATAACACCAAACCCACAATCTACCGATCGTTTCGCCGCGATCACAAAGTCAGCTACCAACTTTTTTATAGCTTCGACCGTGAGCTCTATTGGCGTAGGGAACCCAGGTGCTATCGGCAAGGCACTGGGGCCAACCACTTGCCAGGAATCAGGATGATCAGCCAATAAAGGCTTGGCCCCATTAAACGGAGACGACGTGGAGGCTTTCCGGCCGGCATGCGCAAGCTGAATGCCGGCAACAACCCCCATACTGTTAATGAAATTGACAATGGGTTTAATCGCGGTTGACTGCTCATCAGTCCAGATGCCTAAACATTCCGGGGTAATTCGCCCTTCGGGTGAAACTGCGGTGGCTTCCGTAAACACTAACCCGGCCTTACCGCGGGCAAACGTACTGAGATGCGCAAAGTGGAACGGCTGAGCGAGGCCATCCTTGGCCGAATACATACACAGCGGTGAAACTACGATGCGATTTGGAAGCGTGATACCACGGATGGTTAATGGCGAAAATAGAATTGACATAATCTTTGTATTAGGCGCTCTACAGTGACCTAAATACAAGCCTTTCAAAACTCAGTAGCTTGGGTCACGTTATTGGCATCAGTTTAGCCATATTCGTACAAGTGCAGTTAATTTCAAATCAACATTTGAGATTGTGAACGGTGGAAATTAATCAGATCGGTGTGTTTCAACAGGTTTAGTGATGTCATTGAATCTGTCCTCCGTGTAAAAACAGTCCAAAATTCTTAGTTCTTGCAAATTTCTGAGTGTTACAAGCTGTAATCTCTAAGGTTCTTGAACGGTAGGGTAAGACAATGGCTTTTTCGCACTTTCCATCCACTACATTGCCGCAGCTGTGTATTGTTTTAGTAGGCCTTTTATCGGGTAACGTTTACGCACAGTCGACTTTGCCCATAGCTGACGCCCATATCCATTACAGCCACGATTCAGTTGAATTCACACCTGCTGAGCGGGTCATTGAACTGATGCGTGGGGCCAATTTGAAATTTGCACTGGTATCCAGCTCAGATGACAACGGCACACAACTACTCAGTGAGCTTGCTCCCGATCTTATTGTGCCCGGCCTGCGGCCCTATCGCCGACGGGGCGAAACAAGTACTTGGTTTACCGACGATGGCGCCTTGGCATACGTTGAGCAGCTGTTAGAAAACAACCACTATGCAACTATCGGAGAATTCCATCTTTACGGTGAAAGCGCCGACCTTCCTATACCGCGCCGAATTGTTGAACTCGCCGATGAGTACAATCTGATTCTTCATGCGCATTCAGATGCCGACGCCGTGGAGCGATTACTGGCCCAAAGTCCGGATGTCAAAGTTCTTTGGGCACACTCAGGTTTTGAATCCCCTGAAGATATAGCTAACATGCTGGCTAAGCACGATAGGCTGTGGGCTGATCTTGCGTTTCGCTCAGAGGTTGGCAGCGGTGGACAACTGAGTAGCGACTGGATCGAACTTTTCACGCAATTCCCCGATCGCATGATGTTAGGTACCGATACTTATACACCTGAGCGAATGTACTTCTTACCAGAACATGCAGCGGGGGCACGCGTCTGGTTAGAGTCTCTCCCGCTGGAACTGGCAGAAAACGTCGCATGGAAAAACGCTTTCAATCTGATCATGCCGCATTGGGATGCTAATAAGCCACAAGCACAGAGTGTGGCCGTTAGCGCCAGTGAAGACGATGAACCGTCAAACACAACCTGTGGAATAAACGCTGAAGACACCACGCATATCGTTGGCGATGCACCAACAATCGTTGTGCAGGCTTTACAAACAATACAAGTTAGCGAACCTTTTTCAGTACTCATCTCTGTGTGCGATACCGATGTCTCTGATATGTCGCTTGAACTCAATGCCACTATGCCCGCGCATGGGCACGGTATGAACTACGAACC
>JAHQVR010000025.1 GCA_019634245.1 Gammaproteobacteria bacterium
GATTGTGCCCGTGTTTATGCAGGTTCTAGCTCGGTATACGGGCCTCATTCCAACCTATCTTTGGACAGAAGAGCTGGCAAAATTCATCTTCATATGGATTGTCATGCTCGGTTCCATGATCGCGGTATGGGAAGGTACACACTTCGATGTACACGTTATACCTGAGGCTAAATCTCCGCTTGGAAAATTACTGCAATCGGGTTTTGTGCTTTTAATGATAAGTGTCTTCGCCCTACTCTTTGCACGATTTGGTGTTGACTATGCAAAGTTTGGTTCAATTCAAAGCTCGGTGATGATGCAGATTAATTTACTCTGGGTGTACATTACTGTCCCTCTTGCAGGTTTTGTCTGGGCTGCTTTCGCCCTTTTTCGTTTGTGGCAACGCATTCAGGTCTATCGCGGACGACATCAGAACAGCACATGATTTTAACTGCCGGTACAGCTTGTCTCATTCTCGTAGGGTGTTTTATAACACTGGTGTTACTTCGGGTCCCAGTGGCTTTTGCTTTGGGCATTGCCACTATTCCGGTTGTGGCCCTGGATTTGCGGCTGACACCGTTTTTGATCCTCGACCGCATGTTCCAATCCTATAATTCGTTCATTCTACTTGCCGTACCCTTTTTTCTTTTAGCAGCGAATCTGATGAACGCTGGACAGATGACCGATCGGCTGATCCGATTGGCTCGTGTACTCACGGGTTGGATGCCAGGCGGTCTTGGTCAGGTAAACGTAGCGGTTTCGATGTTATTTGCAGGAATTTCCGGATCTTCCACAGCGGACGCTGCTGGGTGCGGCAAAATTTTAATTCCAGCCATGATAAACAAAGGCTATTCACCCAAGTTCGCGGTTGCTATCACTGCTTGCTCTTCAGTAATGGGCGTTATTATTCCACCCAGTATCCTGATGGTGGTCTGGGGTGGCGTTATGTCCATTTCAGTAGGTGCGTTGTTTCTTGCTGGGGCTGTACCCGGATTACTCATAGCAATAGCGCTTATGGGCACCGTTTATGGTTATGCGAAAGTGTACGACTACCCCACGGTGGGCAAGCCGACATCGGCTGAATTTCTTGATGCGTTTAAAGGCGCTGGGTTGGCACTATTAACACCGGTGTTTGTTATCGGCGGCATCGTTGGGGGAATCGTGACGCCCACTGAATCGGCGATCATTGCGGCCTTTTATTCGTTTATTCTGGGCTTCTTTGTTTATCGAACCATAAACGCTCGGGAAGTAGTGAGTATTTTGTATGACACCGGCCGGTTCTCCTCTATCTCATTGTTTGCTATAGGTACCGCATCCGCATTCGGTTGGATGTTGTCGTTCTACAACGTGCCACGCCTTATTGTCAGCACGCTGACAGCTTTTCAATTTGGCTCATTTGGTACATCACTGATTATTGCCGCTCTGTTTCTGCTTTTTGGGTTATTTATTGACGCCATTCCAGCTATCATTATTTTAGGCACCGTATTGTTGCCTGTAGCGCAAGCAGCTGACATACACCCCGTAGCGTTTGCGATTATCGGAATCATTTCATTGGCCTTTGGCCTGGTAACACCTCCCTATGGATTGTGCTTGTTGATATCTTCTTCCATTGCAGAACTGAACGTAGTGCAAGTGCTGCGGGATGTTGTCATCGTGTTGATGCCCATGTTGCTCATTCTTATGCTCATCATTACGTTTCCTGAAATCGCTCTGTGGTTGCCTAAAATGTTGATGCCAGCAACATTTCCATAGTCTGTCAAAATGGAGCTTTAGCGGCCTCTATTCACGCATAAGAAGCTTATAGATACATCGATTGTGGCAAAGAATTAAGAGTTTATTTTCACTTTGGCACCTCTTTTGTTAGCACTATAAGGGTATCTGAGGTGATAGCACTGCTATGTTTATCCAATCCTACCGTCGCCGTTACAAAATTGAAGTGCTTATGCTGACAGTGACACTGTTGGTTGTTGCTGTAGTTTGGAAATTTTTTCTACCCGCTGAAAGCGAATTAATCAGTGATAAGAGAATTCAGGTTGAGGTGGTCTCTGCGGCATCTAACACTTCTACCAACCCCGCTCAGGTTGCCGGCAACTTGACTGTAGTTACAGTGCAACTACCCAACGGGAAGCACGCCACTGTGTCCTTTCAGAACAGTACACCGGATGTTGGGGATACGGTAAAGGTGCGATTGCAGACGTTTGAAGATGGCAATCAACGCGTATCGGCTGCAGAGCTATAATTCTGCGGAAGCAATAAACTACTTAAAACCAATTTCCACAGAGCCAAACTTTCCAAAATCAGCCTCTATGTGCGTACCAGCGGGACATTCTACGGGGCGGATAAAACTGCCTGAAAGAACCACCTGACCGGGCTCGATGTTCTGACCGTATTGCGCCATGCGGCGAGCGAGCCACACGACACTCTCTATTGGGTCATTCAACACACCTGCCCCTAAGCCAGTCTCTTCTACCACGTTATTACGACAAGTGATTGTGCCCACCCATCGCAGATCAAACTCATCAACAGCATGTTGTGCAGTCCCTAATACAATTCCTGCGTTAGCGGCATTATCAGCGATGGTGTCGAAGACTGTGCGGGTCTGTTTGGAGGCTGGGTCCTGACGGACAATCCGGGTGTCGAGTATTTCAATCGCTGGACAGACATAGTCTGTGGCAGCGATGATATCTTCTCGAGTCACGTTGGAACCACCCACAGCATGGTTCATTACAAAAGCTATCTCTGACTCGATACGAGGCTCAATAAAACGCCCTGCGGGAATCGTAGTGCCCGGTCGGAAAGACATATTGTCGAACAATACGCCGCTATCGGGAATATCGATGTTAAGCGCGTATTGCATCGCTTTTGACGTAAGACCAATTTTCCAACCAATGACCTTCAGACCATCCTGTAGTTTTTCCTGAAAAATGGCATTTTGTATGGCATAGGCATCGTCCATGTCCATTTGCGGATAGCGAAGCGTTAGGATTCCGATTTGTTCACCGGTTTTTTCTGCGTACAGCAAATCCTGCGCTGCTTTATTGTGCTCTTCAGGTGTCACTAACTTTTATTCTCTTCCGCCAATCCGATGGGTTGTTCCAAACGTCATAACTACTCATCCGCGACACTATTTCGCAATGTACCGATGCCATCAGCGTGTACTTCTACCGTATCGCCAGGAATTAAATATTTGGGCGGATCAAATCTTGCGCCGGCTCCCGTTGGAGTACCGGTGATGATGATGTCGCCCGGCTCTAATGCCATAAAAGTGGAGATATATTCTATTTCTCGTCTGATTGGGAACATCATGCGATTAAGTGCATCGTCCTGACGAAGCTCTCCATTGACATGGGTCGTTATGCGAGCCTCATCCAGCTGGCGGGCGTCGGTAAACGGCACCAGCCATGGGCCCATAGCGCCCGATCTATCCCAATTCTTACCCTGAGTTACATTAAATTTTGCGTGACGTACCCAATCACGTATGGTGCCCTCGTTACACAGGGTTATCGCCGCTATATGGTCATAGGCATCGGATTGTGAAATGCGACGTCCGCCGCGACCAATCACAACAGCCACCTCACCCTCATAATCGAGCTGGTTGCTCTCTGGCGGCCGTATCAAGGGTTTCTCATGACCTGTGAAGCCGCTGGCAAAGCGCGGAAACAAAGACATGTACTTAGGTTGCTCGGTTCCATCTTTATATTCCGCATTTCTGTCCGGAAAATTAACGCCGACACACAAAATACGTTTGGCATCCGGTAATACCATTTCATACTCAAAGTGTTTATGTGTCACTGGCAGCGTGTCGCAAGCTTGAGCGAGCTTGTCTAGTCCTCCTGTTTTTATTACCTCCAGCAGTGAAGGCCATTGAGGAAACTCTGGGCTCAGCGCAATCATTCCATCATCGGTGACAGCGCCATAAAACAGCACATCATCGGCTGTATAGGTGGCGAAACGCATTTGGTTTAGGAGTGTCTGTGTCATGGTGCGATAATCGGGCTGGCCTTCAACTGGGCGTCGACAGGTTTCACATCAACGAATTCGGTTCCATGCTCAAACCAGCTGCGTGGTGCTGGGGCTCCCCAGAGAGTTTGACGCTGTGGATCTTTAAGATCCCATTTTATAGGCTCCAGATCGGGATCGACAGTCTGATAGTCAGAGCAATAGATCTCGATGCGATGCCCGTCGGGATCTAGAATATACAGAAAAAACGCGTTTGAAATGCCATGCCTTCCTGGGCCGCGTTCGATATTAGATACGTAACCGGTAGTTGCCATCAAATCCAATAGGTCAATGATATTAAGTGGTGTGGGCACCCAGAAGGCGATATGGTGTAAACGCGGGCCATTGCCGTTGGTAAAGGCAATGTCATGCACGCCGCCTTTCCGATGCAACCAGGCGGCCCAGAGTTTCTTGCTGGATTCATCTTCGGTGTACTCGGTTACTCGAAAGCCGAAGTCACTATAGAACGCCACTGAGTCATCTACATCTGGGGAGAAATAGTTAACATGGTCGATTCGCAGAGGCTTCACACCGTTGTATAACGCATAGCGCTGGTGAATCGAATCCAATCGGTCCATTTTTTGATAAAACTCAATCGGAATGCCAATGTTGTCAGAGGTTAGTAGTGTTCGGCCTTGGTAGGGTCTTTCTACCCATGCTGTTGGCCGTCCCTTCTGTAAGAAATGGCGTTCCGCTTTGTCCAGATCTGCGTCATCAAAGGTTTTAAAACCCACAACTTGAACCGTTCCAGGTGATGCCGATTTTTGTAATACCACACTGTGGTGTCCTCTCTCCTCCATCGCTCGAAGATAGATATGCGAATCGCTATGGTCGGTGACCTGAAAACCCAAAATTTCGGTGTAGAACGACCGTGATGTTTCTAAATCTTTGACATTCAGACAGACATGACTTAGTCGTACTGTATTAAACTCCGGGTAGAGATTGGGCGCGGGTATTGGCATTAGCTCGCTCCCAACTTCGTAATTTTATGCTGCCCCATGGCAAATCCGATGTGCTTTTGCTCCATGTAAAAATCGAACGACCAATCGCCACCATCACGGCCGATACCACTGTGTTTAATACCTCCGAATGGTGTTGGTAAGTGGCGAACGTTTTCAGAATTCACCCAAATCATTCCAGCTTCAAGTTTGTCTGTGAACCGAAGAGCTCGCGTTAGATCATTGGTCCAGACGTAGCCAGTGAGGCCATAGTCGGTATCATTCGCGATCTGCAATGCCTCTTCCTCCGTGGAGAAAGGTATCGATGTCAGGACGGGGCCGAAGATCTCCTCTCGAGCGATACGCATTTGATTCGTCGCGTGTGTAAATAATGTCGGTCTAACGAAATAACCCACCTTACCTATAGACTCACCCCCAATGGCGATATGTGCGCCATCTTTTTTAGCTATGTCGAAGTAACCAGTTACCTTTTTAAAGTGCTCCTCGGATATTAGTGGCCCAACTTCGGTGGCAGGGTCCAGTGGGTGCCCTACTTTGATTTTACTCACTCTTTCAACAAGCTCTGCTTCGAATTGTTCGCGAATGGTGTCTTGTATCAACAGCCGGGAAGATGATGTGCAGCGTTCACCATTAATCGAATAAATCATAAAAATAACAGCGTCAAGGGCTCGTTCCAAATCAGCGTCGTCGAATACAATCACCGGGTTTTTGCCCCCTAGTTCGAGATGGTTGCGCTTGAGTGTGTCAGCCCCTTGCTTAACGATAGAGCTTCCAGTGCGACTCTCTCCTACGAATGCGATTGCTTTGATTAGTGGGTGTTCACAAAGTGCTTTACCAGCAACCTCTCCAAATCCATTTACCGTATTGAGTACACCGGGTGGTAATCCGGCCTCTTCGCAGATCTCGACTAGCAAACGAGCCGTCAATGGAGAGGCTTCGGCTGGCTTATGCACCACCGTACAACCGGCAGCGAGTGCCGGAGCAATCTTCCAGGTAGACAACATGAAGGGCGTGTTCCATGGGGTGATTATTCCGACAGGACCTATAGGTACCCGGCTGGTCACATTCATTAGCGTCGGGGAGCGTAGGTTTTGTCCATCGCGTGCTTGAATCACCTGATCGGCGAAATAGCGAAAGTTTTCGGCACCTCGTAGCGCCGCTTTGGCCATAAATTTATACGCTTGACCAGTGTCCCAGCATTCGCACAACGCAATCTCTTCCGCTCGAGCTTCGATGCCCTCAGCGATTTTGATCAATACTTCTCGTCGTTTCGATGGGACCATGTCGCGCCATTGTGGAAAGGCTGTTGAGGCTGCGATTGAAGCGGTGTCGATATCCCCAGCGGATCCCTGAGCGACTTTGCAGATCACACTCTTATCTACCGGAGATAGACTCTCAAAAGTGTCAGCCGTACCCGCGTGATCCTGTCCGGCGATACGGTTTAAAACACCGCGGTTACGAAAAGGTGCTAAATGGCTTTCAAGTTTTTGGATATTGTCTTCGAGCGCGGTCATGGAGTTTTATTTCCAGTGAACATTAGTTATCATGTTAATTAATAATCAGACTTTGTGTCAAGCAGATGCGTAAGTAGAACCTTAGATCTAATCTGACAGATAGCGAGAGACCATGGTTGCAAAAATTCCTTCAACATCACGTTCACTACCCATTGCTTTGATACGTGCACGTGAAGGCGTGATGATACCGATTCGCGACATGCTGGCCGAAACTGGAATCACCGAACAACAGTGGCGGGTGTTAAGGGTGTTATCGGAGTTTGGCACTTTGGACGCTAAGACCTTAGCCGATCGTTCAAGCCTGCTATTCCCAAGCCTTACCCGCATTGCGTCTACCTTGCGTAACAAGGGTCTGATAACGCAAACGCGCGATGAATCAGACCGGCGCCGGCAGTTTATTGCAATTACCAGTAAGGGTCAGAAAATAATCGATGACAACGCCGATCAAGCCGCCGAAATCGTTGCCGGATTCAAACGTTGTCTGGGTAAAAAGGAATACGAGACCCTGCTTGACTTGTTGGCTCGTTTAGACCCCGGCGTTAGGGAATAGCGAAATGCAATGGCAACTTTAGTATCAGACGCCCAGATAGCCTGCGCCCGGCGCCGGCGAGCTCTCCGCGGGGCCAAAGTGGCGATAGTAATCCATCACCGCTTCAATACCCCTAATTCAAAAGCGTTATGTCACTATAAATCATGAAATATAGCGATAGTAAAACTGGTTTAGACACGCCCCGTAAAATTCTGAAGGTGAATCATGCAGGAGAATTCGGTGCCGTAAATATATATCGATCCCAACTTCTGATAGCTCGGATTTTTATGAAAGACCTTGTGCCACTCATCGAAGACTTTCTAGCCGATGAAAGGCGTCACCTGGATGTGTTCTGGCAGGAAATACAAAGAAGAAATGGCGTCAAGTGTAAAAGCTACTGGTTGTGTGGTATCGGTGGATACGTGTTGGGGTTTGTATCAGCTTTGATGGGTAGAAGAGGCATAATGGCTTGCACCTGGGCAGTAGAGAATGTGGTAGTTAACCATTTACACAACCAGATTTTGTATCTCCGAAACAAAGATGATCTGGAAGCGTTGGCAGCCGTAGAAACCATTCTTGAGGATGAAGAAAATCACAGGGATACAGGCTTTGAATCTGGTGGCACCGGCAATCTGCTGTATCAGCCGCTGCGTTTTGCCATCAGTACGTTTACAGAAGGAGTGATTAGATTTGGGATGCGATAGAGCATCGTGAAGGGGCGTGAAAGTTTCCCTTACTACTACGCAGGAACCACTCCCTTGGCCCGCCAGTCATCGAAAATGCTCAGTGCGGTTGTGGCAAAGATTTCGTCGTTTATGTGTCCATCAATGCGGTGTACATCAACGTTGTTGGGAATGGTTGCCTCCAACTCTTGGATAAAACACTCTAAACCTTGCTGATCATGCAGGTCAGCCCCTTCGCGGTCCCATTCTCCCATGCCATGCAATGGCAGCAATAACGCTACGGGTGCGGTGGTGGCCTTGGCGAGTTGCTTTGAGTGAGCACGGGCAACTTCTCGGCGTTCTTCATCATTCAGCACAACAGATGTCAGTAATCGATTATGAGCGTGACTTGGGTGGTTCGCCCACTTCCCAGGCACGCCATGCCAACCCACGATATCCACCAAGTCATAGCAACCCGGTGCCACCAGCTGTGGAATACCGCTGAGTCCTGCATTGGTTAGTCGATCAGCACCCGCTGAAATCGTCGATCCGTGAATATGGTTACCGAGCTCTTGCGTGGAAAAGTCAAACACGCAGGCAAACGCACCTTTTGCAGCTAGACTTTCAAACGCTCTGCCGCCCATACCGGTGGCATGGAATATGGCCACTTCATAGCCTCTCTTTTCGAGGGCCGGTTTTAACGGCACCATATACTTCAACGCAGAGGTACCCAGAGCAGTCATACCGATCAACGGTTTGATCGATTTGGGCTTCTCAACAGCACGGGCAGCACCGAGAACAGCTCCAGCAGCCTGGCTCAAAGAGGCTTTGCAAACATCGTTTAGGCCAAACAGCCCACCGGCCCATAGAATCATCTGGCAATCTGGGGCGAGACGCTCGGGTGAAATCAATGGCGAAAAGGCCACGGTAGATACAATGTACTTAGGCACACCCAGTGGCAAAGCACTGCAAACATCCAAGGCTAAATCTGTCCCCATGGTGCCACCAATAAGAATGATGCCGTCGAATTTTCCATCGCTATACAACTGGTAGCTTAATGACGAAGCACCGTGAGCCATGATTTGCATGGCCGTATTTTCGTCGTTCGTAGCCTTCGCATACTCAATGGAACTGTTAGCAGCCAGGGCTACATCATGGTTTGAATAATCAACATCGATAAGTGCATCTTCGAGTACAGACACATCCATGGTGATCACTTGCCCATCTTGTTCGGTAATAACATTGGCAAGGTAGCTCAGTTCGTCAGCTTTCGTATCATAGGTTCCCACTACGAGTATCGTTTTATTGGGCATGTTGCGGCTCGAAGACTGGTATTTGATGGTTATGTGGACGGTAGGTAAAGGCTAGGTAGTTTTTAAAAAAGCTTGCCTTGTTAAGTATCATCTGTCAAACTTTTTTCACCTAAATAGCCTGACCCACATTGCAATCTTTTTGTCCCAAAGGGTTCAGCTAAAATCCAATAAATTCTCGGCTTACGCAGGGCCAAGATGCCTACCCAATAATGAAAAACGAAAATTTTCTAAAAGAGAACAACGGACGCTTGATGTGGCATCCGATGACCTCACCGCAGGATAGTGTCGACAATCCACCAAAGATTATTGTGGAATCAAGCGGCGTTTCTGTAACGGATATTGATGGCCATACTGTAGTGGATGCTGTGGGTGGGCTTTGGAACGTTAACCTGGGTTATTCATGCCAGCCAGTAAAAGATGCGATCACCCATCAGCTCTCGAAGCTACCGTATTATTCGACCTTTCGTGGAACGTCGAACGATGCCGCTATAGAGTTGTCCTATGTACTCAGCGAGTTTTTTAAACCCGATGGTATGAGTCGGTCCTTTTTTACTTCGGGTGGCTCTGATTCGGTGGAAACATCCCTTCGCCTCGCCAGGCAGTATCACAAACTACGCGGCGAACCTGGCCGCGTGAAGTTTCTAAGCTTAAAAAAGGGCTATCACGGCACTCACACCGGTGGGGCTAGCGTGAATGGCAACGCTAACTTTCGTACAGCCTACGAGCCTTTGCTGCCAGGTTGCTTTCACATTCCTTCACCGTACACCTACCGAAACCCCTTTAATGAAACAAATTCTGAAGCGCTGGCTCAAAATTGTGTTTCGGCCTTAGAAGACGAGATTGCCTTTCAAGGAGCCAACACCATAGCTGCAATGATTATGGAACCGATTCTAGGTGCTGGTGGCGTTATTCCTCCACATAAAAGTTTTGCCCCAATGGTGAAAGAGGTGTGCGAGCGCAATGGCATTCTGTTGATCACCGATGAAGTCATAACGGCTTATGGCCGCACTGGAGCTTGGTCAGGTGCTCGGCTTTGGGGAATTCAGCCCGATATGATGTGTACCGCAAAGGCGATCACTAACGGTTATTTTCCGTTTGGGGCAGTAATGCTCGGTGAAAAGCTCGTTGAGTGTTTTGAAAACAACCCGGAGGCGAGAATAGGTCATGGCTATACCTATTCTGGCCACCCAGTCGGTGCCGCCGCCGCCTTGGCTTGTCTGGCTGAAACCGAGCGTTTGAATGTGATAGAGAATGCGGCCGCTCGAGGAGCGCAGTTATATCAAGGCTGTCTTAAGCTCAAAGACAAGTATGACGTGGTAGGTGATGTGCGCGGTGGCTACGGCTTAATGACGGCTATTGAA
>JAHQVR010000244.1 GCA_019634245.1 Gammaproteobacteria bacterium
CACGTCACCGAAAATACCCCTTCACTCACGGGCTATCCAGTGAGTACGTTTTTCGGTACTGGCGTTGCAGTATCCATCCCCAAAAAAAAGTGGGAAGTGATAACCGCTGAAGATCTAGAGAATGCCACACCGAAAATTCAACCAGGGGACATAGTGATGATCAACACCGGTATGCATCATCGTATTGGTGATTGCGATGAGTACTATGCTTACTCGCCTGGCATATACAAAGAAGGTGCACAGTGGTTAGTCGATAAAAAAGTGAAGATGGTCGGCTATGACGTCCAAGCCAATGATCACCCCATGGCGACTAAACTGGTTGATCATGGACTCGGCCCTTCGCAACCACATTTAATAGAAGAATACAAAGAGTACACCGGCCGAGACGTCAAGGACGACTTTCCAGACTGGGAGGCAGGACATAAAACCTTGATGTGCCAAGGCGGAATTCCGGGTATTGAGAATGTCGGCGGTGAGCTAGACAAGGTCACGGGTAAACGCTGTACCTTCATGGCCTTTCCCTGGCGTTGGCCTGAAGGCGAAGGCTGCGGTGTTAGAGTGATGGCGGTGATTGATCCTGAACAGACATTTAGAATCCCTAGCGGAGAATCCTATGGGTGACATAACCCAAAGCTTACGCGATCCGCTCAGCCTATTTGATGTTCGAGATAAGGTGGCTGTCATCACCGGTGCATCCGGCGCGTTTGGACGAGCTTGCGCGCTAACACTCGGTGCACTGGGCAGCAAGCTAGTGCTGGTCTCCGGTTCAGCCGACGAACTTGAAGCGGTTAAGGCAGAAGTTGCCGAAGTGGGCGGTGAGGCAGTAACCTTTCAGCGTCGCCCAGACTCTGTTGAAGATGCAACAGCCATAAAAGATTTTGCACTGCAAAGTTTTGGCAGAGTTGACCAGCTTGTCATCGCATCGGGTTTCAACAAAGCAGGCTTTATTCAGGAACAAGACTACGAAGTTTGGCAATCGGTGATGGATGCGAATGTCAAAGGACCTTGGGTCATGGCAAAAGCCATTGGCGGCTACTGGATAGAGAACAACATCAAGGGCAAAGTGTTATTAATGTCCTCCGTGAGAGGACGCCATGGCAACGTTTCGGGTTATACCGGCTACTGCACATCGAAAGGTGCCACTGATGCGCTAACTCGTGTACTGGCAACCGAATGGGGCCAATACGGAATCACTGTCAACGCTATCGCTCCCACCGTATTTCGATCCAAACTCACCGCCTGGATGTGGAGCGATGATCCTCTCGGACAAGCGACTCGTAAGCGATCACTCGCAAGAATTCCGTTACAACGCCTTGCTGAAGCAGAGGATTTAATGGGCATGGCCCTTTATCTGCTATCACCGGCATCAGACTTCTGCACCGGCCAAATCATGTATGTCGACGGTGGATTTACCGCTGGATAAGGGCATGCCAAGAACCCAGAGTCAACAGCACATCGCTGTGGTGGGCGCCGGACTGATGGGCCATGCGATTGCGTACACGCTTGCGTCCACAGGACATACCGTATCGATTTTTGATCGAACAGCAGCAGCTTTGGATTCACTGCCTGAGCGCTTGAGTGCAGCCGCTGAAACACTTGGGCATGACGCTCAGTACAAAGACGCTATCCAAATTTGTGCTCAGCTGCGAGATGCCGCTTCCGAGGCTAACTTGGTGATAGAAGCCGCCACCGAGGATCTTGATATAAAACAGTTTATCGTGGCTGAGTTAGAAGCCATCGTATCGCCAGACACCATCATCGCCTCCAACACATCAGCCCTACCGATCACTGAAATCGCCACAAAGGCGCTACACCAAGATCGTATACTGGGCACTCACTTCTGGAACCCTCCGCATTTGGTTAAGCTAGTGGAAGTGGTTCAGGCCAAGAACACAGCTCCGGAAGTTGTACAGCAGACGATGCAACTGCTCGGTGATGCTGGCTATGAGGCGGTGCATGTAAAAAAAGATATTCCAGGCTTCATCGGCAATCGATTACAACATGCGCTTAAACGCGAGGCGATTGCGCTGGTGGCCGACGGCGTATGTGATGCGGAAACCGTCGACAAAGTGGTTAAGTCAGGGTTTGGCAACCGCCTGTCGGTGCTGGGCCCTCTCGAGCAATCAGATTTGGTCGGATTGAATCTTACCAAAGCCATTCACGATACTTTGATGCCCGATATTGATCGCACAGATTCGACCCATCCCTACTTGGAGAAACTGATCACTGAAGGCAAACTCGGTATGTCATCAGGCGAAGGCTTCTACAAATGGACACCCGCCAAAGCCGAGGCCGTAAGAGCCCGATTACGCGATTTTCTCAAGGCTCAATCAACACCAGATTCCTAACGTCACAGCCAACGGATAATCCCTCAAGATGATTGAAATAACCCGCTTTGATGATGCAACACCCTATGACGCTAAAGCCCATTTCGGTATGACAGCCATGCGGCTACAAGGACAGGGGGTGTCGTCTCTTGAAGATTATTGGGTCGGCTTCTCAACATTTTTACCCGGTGGAGGTGCAGAGCAAAGTGCCGCGCCAACGGGCAAAGTGTACGTTGTGCTAGAAGGGGAAATAACGGTCACCAGTAGCCAGGGCGCCACTGTGCTTCGGCAATACGATAGCTGTTACATACCCCCTGATACCCAGCGATCCATCGAAAACAAAACCAATCACGTGGTACAAATGTTGGTGATCTCACCTAACTAAGTTCAACCTTTGTGAGCTATGATAGCGAGGTGTTCTTGATCACTTCCTAATTGCAGATTGTTACACGCGCTCGCTCAGTACTTTGCCCATAACCATATCGGTATGGCACCCGCAGTGGTTCCGAGTCAATGGCTAAAAAACGTCATTTTCAAACGTAACGGCACTCAAGAGCCTCTTCCTATCTACCCGTTAACTCACAATAACTGTAAAACTGTTGCTACATTCAATGGTAGCGCCGCCTTACACCAGGCTACAGTAGAGTTAGACCTGCAGGCGGGTGATACCGTGTTGCTACCAGCCTACTGCTGTGGCGCCGAAATTGGGCCCTTTATCTACACTGGCTGCCACTTACAGTTTTACGACGCAGATGAGCAACTGAATGCTCAATGGAATCAGATCTACCAGCAGTTGACGAATGATCCCACCATAAAGGTTCTATTAGTCACACATTACTTTGGATTTCCACAGGTTCAGATTGAAGAACTTCAACAACTGTGCATAACGACGAATACAGCGTTGCTGGAAGATTGTGCGCATGCACTATTTGGTCAACATGCACATAAACCTCTGGGTAGCTTTGGCTCCTGTTCTATATTCAGCCCGAGAAAAACGGTTGCGTTAACCGAAGGCGGCCTCTGCGTTTCCAATCACTCTATCGGTCACGCTGACCCTACAGGCAATGAAGTAGAACAATCAACGCTCCAACCCGATTTCGTTCCTTGGCTACATCGTCTGTGCTATTCCATACAGCAACACTATCGTTCATATGATTCTACGCAACTAAAACGCTGGCAGTCTTTACTCGGTATTGCGCTCTGTGCACTACCCATGATGACGCTAAAAGTGGGTAGAAAAATGGGTGCTTGGCGAAACTCCAATTGGGCAACCGCTGATGTTGAGGGTGATAATGCAGTTGGCATCTATACCACAAGTATGTCGACCAGTATGTACCGACTTTTACAGCAAGCTGATGCTCAAGTCATTTTAGAAACCAGGCGAAAGCACTATAAACTCTGGCTTGCCGAATTGAACGATGACCGTCTTAAGACAATAGCAAAGCCGTTGTTCAGTCACTTGCCCGAGCAATGCTGCCCACTGTATTTTCCACTCGTGGTGGATAACCCTCAGAAGCTGGTTGCCGATCTCGCGTTAGACAATATCGAATCTTTCCATTGGTGGCAGCATATGCATCCGGCGGTAAATTGGCCGCAATTTCCGAAGGCACAGTCGATGAAACAACGCATAGTGGCTTTACCTCTACATCACCAATTGACTACCGCCCAAGTTAAGCACGTGGCTAGAAGTGTTAAACACAGCCTATTGAGTTCAAAGTAAATCCAAGCTAGCCGACACATTATCTATGGCCATTACTAACCTGCATTGAGGCTAAGCCCCTGTTACCTGTCATTAGACATTTCCGAAATTACTTGTCGGCCGGACTATTGGGTGCGCTGCTGGGTCTACTCAGCTTTCCTCTATTAACCCGATCACTCAGTGTCGAGGACTATGGACTTTTAGGCTTAGTCAGTGCCACCGTCACTATTTTTGTCTCCTTTGCAAAACTGGGCTTACAAAGTGCCCTAATGCGTTTTTATAGTGAAGCTCAAACCCGTGGCGCCGAACACCTGAATCGGCTATTAAGTAATGTTGCCAGTGCAATCGTTGTACTCACCCTGATTGGCACCTTCCTGTGGCTTGTCTATACCCAATTCGCACTGCCTTTAATTGATGACACACCGTTGTTGCACCGCTTGTTTTTAATCGGAACGGCCCTGGTACCGATTAAGATTGCGCATAGCTTGCTGGCCAATCTGCTACAGGCCGATCAGCAAAGTCACACCATCAGTACGATTACCGTCACTGAAAAGTGTTTTCGCTTACTCGGGATCATCACTATTGTAGTACTGATCGGGCTCAGCTCGGAACGGGCACTAAAGCTATTTATACTCAGTGAACTGATCTTTTTGCTGGTCGTTGGTTTTTACTGTCGTTCTTACTTAAGTCAGATTAAACCGAGTTTGCAAACGTCGATTTTGACGCCCCTGGTCGCCTATGGTATTCCGGCTATGTTAGCGGAACTCACCGCGGTATTACTTGAAACTGGCGATCGATATGTGATTCAGGCCTACCTCGGTGCTGCTCCACTGGGACAGTATGCAGCGGCTGTAAACATCTGTATGTATTTGGAGTGGGTGCTGATATTGGCATTGCAAAGCGCCATCGTGCCTCACTATGTCAAGTTGTTTGAAGAGAAGGGTAGAGCTGAAACGGTAGCGTTTCTCAACAACGCCTTGACTCTCTACGTCGCCATTGGTATTGGCGTATTGGTCGTGTTCTGCATAGCAGCGCCACAACTAGTGCTGTTTTTAGCTGGCGAGAAGTATCGTGATGGCCTTTTGGTTATACCTTGGTTTGCAACTGGGTACCTATTGGTGGGTGCTATCTGTATTGCGGCTGCCGGTGTGTTCATCGATAAGCGCACTGGTCTATTGGTCAAATGGACCGTTATAGCGTTTTTTATCAACCTAGCCCTTAACTTTGCTTTCATACCCCGCTACGGTCTGTTAGCAGCCGCTATAGCCACCTTTTTGGCTATGTGCGTTCGATCCATCGGTGTCTATTCTGATGCTCGAAAAACTTTGCCGGTCGCCATTCCCTGGACCACAGTGGGGCTAGCCATCGGTTGCGCGATTCCAGCTTATCTGTTGGGTGCACTGGTCCACACAAACACTCCCTTCATTGACCTTTTTCTAGGCAGCGCGGTGACTGGAACTGTGTATGTTCTGGCCATGATGTTGCTCAGCACAACTTTACGTCAATGGGTGCTTGACAAGGTTCACACTTTTATTGAGAAATAGTGTTGTGCTGCCGATAACGCGTTATAAGACTCCTCGATAGATGAGTACTGCAGTCAGGCATAGCAAGATTCGGACAATACCGGCGTGAGCACAACAACCCATCAGTTTGACGCGATTCACCGACTTGAGTCGAACGTACGCGGCTACAGCCGATCCTTTCCCACTGTATTCAACACAGCATTGAATGCCAAATTACAAGATACCAGTGGTAGAGAATACATCGACTTTCTCGCAGGTGCCGGCACGCTAAACTATGGCCATAACAACCCAAACGTAAAGCAGGCCTTAATAGAACACTTACAGGCTGATGGGTTGATGCACGGACTCGACCTAGCCTCAACGGCAAAAATTGAATTTCTCGAAACCCTAGATTCAGTCATACTCAAACCGCGCCACTTGGACTACCGCGTTCAATTCACTGGCCCAACAGGTGCCAATGCGGTGGAAGCAGCCATCAAACTCGCTCGTAAGGCAAAAAAACGCTCACACATAATTAGTTTTACTAATGCTTATCACGGTCACAGCCTGGGTGCGTTGAGCTTGACTGGAAATCAGTACTATCACGATGAACACTATGGCGCCCACTCCAATGTCAGTTTTATGCCTTTTGATAACTACTTTCGCGATGGTGCCGATACAGCTGCCCAGCTCAGAACACTGCTAAACGATGGAAGCAGTGGAATTCCTCTGCCAGCTGCCATTATTCTCGAAACCGTACAGGCAGAAGGCGGCATCAATGTTGCCAGCAATGCATGGTTGCAGGAAATTCGTCGCCTTTGTACCGATCTCGATATCGTACTGATCGTTGATGACATCCAGACAGGGAATGGGCGCACGGGAGATTTTTTTAGTTTTGAAGCAGCGAATATCATTCCAGATGTGGTGTGCATATCAAAGTCAATCGGTGGTGGACTTCCGTTATCTTTATTGCTCATTCACTCCAGTCTCGATATATGGCAACCGGGTGAGCACACCGGAACGTTTCGCGGCAATCAGTTAGCCTTTGTAGCTGGTAGCACACTATTAAAGTTATGGTTGGATGATGATTTTAAATCAACGCTGGCAACGAACTGCGCTGCCGCCGAATCGCAACTACAGGACATTGCTGATCAATTTGAAAACA
>JAHQVR010000245.1 GCA_019634245.1 Gammaproteobacteria bacterium
ATAACCTTCTTCACCGATGTTGAACACTTCCTCCAGAATCTTTAGATCGTGCGGAATGTCAAAGGCGTCTCGTGAGTCCTGATAGGTAAAAAAATAGTAAAAATTATCAAAACCAGTCCAAGTGATGGCCGATAGGCATAAGCTGCATGGTTCATGAGTGGATAAAAACAAAAGATCTTCAACAGGCTCTCGTATTGCCTCCTCCACTTCGTAATAGCGTTTTAACAGGTGCATTTCTCCGTGCCAAAGTGGATTTTCCAGCTCATTGTTGGTTTCTGCAAGATAAGTACTAAGGTCAGATTTGCGCAGTAACGCAGCACCAAACAGTTTATTGCCTTGCGATACACCTTTTCGAGTGAGCGGCAATATGTCCCGTTCTATCGCGTTGAGCAAACAGGCAGCAAGTTCTACACTTGGCTCAGATAATTGGCTATGGTTTGATCGAGATTGCTTCATAACGGAATGATTGCCTCGAAAGAATCTTCATCATTATAGACTTACGAATCGGGATGTTTTGACCGAGAACCGCCATCATTGTTTTGGGGATCCACAGGCCCATGATCGTTGTTTGTCTATATCGAGCACGGCGAGCCCGTATACTAGCGGTAATGCATCACCGTAAATTGTCAACGATCCTCAGATTGGCTGGATAGTGTAACGATGTCGCTTACGAATCAGATTCGGGGTTGCTGGCTGTTGGTCTTAGTTATTGCCCTTGTCGGTATAACTGGTTTATCACGAATACACACCGATTACACACCGGAGCGATTTTTAGCCAGTGACTCGGAACTGTATCGACAGTATGAAAAATTTAGTTCCATTTATCCGATTGAGCGTCAACAAATTCAACTCGTTGTTCGAGGTGCTGTTTTGGAGCCAGCAGTCATCGAACAGTTGGCTGCCTGGCAAAGGCAGTGGTTACAGTTGCCAACGGTGTCTGAAGTCTACTCGGTGCTGAGTGATCCCCGTGCCCAAAAACGATTAACTTCCGCTGCATCACTTGAACAATATTTACAGGCCAATCCCGTCATAGACACCTCGTTTTATTCTCCAGACCATAACTCAACCCTTGTATCGATCCTACTCAGAGAGTCGGCCTTTGCCGATTCAGAGCATTTCTCTAAGACAATTCGACAAATTCAGCAGGTGGTTGAATCGAATACCCAATCAGTTACTGTTGATTGGATCGGGCTGCCTATTTTGTCGGATGCGTTGGCTAGGAGCTTAAACACCAATGTGTGGTTGTACACGGCTCTTGGTGCTTTGGCGGCTGTTTTAGTGGGCTGGGCCTACTTTAGGCAATTGTCCATGGTGTTTGTTTCAATCTCATCCCCGCTGCTCGGTATGTTGCTTGTGTATGGGGCGATGGGCTGGATGCAAATAAGCCTGTCACTGCTCACTCAAATAATTGGTGTATTGGTTTTTGTGGTTGCTTTTACTGATTCATTGTTTATTTGCCATCACGGCGTGAATCAAATACAGAGCACTCATTCGCTGTTGCAAAGCATTCGAAATACCTATCGATGGATGGGGCCAGCGTGTTTTATAACCAGTTTGACCACGGCGGCAGGTTTTGGCTCATTGGCTTTGTCATCTTCTTTAGTGGTACGCGAATTTGCGTGGTTGGGAATATTTGCGGTTTTGACTGTGTTTGTCGTTGTCTTGTTGTTGCTGCCTTTAACTCTTTTTTTGCTAAATCGATTTGTGAATATTTCTCAGGATGACAACAGCAATGGATCACTGATGGCTCGACTCCTGGCAAGACAGATGAGTTTTAAAAAATACCGAGTGATGTTATTTGCCGTGTTTTTTCTGCTGGTAGGAGCACTAGCACCTCAACTAAAGTCGGCGTTTTCGTTGGGTGAAAATCTACCAGCCGGGCATAGGTTTCTCGTTGCTGTATCTGAAGCAAATGCCGACTTCAACGGCGTGATGCCAGTGCAAGTTTGGGTTGAATTTTCTGATGCCCAGACGTTTAAACCGGGTCGGCGATTAGCTGTAACTCTGACAAAGATACAAAGCGCACTGGAAACTCAAACGCAGACTTCCTGGCAATCCTTGGCAAGTGTACTGCCGGTATTGCCAGGAATTCGAGTGGTGGACAAAGTAGCTGCCATTCCACCGGCGACACAGGCCAGACTCTTTGATGTTGATTCGGCCAGTGCCCAGTTAACTGCACGATTATTTTATGTTGATGAAGAGCAACTCAGCGAGAGGTTGATTGAGATTCAGAGAGCGGTTGATTCCATTAATCAGGAAAGCACTGATGTTCAAGTACGACTTACCGGCGGAGTAGTGGTGGCGTCTAGAATGGGCGATCGAATATTAGATGACGTGGTGATCAGTCTCATTGTGGCATTTGGAGCGGTATTGCTACTGTTGGCGCTAGCCTTTCGGTCAGTCCTACTGGCTGCTATTTGTTTACTTCCCGGACTAGGATCGGTCTTCGCCGTGGCGGCCTTTTTGGTTATGGCCAATCAACCCGTTAGATTTATGACGATTATCGTGTTTACTTTGGGACTGAGTTTGGTTGTGGATCATTCCGTACATCTGGTCTTCCATATAAAGCGGTTGGCTTCGCAGCTTTCGATCCACGAGGCTACGGCGATTGCGATCAGAGCCATTGGCCCGGCTATTGTGGCGGCTCAAGTGGTTGTCATAGCTGGATTTTCCACTCTGGTGGTCAGCACGACACCGACTGTTTCTGATGTCGGTTTTTTGTCAATCGTATCCTTGTGTGTTGGTTTAGTTCTGAATATGTTTTTTCTACCGGCACTTTTATCGTTAAAAATGCGCTGAATCAGGAGCAGTGGATCAATCGCAAGTATTCCGTGATGGATGGATTGGGCTGCAATTTGCAAGGGGTTAGAGGAATCCTGAAATAACGTTCAACCCAACCTGGAAGTAGAGAAATGTCAAAATATGGTATTGGGCTTGCGGCCCTCCTAACGAGCGCATTGGCGTTAGTTGCGTGTTCCGACAGCGACGGTGACAACCCTGAAGTAGATGGTGGTTCGACAGCGACAGATGGTGGCAGCAATGCTGGGACGGATGGCGGTTCAGGCGGTGGCGGGCAGGGTCCCTATTTTGACGCTGATGAAGGCTATGATTTTGCGAACGATCTAGGCGCCTCGCTGAGTCGTTTGTTTTCTGTAGGTTTGGGCGGCGCGGGTTCCTCAGGGCTGGATGCATCCGGATCCATGCAGGAATTTATCAATAGGGCTCGCTCTGAAGATACCATCGTTTGCGATAGCGGCAGTGTCACTGTTTATACCGATACTGATGACTCTACTGGCAACATCACAAGTTCTGGTTACATCTATAATGATTGCGTCATTGATGGTATCGGATCCAACGGGGAAGTAACCGTTAGTGGTTTTGAATCGGAAAATGGCGAATCTGCTTCTTTCACTATTATCTTTGACGAATTTACATCCATAGATGGTGCTGAGATCGCATCTATAGATGGAAGTGTTTCGGTGTCATTTTCTGGTGATGACAATGGATTTAACTATGGTATGTCTGGACCTTCATTAACGCTTGTTGATTCAGAGGGAACCCTAGTATTTACCAATTTTAGTATGACAGCGTCAGCGTCGAGTAGCACCGGACAACAGTCGCTACAGGCATCTGCGACAATATCTGATAACAACGAAACCATAACCATTACTATTAACCCAGCTTTGGCATACGGCAGTTCCGATTTATACCCGACGACCGGTCAAATCGTTATGACCCATTCAGATGGTAGCTCTTTGGCCATCAATGCCGACAATGGAAACCCTGAAACATTCAGTTATACCGTCAGCGATGGTAGTACGGTTGTGAGTGGTGAAGAGTTTTGGTACAACACCGATCTTGTGTTTGATGAATAAACACTGAGTAAGTATAGTCTCGTCGGATGCCTCGGTGCAGTTTGCGCCGGGGCTTCTTGAAAGTGTGTGTGGCTTCATAGCAACTAGCTACTAGGAATATTGCTACTAGTTGCGCAACAGAGTCCCGGGCACTTGTTTTGGAAAGTAGTCTTCGCATGTACCTTCCCTATTTACATCAGCAGTTGCGCAATGCAAGCCGCCCCCAAACGGATAGGCGTCCCTAAAGGGTACGGGAATAACATTCATGCCCAGTTTGTCCATTTGTTCCTGCTGATACACTTCACTGGCTTCCACAATCACGGTCTTGTGATCGACTACCAAACAGTTCATCGATAACCAAATGCTTGAGTAGCACAAAGGTGGTGGCGAATTGTGTGCTGGCGGCGCAGCATCGACAATTTCCCAATCGTTTTCTGCGAATATTTTGCGCTGAGCTTCCGGTAACCGTCTATTGGGGTTGTTGATTATCAACCCCGGCCGCAGCGGTACAAACGTGGCATCAATATGAATCGGATACGGATCGCCCGGGAAATTTACCGCGTGTATACGATGATTGGGAAAATGTCTCTGTAGCCATTCCATGGCGCGCCGATTGGTTGTAAGGCCATGCTGGCAAAAGAGGTCTTTCCCTAGGCGCATCACATCAGCGGCATCGAACAGTGGTTCGTGTTCTGTGGTAACAAAATCCAGATTTGCGGTTCGATCCAATCGCTCTTCGATCGTGATTTCATCGAAGTAACCCTGCTGGTAAGACGGTTGACCAAGTCGAGGACGAGGGGCTTGTTCCCAGCGAAAATGGGGGTCTTCATCAAAATACTGTTGCATCAGATCGTGATAGGCAAGATATTCAAAATAACGGCAGCGGAAGGACATCGCCGCTGACAGTATTTCATTGCCGACAGTGAGCAGAACATCACGAGGTGGCATACAGCCGAACTGGCTTGCAGTTTGAAAGTCTGGCGTGGAAACAGCCTGGTTCCACTGTATCGGTGTTGGACGGTCTACTTTAACCCCCAAATCCACCAGCACTTTTACCAGATGGTCAAGCTGAGCATTGGCCTTTTCAACTGTGTCTAGTGGGCGAGGCCCCCACATACCACGCATATCGCTGTCTTCTGGAATTTTCGCTTCTGTGGCTGGTTCATTAGGGGGGATGCAAGTGTGATCAGCACGCCCTACGATAATGTGTTTTAGCGGATCAAACTCGTTCCAAGAATTAACGACGGTAGTCATGGGTGGTGCACTCGAATGGCGGATGAACTTCTCAGGCGCGCTAATATAGACGAGTTTTGAGTCCGACAAAAGCACCCTCCGTCGAACAACGGTAGAATGGGTCGCTGGTATCTAAGTAAATCCAGGTTTGTGTGAATAATCCCAGTACGGCCTTCGATGAATCCCGCTCATGGGGTGAGTTCCAACCTAGCGGGTTAGCCCGGTTTCTGTTTGGTGTGTTGTATGGTTTACCGCGGACCAGGCGGCCATTTTATTCCGTCAGTAAGCTAGTTCGAGGGCCAATTAAAAATGCCCAGCCCCGGGTGTTTGATGTGTATGTCTTGGGTCTGTTTATGCGTCTTCTGACACGCGGAAACTACTGCGAAACAACCTTGTTATTCTCTCCGCAATTCTACGACGCCGAAGAATTAGACTGGGTGTGCAATTCGTTGTACACAGGGGACGTATTTTTAGACATCGGGGCCAATGTGGGACTCTATAGCCTGATTGCGGCTAGACAGTGTCCTGGTGTTCGAGTGATCGCGATTGAACCAGATCCTTTGTTGGCAAATAGAATGAAATTTAATGCCCGCAATAATGGTCTGATTATAGAGTCTGTACCGCTGGCACTAAGTGACTATGAAGGTGTGGGAACTCTGCAAAGATCAGAATACCAAAGTGGTGGTAATCAATTAGCGGTGCATAAAGACAGGCCATCCAACAATTCAGAATTGGCTGATGTCAATCAGGCGAACAGGAATATCTTTGATGTTCACGTCTCCACGTTGATTGCACTCTGCGAGGAGCACGGTATTACCAAAATAGGTACGCTTAAGATCGACATCGAAGGGCATGAGCTTAAAGTGCTGGCCCATTTTTTTCAAAATGCACCGAAAACTCTATGGCCGAATCATATTGTGATAGAACGGGTGCATGATTCAGGAGGAATCGTTCCAAGGCTCATTAAAGACTACGGATACCGTGAGCGAGCCAGCAGTGCTCGCAATGTGCTTCTCGACAACACCAATTCATCTGCTGTTGAGATTGATGGCTGAACTTGTCAGATACTCTCCAAATCCTGTGTATTTACCAGCAGAGGGAGAATTGAGTCGAACGTTCTACCATGTACGGTCTCATTTGGATGATCGGCCTTTGCTCGATGAGTCTGATTACGAAAATTTCGAGACCCACGTAATTTTTAACGATCTGTTCATTCATAGTGATGGTTGCAGCATAAGAGGAATTGGTCCTCCACTAGTAAATCTGAGCACTCATTTGTTGCCCATGAAACTCGATGTGCGTAGCGATGATGGTGAGTATGCAGATGGCATTACCGCTCGAATTAGCAATCATGACAGGGTCAGTTTTTTCGAGTTTTGCCTACCAAAATCTTTGCAACAGAAAAAATCGCTCCAGGTTACCTTGAGGTGTTCGAATGGATTTATCCATCAGGCCGTCGCCGAGCGCCAATCGGTAAGTTCGGTTGAGTTGCAATTTGTGACATTGCAAAAGAACAATCCGGTGGAGTGGGTGCTGGATTGGTGTAGCTATGTAGAACACTTGGGAGCCGATCGGGTAGTTATTTATGACAACGGCAGCGATAACATAGAAGCGCTTGCCAGTGAGTTGGCTCTGCACCAGTCCTCAATGACTATAATTGTCGTTGATTGGCCATTTGCTTATGGCCCCATTCGCAGCTACTACAACCAATTTTGCCAAGCTACTCAAAATAATCATGTCTACCAGTGTTTTGCGTCAGCGACTTGGGTAGGGCATTTTGATATTGATGAATATTTACTACCTGCAAACGATGATTGCGTAGAAAAAAATGTGTTGAAGCAGTTTGTTAATCGCACTTTCAGTCGTATCGGTTTGTTGCGTTTTGACAGCTACTGGGTTCCTAGCATCGGTGTGAAGGACGACTCTGAACTTCCCACGGTAAGAGATTTTTCATTCCGTATGCGACGTACTCGTAGGCGTGCTCATAAGTATTTAATGCGAAGCGCTGCACATCGTATGTCAAATACCCACAATGGCAAAGTGAAACTTGGTTTTTGGCGGCAAAGTGTTTCATCCGATTCTTGGGTTTTTCTGCATTACAAACCTCTGACCACCAATTGGCGATTTTACACCGTTAGAGGAGCGACTGAAGAATTTGATCAAGAGCTGCACGTAGAAGAAAGCCGCATAGTTAAATACTTTCAATCGCGCTAACTCGGCATCCGTACTACATAGATCGATCAGTGAGTACTCGAGTTTAGAAGTTGCACTACCTTTTTCTTATGGTCAGTTCCAATCGGTTCAGCCATTTCAATGATCGCGAACCGTGCATGGGTTCATATACCCATGGGTCGGGTAGAGTTTGATTGCTCAAGGTGAGCCAATCCTCGGCGACTGGGAGCTGATCCTTATTTCTCGTTTTAAGTGCCTCTATGTGGCTATCACTCATCATGTCAATAGGGTGGAATCCGCATTGATGGCGTTTTTCACCGATACGCAGGGCCAGTGTGCTTTGCTTCCCCCGGTAGGTGGGCACTGAGGGCAGCCACATCAAAAATGGTGAAAACAAAAACTGCATGGGCCCAAATAATTGCCGTGCCAACAGTTCATTAGTTTTTTCCCGGCTGGAAAAGGTCCATTTGGCCTGTTTTAATTGGTAGGGTCGGGCAATCATGACATCGGCAAAAAATATTCCGGCACCGGCCTTATCCGGTCGACGCGTGTAGCTGTGTGTGGCAGCCTGGTATTCGGTTCGTTCAAGGTCTTTTTTGCGATTCCAGCCCTTCATAAATACAGGGTGGACAAATGCCGTTGTTGGATCCTCTAAGCAATCATCGATTGACTGAAGATCGGAGTTACTAAGGCGCCTGACCATTTGCATGTCATCTTGCACGTAGCATAAGTTTACGGGGTCGGTGCATTCCTCAGTAGCTAGTTGCATATTAGCGGACAAGCCGCCGTGTTTGCTGTTCGCCGAAATTTTGGGTTGTACTACTCGGTGGTGTGACGAGAGTCGATCCAGTGCATTCAGCGTTTCTCCATCGGTGCTGTTATCATCATAGATGGTAATTGTGGGATTATCGACACAGGCAACCAGGCTGCTAATGCAGTGCTCGAGAAATATTCCTCGATTAAAGCTGAAAACGGCAAAATGTAACGGATGAACATTGGACATAAGTTTTATTGTAATAGCTTCATCGTGTTATTGCATGGTTGAAAAAGCGCTAGCGTTTCTTGTGATGTGCCGGTCGTGCAGTTTGAGAATCATGGAGAGGTTTTGAAATTACTAAAGATTTCTGCGTTTTCTGATACAGGTAAAGGGGGGAATCCTGCTGGTGTCCATTTGGCTAATGAGCACCCTACAACATCTGAGATGCAATCGATCGCGGCTGATGTCGGTTTTTCAGAAACGGCTTTCGCGATGCCTATTAATGATAGCTGGCGAGTTCGTTATTTTTCCCCGGAAACAGAAGTACCGTTTTGTGGTCACGCCACAATTGCATTAGGAGCTGCATTGGCGAGTGAGCAGGGTGCGGGATTATACTCACTACAATTGAATGAATCGAGTATAACCGTCGAGGGTTTTGTCCACTCCGGTCGCTTATCGGCTGCGTTACAGTCTCCTCCGACTTTTTCAAGGCCAGTTAGTACAGGTGTTTTGTCTACAGCATTGGCATTGTTTGGTTATTCCCAGGCTGATTTGGATCCAAATTTGCCCGCAGCTCTGGTTCATGGAGGTGCAAACCATCTGTTTATCGGATTGCGCTCTCGCAAAGCGCTCGCGGCCTTGAGCTATTCATTGCCAGCGGGCCGTGAATTTATGCTTTCTAATAATTTAGTAACCGTGGTATTCGCTTATGCCGAAAATAACCAATTGTTTCATACCCGAAATCCTTTTGCGTCCGGTGGAGTTTATGAAGATCCCGCTACAGGTGCTGCAACGGCTGCGCTTTCAGGTTATTTACGCGATATTGCGTGGCCTCATGGCGGTCGCATTGACATTGTTCAAGGTGAAGATATGGGGTCTCGTTCGTTAATTTGCGCAGAGTTTGATGACATCAAAGGCGCTTCAATTCGTATCTCCGGTGCTGCACACTTGTTGCCTTAATCTCAATTCGAATGACTAGATGCTAAGCGAGGTGCAATTCTGCTCATTCGAGTCCATGGCGAGATCGATAACTCGTTGCAATTTTGCGCCACGCTCAAAACTGGGTTGGACATTGGTACCTTGCGCGATAGCTTGAGCAAACTGTTTATATAACGATTCAATCGGTTTGGGTTCTATGTTCCGCCACTTGGCTGATTGCAGATCCTCACCTGTGCACATGCGCAAACTATCTTCACCATTACTGTGAATGAGTTCGATACCACCTTGGGTGCCGTATAGTCGCAGTTTCAGATCGTTTAAATGTCCGGAGGCGAATCGGCTGGCATGTATAACGCCTGCACAGGTGTCTCCCAAAGACAGATGCATAGCGAAACTGTCATTGGCATCCAAAGGATAGGGTCCAATTTTATCGTCTTTTGCTTTGTGGAATGTTTTTAATCGACACGATACGTCGGTGGCATCTTTCCCAGCCGCGTATGTCGCAAGATCGAGAATATGTACGCCCACATCGCCCAAAACGCCGAGTGAGCCATGCGCTGTGGACAGTCGCCACAACCACTGCTCTTCGGTTTTCCAGTCTCCCCATGCCGGTTGGGTTAACCAACTTTGTAAGTAGGAGGCTTCAAAGTGGCGAATGTCTCCAATCTCTCCATTGGCGACGATCTCTTTAACTTGATGAAGGACACCGACGTTGCGGTAGCTGAGATTAACCATGTTCACAACCCCGGACTGCTTTGCAGCAGCGGCCATTTCTTGAGCTGCTGGATAATTGTCCGCTAACGGTTTTTCGCACAAAACGTGTTTTTTGGCAGCCAATAATGGCAAAGTGGTGGGGTGATGTATTCGGTCGGGTGTCACGTTGCAAGCAGCATCGAACTCTCCCCACTCAAGTGCTGCTTCAAGCGATTCAAAGCGATGCTTAATGTCGTATTTGTCGCAAAAGCTACCGAGATTTTCTGAGTTGGTATCAACTCCCGCAATGACGTCAACGCCTTTGATGGACTTAAACGATGAGGCATGAGTATTGGCCATGCCACCGGTACCCAAAATCAACAATCGGATCGTCATGGTTATTTAAACCCTTCTTCGCCATCACTGTGTAGCTTGGGGCCACGTTCCTGTATCGGTTCTAAAGCGGATTCCACCGGGGTATTCGGTGCGTCTGTCACATCCATGACAGGATGAGACTCGTTATTCGCCCACTTGACACTGTTGATCAGAACTTTTTTAACGTTGGCGTCGTGGTAGGTTGGGTAAGTTTCATGTCCGGGGCGAAAGTAAAATATATTGCCAGCGCCTCGCCGGTAAGTCAGGCCAGAGCGGAAAACCTCTCCCCCCTGAAACCAACTGATAAACACAGTTTCTAGGGGTTCTGGTACACCAAATGGCTCTCCATACATCTCTTCGTTTTCCAATTCGAAGTGTAAAGGCAACCCTTGGGCAATCGGGTGGTTGCGGGAGGTCACCCACAGGCGCTCTCTTTCTCCGGCTTCGCGCCAGGTGAGATTGCAAGGCGTGCCCATCAGATGTTTGAATATTTTAGCGAAATGGGCTGAGTGCAGTAGGATCAAACCCATACCTGCCCAAACCCGCAGAGCGACTCTTTGAACGACTTCGTCCCGCACATCACCGTGGGCGGCATGTCCCCACCAGATCAGTACATCCGTATCATCCAAACGTTGCTGGCTGAGGCCATGCTCGGGTTCTTGTAGCGTAGCAGTGCTGGCTTGAATGTCTGGATCTTGGTTGAGTGCATCGGCGATGCAGCCATGCATGCCGTTTGGGTACAGTGAGGCGACCACAGCATTGGTTTGCTCATGAACGTTTTCACCCCAGACAACAGTTTTAATGGGCATAAAAATACCTGTAAGAGTTCTTTGCATCAAAATGGACGTATGGATCGGAAACTACCACGAACGACGCTAGATGGGTGTAAACGCGCTTGGGCTATATCGGTGCGGTTACAGTAGGGTCTAATTGGGCGAGGGCAAATAAGCCTACTCAGGGGCGAGAAGCGCGTGTGCAAGCTCCCCTTGCTAGGTTAAATTTTCCAAGATTGGAATAATTCCAACAGATTCTTTCGCTTTTGCGCCCAAGTGGATTTTTAAACTTATCTGTGCAGGGTGCTCCGGGAAGCAACTCACGTTAACTGGCCACTTGAAGGGGCGCTACCTCATCAGATAGGCACTGCCGAAGCGACGGATGTATTTCGCGCTCATGTGCTTGCAAAAAGCTGGAGATTATCTGGCAGGCAATAGATTCCTTCTCAGAATCGTCTACGGTTATATTTAATTTTTCAGGGTATTTGCTGAAATTTTCATCAAAGCCCTTTGGTAGACCATAGGATTCGACAATCTGATCGTTGTCTTTTTTGAAAATTGAGTAAAATTCTTCTGCTTGCTGCCTGTTAATCACATCCGCCTTATGCTGGTCTTTAATACATTCAACATGCGTAACGAAGCTTTTTCGCAGAGCATCCCAATCCCCTATCATCGATTGAGAACTGTTTTTAGTCAATATTGTTGGGTGTAATCGTAAATTCTCTGCAATTATATTGTTGAGCTTGAAAAGCGCTAATTGGGCCGAAAAAGACAGGGAGGTATTTGAAGCAGAAATTCTACTGTAATCCAAAGCATCGGGTTGGAAGCCTACGATACTACCAAAGTCATCCACAACATCTTGCTCTACAAGTTGCGATCTCTCATACAATCTGACAATCATATTGTCTTGTCCGAACACGCTAGACCATAAATCCAAAAGTCGAACATAGCTGTAGTAGTGCGATAGTCGATTAGCAGCAGGTAGTTCGAACGGCAGTGTGTGGCCGGCTCTGAGAATGGTGCTGTATCCGCTGATAGCCAACTGATCTTGTCGACGCAGATAAACAATCACTCTGATTTCATCGTAGAGGGGCTGCAGAAAGTCTCTTAATTTTTCAAGTTCGGCAGGATGTACTAATCGGGACTGTAAGTGCTCCGAGGAATATACCACTGTGCTGCCACTAGAATGTTTTGCTTGAAACTTTTTTATTTCCTTTTTATGTTTTTTCTCAAAGCGGTTTGCCCAGCGAGCCCGCTTTATTGGATCGGATAAATCTACCGAGTTGTTCATCGGGTGGCTGTCCACATTTCTTGTGGCATACCAGATGAGTCTAAAATTGCTTAAATACCCGCAATCGATAGGATATAGCAATCCATTGGTGCTTAATTCACGCTGATTATCGAGCATGAATTTTTGAACCGAGGAAGTTCCCGTTTTCTCAGTGCCAATGTGGATGTAGGCGACTCGTGGGGCCGCTTTTATTTTTTTTGTAGCTCTGAAAATCATGGTGCTTTTGTTAGGGATAAAGTCTGTTGTAGGCAGACCTTATAGTAGTTAATAAGGCCTACACCGAATGACTTTCGATATAGCGCTTTTTCAAAGCAATTTCAGCACCAGAAGTTTGGCAGCCGCATGGTAACGGGCCTATGCGGCTTTGGATCCGTCTCTGGAGCCCACATTGACCCATCGTGTCAACACTCGATCAAGCTCATCCAGTGTGACGGGTTTACTGACAAAATCGTCCATGCCATTTGCAAGGCACTCTTCACGATCTCCCGTCATGGCATTCGCTGTAAGGGCAACGATGGGCGTGGGCTCAAGATTGTTTTCACTCTCGATTTTGCGTATCGCTGCGGTTGCGTCGTGCCCATTCATCTCAGGCATGAAAATGTCCATAAATATCAAATCTGGTTTGAACTCCTGAAAGGCATCGATGCCCAGTAAACCGTTATCGGCGACGTCTAATTCAAAATCATCCAACATACTGGTGATGACCAATTGGTTGACCGGATTGTCCTCGACGATCAGAATTTTGATGTCGTGAATGGGTCCTGTGTCTGCTTCGTACTCTTCAACTTCTGGTTCAAGTGGCTGTTCTTTGCGTCGTTCCGAAGCGGGTAGTTCTGATGTGGCTGTAGGTTCTGTGATGGGCCAATCCGAACTTCTTCGCCTCTGTTGTTGCAATGAGGATTGGTCATTCAGGGCATCACCGAGGGTCGATTGCAATTGTGAGGCTCGAGCCGGTTTTATCAAGAATCCAGCAAAACCTAGTTCCAACATTTTCTGTCGAGCAACCGATTGATCAACAGATGTCAGCAGAACGACGGGTATGTTTTGAATTCCAGGTCTGGTCTTCATCTCACTGCAAAGTTCATGACCATCTGTGCCGGGCATTTGGTAATCGATAATTGCAATGTCGAACGGATCTTGCCTGCCGTGGTGATCCTCAAGTATTTGGAGTGCTTCTTCAGCACCTCCGGCAGAAATAACACTCATACCCCAGCTTGACAGTCGACGGCTTAGAATATCGCAGTTAACTGGTAGATCATCCACCACTAAGGCTTTTTTTCCAGCGAAGTCATATTGACTGCTTTTGGTTTCTGCCTGATAACTCTCATCAATAGGCAGTCTTAGATGAAAGGCGAAAACCGAACCGCTCCCTTTTTTTGAAGAAACGCTAATCTCGCTGCCCATGAGTTTTAACAGACGTTTGGAAATGGCGAGACCTAATCCGGTACCTTCGTATTTCCGATTCGCCGCACTATCAACTTGTTCAAATTCGCTAAAAATTTTCTCCAGCTTCTCTGGCTCTATGCCAATGCCGGTGTCGGTTATAGAAACATTGAGATGTGCGCGTCCATCGATGGCTTCACCTGTGATATCAATCAATACATGCCCCGACTCGGTAAATTTCACGGCATTACCGGCCAGGTTGGTGAGCACTTGTCGAATTCGACCAACGTCGCCGATAACGGACTGTGGTAGTCCGGCTTCGTAATTGATCACGAGCTCAATTCCTTTTTTGTGAGCCCGAGTTGCAAGCAGAGCGCCAACGTCCTCGACAGTAGATTGCAGGTTAAAGGAGCTCTTGTCCAATTCCAGCTTGTCTGCTTCGATCTTGGAAAAATCGAGGATATCGTTAATGATAGTCAGCAGCGCTAGCCCAGAATTAGATACAGTTTCGGCATACAGTTTTTGATCGGCATTGAGCTTAGTTTCAAGCAGCAGTTCTGCCATACCTATAACACCATTCATCGGTGTGCGAATTTCATGGCTCATGTTAGCCAAGAACACAGATTTTGCTTTGGCGGATGCTTCCGCTTCAAGACGAGCCTTCTTAAGCTCATTTTCGCGTAAGGTCAGAGCAATTTCACTTTTCTTTATTGCCGTGACATCGGATCGGAAATCAACAATATGTCCATTGCCCAATCGCCTTAGAATAATCTGGTGATAGGTATCCGATGCTGCGGAATATACGGTATCGCTTCTGCCGTCCAGTAGGTAGGCTTTACGTCGTTCTTTAAACTCTTTTATCCAAATATCCCGTTCCATCTCATTGTCGAACTCAAACTCTGCTTGGGCTCTCAAAAGGTCATCGTTATTCATTCCTACAGCGATGTCCAGATTGTTTCGTGCCATAAAACGTCTGGCTGCCTCGTTGTATTCGAGAATGTTTTCATTCTCGTCAAAGATAATTAACGAGGCATCCACGACATCCAAGGCCCCTTTGAAATGATCAGTAATGTCATTGGAGGCGTTTGCGGTTATCGTAAGTAATGTGCCTATGATCAGTACCAATAGTGCACTGAGTGCAGGCGCCACGATAACGAGTTGATCCTTTTCCAAATCGGCGGTGCTGAACACCATATGCAGGAATACACCCAATAGGCCTGAAGAGATCAGCAGGATAGGGAACCATATTTTTGCTTTTCTAGTATTCATACTGCTTTTTGCTCTGAGGCTTAGAGTGGATCGGCCTAAGTTTTAGTGGTTCCGGCCATTTGTCTCACCGTGACTTTGCGGTCAATCGCAAATGTATGAGACCTCAGTGATTTATCGGCTTAGCGCCCTGAATCCTGTGTGATGTGAGTCACGATCTGCTCTTGAATGTTCTAGCGAGATAATTCAAGCCCAAAGGGCCTGCGAGAATAATGAAGATAAAGCGGCAGGCGTGGACTAATGCGACGAGGCCTGCATCAAGACCAAGTGCCAGTGCGATTAAACTGACTTCGGCAATTCCGCCGGGAGCGAAGGCCAAAAACAACACTAAAAATCCTTTGTCTATAACGACAGAGAGTCCTAAGGCCAGAAGGGCAGCCGATACTAGGGCACCAATAGTAAACACGATGGAGGCGCCAGCAAGCATTTTGTAAGAATGACGAGGACCACTCGCGACCTCATGGCCAAGAACCAGTCCAAAGACGAATAAGGCAACGGTTTTAACAATTTCGGGTGCTTCAATAGTTATATCCGTTAAACCTGTGAGAAGCGCGCAGATCATCATCGGTAGAATCACATGTACTCCCGGCCATTTGAGTTTTTCAGCAAGAAAATAACAGGCCACTATGAGTGCTAACAATCCGATCAGCGATGTACCGTTTGCCCATTCAAAACTTGCAACGAATGGATTAGGGTCGGTGGGTATTCCCAGAAAACGGGCGAGTAGTGAGATAGACGCCACGACAAATACCACTCGAATCGTATGGGCTATGACGATTTGAGCCCGGTTGCTGGTGTCTCCTGACACCGCTAATAGCATTGACAACCCACCGGGGAGCGCCGTCAGGAATGCGCTTGGCTTCGGCAGTTTGGTGCTGTGTTCAAACCAACGAGTGCCTACAGTGACAAACAGTGTGGTTATCAGTACGGCGGACACTATCGCAAATACTAAATCCGCTGAATTTTGCAGCACGCTGTTTGCGACCGATGGCCCCAAGGATACGCCTATCGCAACCCGCATCCAGCGTTCTATTTTTGAGGGTAGCGGTTGGAGCGGTGCTCCTAAAAAGGTCGCTACAGACACTGAAGCGAGACTGCCAATCAGCCAAGGTATCGGAAAGTTGCCAAGCACTGCGAGCAACGCACCGAATAAGCCGGTGATAATGGTTAAACCCAGTTTTGAGTAGTAGCCTATTGGTACGATGTGCATGCGCATCGAGTTAATTTAAATTCAAAGGCTCTGGCATAATTTGAACGTTCTTACCTATTACTGGAATGCGAGTTCTTGACCATATCCCAACTGAGTGATGACCTAATAGACGCCATTAGGGTTTGCACGAATGCTGACGCTATAAGCTCGGTTGATATGATACAGGAGCTATGGAGCGGATATGGTTATATCCTGCGAGTCGGTATTGAATCAACGGAACCTCGTGCACCGCAGTCAATCATCGTCAAGTCAATATCACCGGGTACCCACAACGATCACCCGCGCGGTTGGAACTCTGATCATTCTAATCATCGAAAAATTCGCTCTTATGCGGTCGAGGCTGCTTGGTACAGGCACTATTCGAAGGACTGTGAAGGGGTGTGCAGGATACCGAGCCTACTTGCCGCGAGCGAATCAAGCATGCGCAGTTGGCTTGTGCTTGAAGATTTGGACGTTCTCTACCCGAGACGGCACAGTCGATTAAACGCACGTTCCGTTGGGCCCTGTCTACAGTGGTTGGCTTGTTTTCACGCTCAATTCTTGGGGCATCAGGGGCAGCATCTGTGGCCGGTTGGCACTTACTGGCATCTGGGCACTCGGCAGGATGAATTTGCTGCGATGCCTGATGGGCCTGTGAAGCAGGCGGCCGAAAAATTGGACAGTACACTGCGCGGTGCGCGATATAAAACGTTGGTCCACGGTGATGCAAAAGTGGCAAACGTGTGTTTTTCTCGTACGGGGGATGCTGTCGCCATGGTGGATTTTCAATATGTGGGTTGTGGCATCGGTGTACAGGATGTGGCTTATTTTCTGGGTAGTTGTCTTGATGAAGAAACTTATGAGTCCTGTGAAGCACTACTGCTAGATTTTTACTTTTCGGCGTTAAAGGAGCGAATAGCTGATTCGGTAGCCATGGAAGTAGAAGCGGAGTGGCGCGCTTTGTATCCCATCGCTTGCGCTGACTTTCACAGATTTTTGCTCGGTTGGATGCCCACTCATCCGAAAATCAATAAATGCCTTGAAAAGACGACGTACCTGGCTTTAGAGGCGTTATCGCTGCCAGTCACACGGAGTTGATTCTTATCAATCTGCACTGGCTCCGTTCAGGTAAATTGAGTAAATCGTCAGCCGTTGGCGGTATTTTGGACTTCGGCGCCGAATTTTCGCCAATTTACTCACAGTTTTGAATATCTTGGGCCTTTGGAACTGAGAAAAGCCCAGATCGCAAAACTTTCTCAACACAGGTATTATCTTGAGCTAAAATTCCGATTTACCCGATGGCGAGTCTAAAGGTCATGACTTGGTTTCGGTTACCACTTGTACTATCTTGGAGCGTATCTATGTCTCGTCGTAGTTTTTTGAAAACGGGTTCTGTAGGAGTTGCCGCCGCCGCTGGTTCTGGCCTCATTACATCGGCACCCGCTATTGCACAGAGCAAAACTAAACTCACTGTAGTGTCTACCTGGCCACGTGACTTCCCAGGTCTAGGTGTCAGTGCTCAACGCCTGGTGGCTCGTATTGCAGAGTTATCAGAAGGTCGAATCGAAACCGAATATTTTGCGGCTGGCGAACGCGTTGGAGCGTTCGATTCCTTCGATGAAGTTGCCTCTGGCAACGCTCAGGCTTACATCGCCGCTGATTATTATTGGAAAGGTAAGCACCCAGCATGGGCATACTTCACGGCTGTTCCTATGGGGCTTACTACCACTGAATGGACAGCTTGGATCAACTTTATGGATGGCCAGGCGCTTTGGGACGAAGTTGCTGATGGTTTCGGCTTGAAGTGTCTACCCTGCGGGTCTACTGGTTGTCAGATGGGTGGCTGGTTTAACAAAGAAATAGAAACCGCTGATGATTTGAAAGGTCTGAAAATGCGTATCCCGGGTCTAGGTGGAGATGTTATGGCCAAGCTTGGTGCATCACCGGTGTCCTTGCCTGGTGGTCAAATCTATGAAAACCTTGTATCCGGTTCAATCGACGCAACGGAATGGGTAGGACCATACAACGACTATTTCATGAAGTTCTATGAAGCAGCCAAGTATTATTACTATCCTGGAATGCACGAAGCTGGCTCATCACTGTCGTTCGGTATGAACAAAGAGTGGTGGAGCGGGTTGTCGAAAATGGATCAGGAAATCATTCGTGCGGCATGCCAGGAAGAGCACTCTCATCAATACCATGAAACAGTGGCCAACAATGGTCTGTATCTGAAAAAGATGATCGATGAGAACGGTATCGAGCTGCGTGAGTTTAGTGAAGAGATCTATGACAGCTTTGGTGAAGCTGCTGACGAAGTGTTTGAAGAAACACGGGATCACAGTGAGCTGGCTGCCAAAGTACACGACAGTTTTATTGCTGCACGTGCTGAGCTCGGTGGTTGGATGAAGCTTGCTGCAATTGGCTACAGTTTGCAGCGTAACCGAGTTATCGGCATATAGGGCGATTCCATTCTAGTAAAGTTCACACGCTCTAAAACAATGCATAGCCTGTCAACAGGCTGGCGATGAGAACAAGGGTCGAAGTCATCTGTGCTTCGACCCTTTTTTATGTGTCATTTACATTGAACTAACGGGTGTTTTGGCAGTATCCTGCTATTTCCAGACTCAGTTTGGTCTGGACAGTCTTCTCTATTGCAAGCGTAGTTTTTGAATTATGACATCAACTTCTATCGGGTCGGCCAGGATGATGCGCACCTTTGGCTGGTCCATGCTGAGTGTGCTCGTTGCCTACTTACTAAGTAACTATCTGATTGTCAGTAAAGGTTGGTCTGGTCTTGGGTCCATCTTTAATGGAGAAGGAGGAGCTCAATCGCTCATCATTCTCGGATTATATATTGTGGCGATTGGGCTTTCCGTAGTTTATGTGGTCATGTCTGGCGCTAGTACATCGCTGAGAAAAGACTCGGAGAGAATTTCTAATTTTAATGCCTATCTCATTCGGGCGTGTTTTTGGGGAGTTCTATTTATAGGACTTGCGGATATGGCCATTTCGTTTTTGCGGGTGGAGGGGTTGCTCGATAGGTTTTTTTCAGAGGAAATGGTTAAGCAGCTAGGTCGTTCACAATACCGCGGTACTTATGTGCACTATCCATTGCTTGGATTAGGATTGGTATTGGCATTGTTTACCAGAACCTTGGGCTTTCATTGGTTGGCTTTGTTGATTGTGATTGCAGAACTAGCCATCGTATTTACCCGGTTTATATTTTCCTATGAGCAAGCGTTTATGGGAGATCTTGTGCGCTTTTGGTACGCCGCCTTGTTTCTTTTCGCCAGTGCTTACACATTGCTTCACGAAGGTCATGTTCGCGTTGACGTTTTCTATCATAGTTTGTCGCGCCGTTCCAAAGGTGCGGTGAATTCCTTTGGAGCTATTTTCTTAGGCATGAGTTTGTGTTGGACCATTATTCTCATAGGTTTTAAAGGTAAAGCCTCAATAATCTATGGTCCTTTGGCTAATTTTGAAGTATCCCAATCAGGTTTTGGGATGTACACCAAATATTGGATGGCGGGCTTTCTTGGAGTTTTCGCGATCACCATGTTGATTCAATTTGTGGCTCAGATGTTTGAGTCTTATGCGGATTTTCGCAAAGATCCGGGCGGTCGGGTTGTCGAATCAGAAACTGCGGCTAGCTAGGAATTCATCATGGAACTACTTTTTCTTGCTCTGCTGATTCTATTGCTCGCTCTGGCACTGGGTTCAGGTTACCCGGTCGCTTTTGCATTACCTGGTGCCGCGATAGTAACAATTGCATTGGCCGCAGCAGCGGGTTACCTCTTTGCGGGAAATGTTGATGCCTATTTTGCACAAGATGGGCCGAGTCAGTGGCTCAGTGCTGGCGTAACGAATTTACGGGGCATCTATTGGGAGGTCGAACGAGACACTCTGATAGCGATACCACTATTTATCTTTATGGGTATCATGCTTCAGCGCTCTAAGATCGCTGAGGATTTATTGATCACTATGGCGCAGTTGTTTGGACCGGTTCCAGGTGGACTCGGCATTTCGGTTGTCTTCGTCGGGGCCTTGTTAGCCGCCACCACTGGTATTGTGGGCGCAACGGTAGTTGCGATGGGATTGATATCGCTACCAGTTATGCTGCGGAACAATTATTCCCAATCTTTAGCTACTGGTACGATCGCCGCATCGGGCACGCTTGGGCAAATCATTCCCCCTTCCATCGTTTTAATTATTCTTGCTGATCAATTAGCTAGCGCGACTGATCAGGCGGGTACGGCTCGGAAGGCTTTGCATAAGGCCGCTACCGGCGAGCTCACTATGCCTTCCGAATTCTCAGTCACATCCACTAGTGCGGGAGAGATGTTTTTAGGCGCTCTGGTGCCTGGGCTTGTTTTAGTCGGTTTGTACATGACTTACATTCTCGTGTATGCACTATTACGACCGTCCAAAGCACCCGCAGTACATTTCGAGAAAACCCAATCAGGATCGTTTCTTCTAAAAATGCTCGGTACCTTGGTGCCGCCATTGACGCTGATTTTCCTGGTCCTCGGATCGATCATCACAGGCATTGCGACTGTGAATCAAGCCGGCGCTATTGGTGCAGCGGGTGCTCTATTGATGGCAGGCTACCGACTCAAAGACGGCAAAAGAAAATACGCGCCAGCCATGCTCGCGGTTCTAGGCATGGCGGGAATAGCGTTAGCGTTGTATTTTTTCGACACCAATATTAAAAACATTAAAACTGATAGAGACCAGCTTGGGGTTTATGTTTCGATCGCAGTCGTGTCTATGTTGGTGATTGCATTAATTTGGAGTGGTATTCGAGTCAATCGTGACAACACGCTTCACGAAGTTATGATAGAAACGGCTAAAGCAACGTCATTGGTGTTCATTATATTGCTTGGCGCAGCAATGCTCACAGCAGCCTTCAGAGCCTTTGGTGGCGAAGAGTTGGTGCGCGATTTTCTGAACAGCCTGCCAGGGGGTTTTTGGACGAAATTTGTTATCGTCATGGCCGTCATATTTATACTCGGCTTCTTTCTTGATTTTATCGAGATCGCCGTAGTGGTAGTTCCTATTGTGGCACCGATACTATTAGCTGATCCGTCTGCCAACATTACTGCGGTGTGGCTAGGTGTTATGATCGGGCTGAACATTCAGACTTCGTTTCTTACGCCACCCTTTGGTTTTGCCTTATTCTATTTGCGTGGCGTTGCGCCCGCCGTGGTCAAAACCATCAATATGTACAAGGGTGTTATTGCGTTTATCGTCTTGCAGTTGATTGCTCTGGCAATTGTCGGTAACTATCCACCGCTGGTTAATTACTTGCCGAATCGAATGTCTTTGCTGTCTGAGACTGCACCACCGCCTCGTAATCCAAAACTGCTCTATTGCGTAGATGAATTTACGGCTGCAAGAATCAATCAAAATCAATCGGCTATTCTCGCTGCTATTGATGCTGCAGAGAGCGTAGATTACAGCGGGCTTCCAAGTAAGCTTCAAAAGTCGGTCGAAGGTAGTTTTGCGGATACCAAGGAAGCCATTAGTTTGCTCGACAATATCGCGAAAGCGGAAGCGGACGTGTTGGCCGCCACTGATGCATATCGACCGGTGCACACAGCGGTTCGCGCTATCGATAGGCAGGTGGTGCGCATTGACGATGAACTCAAGGAGCTGGGCGTCACATTGAACAGATTAAGTGATGACGCTGGTGATGGAGTCAGGAACCAAATCGAACAACACATGACCGGATTGGAGCAGAAGAAAGAACAATTGCTCGGTGAGATTCCGGAGAATTGGGATGAGATCTATAAAAATTTTACCGATTTGCAAAAGGCTGAGGCCCAAGCTCGGAGAGATTATCGCAAGGTCGCTGATAGTAGCTACAAAGCCATTTCAGAATTGAATTCGGTGCTCGTTGGTACAGATTCCCTAGAGCAGTTGGGGCCAAGATTGCTGGAAATGAAAGCACAGATTGAGGCGAATGAGCCTGCAGATATGGTTGATGTTCTGCAAGACCTATCCAAAGAATTTGGAGCTATCGATGGTGCGAGTAAGATTAAATCAGCTGTATCGGCCGCCAGAAAAGCACTGCGAGCCAAAACGCCTGATAAAGAGAAAGCTCAGAAAAGCATCGATAAGGCCATCGAAGAATACGATGCGGAAATGAGTTGGCGAACTGAAGCACTGTCAAGTGTTGCAGGGCCAATCGCCGAATATGAAGGGGCTATCAAAAGCACCATCGGAATTCGTCAACAAGATCGTTTAACAAGAGAGCAGGCATTGTATGTGGCTAGGTGTAATGCTGAACATCGCGATATTTCGCTGTTCTTTTAACGCTTAGGATCGCCTTGTGTAGCAATCCGTTCGGTCCTCCATCGTTGTGCTACCAGCCAGGAACTGCAGACTATGAGTAAGCCATCATCACAGGCGAACAACATTACCATGGCCACCGGTGGTGAATACTCACTGGCGACCATTGGTGCCAAACACGTTATAGACAATGCACTTCCCATGGTGGTTCGAGCGTTAGATCAAATTTTGGAAGAATCTCCCGATCGAGCATCAGAAAATAATCACTTGACCTGGTGTTTTTCCGATATGGGTTGTGCTGACGGTGGCACTTCGCTGGATCTTTGGCGCAATGTGCTTTCTCACTTGCGTCGCCGCTCTGATGCCGATGTTCAAGTGGTTTACGCCGATCAATCCCGTAACGACTTTAATGCATTAGTGTCCATACTTCACGGCCATAGCAGTTTCAAATCCTATCTGGATGAGTATGATCATGTGCACGCTTTGGAATCTGGCTCGTCCTTTTATCTACCCATATTGCCCGCTAATTCGCTGGATGTAGGATTTTCAGCCACAGCTATGCATTGGCTCAGCAGTCTTCCGTGCAACATAAGCGATCATGTGCATATGGTGGGAGCGCGTGGTTCTGAGCTCGAGAGCTTCAGCCATCAAGCAGCTCAAGACTGGCAAACGATTCTAACGCATCGTGCGCGAGAGCTTCGCGCGGGCGGCCGATTGGTATTGATAAACTTTTGTATCGATGATCAAGGGCGCTACTTGGGTAACACCGGCGGTGTGAATATGTTTGATAATTTCAATGCGCTTTGGCAATCCTTTGTAAGCGACGGGGTTATTACCGACGAAGAGTATCAGGCAATGACACTTCCTCAGTATTACAACACGGTGGAGGAATTTTCCGAACCGTTTGAGGATTCGAACAATGCCGTTTACAAAAAAGGATTGAGATTGGAGGAAATCTCAACTGCGGTGGTGGCGTGCCCGTTTGCAGAAGATTTTAAGCAACATGGTGACGCAAAGCGATTTGCCAAAGAGTATATTCCAACGATTCGATCCTGGAATGAAAGTATCTACTACGGTGCTTTGTCGGCGAATCGTTCCTTGGAAGAGCGTCAAGAAATAATAAACGCCTATTATGCGGCGTACCAATCCCAAGTGGAAAGCAACCCTTCCGAGCATGGAATGGGTTATGTGCATGCGTATATGAGTATTCGTCATGAAGTGTAGGCTCTTCTAATGAGTTGATGGGAAACTCAGAAGCTGTATGCATTGCAAACTATAGTGTCGAGAAAACTCGATCCAGGACTAAATGGTGTTGCGTCGGTCACAGAGTTTGAGACTGATGGAAAGTGAAATCTGCTTCCTGGCGGCAAGAGTTGGTGTGGCTTGAACGCCACACCAACTGCTCTTTGTTTATTTATTTTCTTAAGTTTGTCCAAATCGTATCGTAAACCGCTTGCACTTCCTGTGAGCAAGCCTGTACAAATGACCCGACCGGAGTTGGAGGAGGATTTGATTCGGGCGAACTTTTAACGGCGTCATTGAGTAGCTCGCTTGCACCCGTCACACCAGCCGTGTACTGAGCGTAGTTCGTAACGGCAGCTGCGTTTTCCGGTTCAAGAAGAAAATTCATGAACTTTAGTGCGTTGTCGCGATTTGGTGCTTCCTTGAGAAGCACTACGTTGTCCATCCATACAACATAACCCTCTTTGGGGTAGGCATACTCAATATTAGCGCCTTCTTCTCTTGCCTTTGCGCCGAAACCACTCCAAATCATGCCAACCGATGCATCTCCTGACACAAGCACGTCTTTTGCTACGTCTGATCCAAAGGACGCCCAATGAGGTTTTGCCGCTTGAACGAGATCATTTAGTTGTTTGAGCTGTTCCCGATCTGAAGTGCATTGGGGTATGTCTAGGTAGATTGATGCTAGTGCGAGGACTTCGCCCTGGCTATCCAGCACATTGATCTTCCCTTGAACTTCTTCTGGGGGATCGAAAATCATTGCTAGCGTATTTATGTCACCTTGATAAACATCGCGATTTACAGAAAAGCTGGTTGAACCCCACTGATACGGAATTGAGCTTTTGCGACCCGGATCGAATCCAACATCAACCCACTCAGTCATTATGTTGTCAAAATTACTCAGCTCGGATGGTTCAAATGTGTCTAGCAAGCCATCGGCTAACATTATTTCAACCATATAATCGCCGGGCACAGCTACATCGTAACTTCCCATTTTTCCAGCTTTTAAGGTCGCTAGCATAGCCTCATTCGAATCGAAGGTATCCATTGTGACTTCGATGTCATACTCTTCTGAGAATTTGTCTAGCAACTCTTGGGGTATGTACTCAAACCAGTGGTAAATTGACAGTTTGCCTTCCGCGTGAACGGTACCTGTCGCGAGTCCTACACCCATTGCTAACGTGACCGTGGGTAGCCATGTAAGGCAAGGTTTTATTCTGATCATGCTCTTTCCTATTTTGGTTGTATAAATTGCTAGTGTTTATTTTTGCCCAATCTTCCTACAAGGTAAGACAAGGTAACAATGCCGACAGAAAATGCAAGTAAAAGGGATGAAATAGCCATGATATTCGGCTTAATTCCTTGCTTCACTGCACCAAAAATTGCTGTGGGCAAAGTTTCAATACCCGCTCCTTTCACAAAATTAGTGATAATGAAATCGTCCAAAGAAATGATAAAAGCCAATAAAAACCCCGAAATAATTCCTGGTACCATTAGGGGTAGCAGGATGAGTTTGAAGGCCTCCCAACGCGTAGCGTATAGATCTTGTGCCGCCTGTTCGTACACTGTTTCGATTCCCTGCATGCGCGCTGCGATCGGTAGGTAGGCGAAGGGTATACAGAACACAATATGGGCAAGTAGAATGGTGGTGTAGCCCGTTTTAATACCGATAGCGGAAAAGAATATAAGTGTCGCAACAGCGGTGACTATTTCAGGCACCATAAGAGGCATATTAATTATTCCAAAGCTTATTTTTTGGCCTCGAAAGAATCCAGAGCGAATCATTCCAACTGCGGTTGACACTGCAATTATTGTTGCAGAGGTTGCTGCCAGTAGTGCGATAGTTAGTGAGTTCAGCGCCGCTTTTTTAAATTTAGGCGACTCAACCCCAAAAAACACATCTTCGTACCAGCGTAAGGAAAAGCCTCCCCATTTCGTTATGGATTCACTGTCGTTGAATGAGTAAATCATAACTATTAACAATGGTGCATAGAGAAGAAACAAGCAAAAGATAGTAATGCCTGAAAATCCCGGGAAGTGTCGAACGTCCAGATTTTGTTTAAACATCAAACCTGCCTCTGGTCAACACTGTCACCCAATAGATTCTCATTGATTGTGGTGTTGATGTTGCCTTGAAATAGGGTTGACTGGCAGTTAAGCATGGGACATTGGGCACGTTCACGATGTGTTGACCTTGTATTGCGAACGTGCGTAGAAGGTGAGGGCAATCAATACCATAGTAAGCAAAATCATGGATGCAGCCGCACCGAAAGGCCAATTACCTGCAGCTCCTTTGAACTGTTCTTCTATTAAAGAACCAATCATGAAATTTTTCGCACCACCGAGTAAGTCTGGTGCTAAGAAAGCACCTAGGCTGGGAACAAAAACCATTATGCAGCCGGCGAAAATTCCAGGTTTTATGGACGGCAGAATCACCTTAGTGAGTGAATACCATCGGGACGCATACAGATCGGCCGCCGCCTCCGACAACGCAAAGTTATACCGTTCCACGCTTGCATAAATTGGCAGTGCCATAAATGGTAAATAAGAATAAAAAAGACCCAGCTGTACCGCAAAATTAGTGTTTATCATGTGAATTGGTTCATTGATGATACCCAGCGTTAGCAGCCACTGATTAATTGGACCGGTATCGCGAATTAGAAATTTCATTGATATAGTTCGAATAAGCAGATTCACCCAATAGGGAATGGTCAGTAGAAACAGCCATATCGTTTTTTGGCGCGTAGGCCTTGTGGCAATAAACCAAGCCGTAGGTAAACCAATGGCGAGACAGAGTATTGTTGCAAGAGCGGCCTGCCATAGCGATCTCCAGAAAATGCTGATGTAAGTCCATTCAATTTTTGGAGGCTCATCACCGAACAATCCGCGATCGAAAATAAACTGGTCATAGGCTGCTAATGAAAATTCCCAGATCACCCCGCCGCGAAATTCTTTTGTGAGAAAGGAGTAAATCAGCATAGTGCCAACAGGCACTAGTAAAAATATTCCGATAACCAACCATGAAGGCAACATAAGCCAAGGGCCCAAGCCCTGATAAGTTTGGCTCTGGCTAGAGAGCCTTTGGCTGGCAAATTCACCGGACATCGTAGTGGCATCCCAAATGAGTCCAGATCGGACAAGTAAAAAATGTGCGCCTTTCAGAGATCAATTGGCGAGCTATTTTCGATTGACAGAAATTAATCACTTAACAATCTCAATGCTTCAGAATTGATCTGGACAGAAACCGATTCACCGGTCGATGGGGTTCGGTTTTCGGTAGTGTTTTGTTGGCGAACAGTAATTAATACATTTTGAGGAGTTCTAACGCCGATTAACAGGTCAGTGCCGAGGTATGTATGTCGTTCTACAACGCCCGTTAATTGACCTTCTGAGGGTTCAGAAAAACAGATGCTCTCTGGACGAATGGATACATGGCCTGGCCCTGTTTGTGAACTGCTGGCTGCTCTACATAGAACTTCAGTACCACCCTCTAGTACACAGACAGCTATACCATCTGAAATCGAACGCACCATTACTTCCAGTATATTGGTATCTCCAATGAAGTCAGCAACAAAGCGGTTTTCGGGGGATTCATAAATACTTTGAGGTGTGCCTACTTGTTGAAGTTCGCCGTTTGCCATAACTGCGATACGATCAGACATCGTTATGGCTTCCTCTTGATCGTGAGTGACAAACACAAAGGTGATTTCCGTTTCGTGCTGGATTTGTTGTAGTTCGTATCGCACTTCTTGTCGAAGTTTTAAGTCCAAAGCCGATAGAGGTTCATCAAGTAAAAGTACCTTAGGATTTGGGGCTAGTGCCCGGGCCAAAGCGACTCTTTGTTGTTGACCTCCGGATAGTTGCGAGGGCATTCGATCTGCCAAATTATCCAGCTGAACTAGATCTAAAACATGCATTGCTCTACTGTGGGATTCCTGTTCATTTTTTTTCAACCGCCTTAAGCCAAACATAACGTTGTCAAGAACTGACATATGTGGAAACAAAGCATATTGCTGAAAAACAGTGTTGACAGGGCGTTCATTCGGACTCAGACCCTGTAAGCTTTCTCCGAATAATGCAATATCTCCTGATGTCGTGTACTCAAATCCAGCGATACATCTAAGGAGAGTTGTCTTTCCGCAACCCGATGGACCCAATAAAGTAAAAAATTCGTTGTCTAAAATCGATAACGAAAGTTCGTGCAGGGCTGTCGTATTACCATAGAGTTTGGTGACCTTCCGTACATCGATTGCGGTGTCAGTCATTGGGGTAGGGCACCTGAATTACGTCGCGACGAAAAGGTACGATATCGGTGCTGATTTTATCGGAATCTAATTCACTGGCGAATCGGTGACCAGCGTACGTGGCCCAGGCAATTGGCGCTGGTGCTTCGGCATCCCCAAAAACGGTGACGCTTTTCACTCCATAGTCATTCCATCTCTGCTGTTGGGCGAGAATAGCGTGATAAAGAGTTTGTTCTGATTGCTGTGAAGTTACCAATACAATTGCGTCGGCGGTTTGCCATTGAGAGTGTCCACTATAGCTACAGCTGGTTTTAATTCGACCCTGCTCAACCGAATCAACGGTTGTATTCAATTGTATATTGACACCCATTTCTACCAAACGTTTATGTATAAAGCCTTGTTCCAACGTATTTAGCGACCATTCCGACACATAGGCGGAGGGTGTTGTCAGGGTGACATTTGAGCCATAGCCAGTCAAGAGCTCTGCGAGTACGGAACCCATGTAGTAATGATCGTCGTCAAAGATCAACACATTGCCTTCCAGTTTAGCTCCACCGAGAAAATCGTCAGGCGTATAGATCGGAATGGATTGATCGCAGATCATTGGTGTCACGTGGTGTCTTGAAACACCGTCAGATCGCCAATGAGATCCTGTAGCAATTGCGATATGCTCAAACCCGAAATCTAAGGCCTCTTCTGCAGTAACAGAGTTGTCCATGTAGACTTGAACGTTGGGCAATTGACTGATTTGGTACACTCTATAGTCTCTAACTCTACCCCAAGCCGCAAGCCCAGGTAACTGGCATTCCAGCGCTACGCGACCACCTAACTCAGTGCGTTTTTCAGCCAGTACAACGTCGTATCCTCGTTTTCCGAGTGTCATCGCCGCTTCCAAGCCAGCGGGGCCTGCACCTATGATAAGCACAGTAGTTGAATCACCCTTAGCCGTGACAATTTCTGGATGCCAACCTTTTCTCCATTCTTCCATGAATGACGGGTTTTGCGTACAACGAGAAAGTGACATAGTCATATCTCCAGTAACGCAAATGTTGCAACCGATACATTCACGAATATCTTCCTCACGCCCCTCAGCAATTTTTCTCGGTAGCCACGGATCAGCGATGGACGGTCTAGCACATCCTATTAGATCTAATTTGCCGGTGCTAAGTTGATTTAGCATCCTATCGGGCGAGGTAAAGCGCCCGACGCCGACGACGGGTTTGTCTGTCAGTTCGCGAATGCCTGTAATTAAATCAGCTTGTGCAGCTTCTTCTGTGAACCGGGAAGTGCCCGAGCATTCTTCCCAACTGCCATGGGCTAGATCCCACAGATCCGGTAAGTCTGCATGCATTGCGATTAGATCACGCACCTCACTATTGCTGAATCCGTTTTCGCCGATCATTTCATGTAAAGCTAGCCTGAGAGTGATACCAATACTATCTCCAACTTCCTCTTTAGAATCGCTGATCAATTCACGGAGTAAGCGAGAGCGGTTTTCTAAGCTGCCGCCATACTGGTCAGTGCGCTGGTTGGTTACGCTCGACAAGAAATGCTGAATAATTCCGAATCCGTGAGCGCCATACAAACAAATGAGATCGAATCCAGCGGACTTTGCGCGCCTACACGCCTGACGATACCAGCGTCGTAGATTCTTAATATCTCGCAGCGTCATGGTCTTTGCGCTGACTGGATCATTGGTAAACGTGCGAACCGGTAAGGCGCTTGGTGCCATTGGCACTTCTCGAGAATATAAATTTGGCCCATTAATTCCAGAGTATGTGAGCTCAATACCTGCCAAGGCATTTCCTTCATGGATGCCGTCTGCCATCGATGCTAGCATCGGAATGTCGTTGTCCTCCCACAGACGCAACTCAATGTAAGGTGTTATTTCAGAGCTGTGATGCATCTCGACCTGCTCTGTGAAAACTACTCCCCAGCCACCTTCTGCTTTTACTCGTCGCATTTCTTTAACAGCTGACGGATCTCGGTATCCCCCACCGTTGCAGTGAGGCACCTGATAAAATCGATTTTTCGTTGTTACAGGGCCTATCGCAAGTGGCTCAAATAATGGGTCGTATTTAGAATTACGGTTCGACATCGCTTAAAGGTCTGTTCAGCTGTTTTTATGGTTTAGAAGAGTATTTTCTCTTGATTATCTAAAACCAGAAGCGGCATACTGGTGGGTATATACTCACATAGTCTTCGTTTAATATAACAGCTATTTTGATGCTGGCATAACTGTAGTTACCTGCTTATGGACACTCGCCAACTGAACGATCGAACGACAGAGATTCTCAAGCAGGATGAACATCTGATTCATGCGTTTTCAGATTTGCATTCGTTACAAGAGGATGGCGCGCGCACGGTTATATCTCAGGCTGAAGGAGCCTATGTCTTCGACGAACAGGGTAATAGATATTTAGACGGAATGGCTGGGTTGTGGTGCGTTAACTTAGGGCATGGTCGGCGAGAAATCATAGATGCGATCGCCGAACAGCTTCGAACATTGGATTATTTTTCTACGTTTTATAATCTCACACACCCAACAGCTGCACAGCTGGCGGAAAAGCTGGCCGAGCTGGCTCCTGGTGATTTGAATCGAGTCTATTTTGGTAATTCTGGTTCAGTTGCCAATGATAGCGCTGTAAGAACCATCCACTATTATTTCAATCGGTTGGGCTTAACCAAGAAGAAAAAAATCCTGTCCCGCATTGGTGCTTATCACGGTTCTACGCATCTTGCTATTGCGATGACCACGCCGCTCTATCGGGCTGGATGGGATTCTGCAGATGATCTAGTACATTTTTTATCAAATCCTTGCCCGTATCGACGGCCTGAAGGAATGAGTGAAGCCGAATTTGGTGATTTTTTAATAGATGAACTAATTCGAGATATTGAAAAAGTTGGGGCTGAAAGAATTGCCTGCTTCATTGCAGAGCCGATTATGGGTGCGGGAGGAGTTATCGTCCCCCCAGACGGGTACCACCAGAGGGCCGCAAATGTATGTGCAGACAATGACATCCTGATGATTTCAGACGAGGTGGTTACTTCTTTTGGCAGGCTAGGAACTATGTTCGCTTCCAAATCCGTGTTTGGAATACAGCCTGATGTTATTTGTACAGCTAAAGGTTTGTCCTCAGGCTATCAACCGATTTCAGCCACGATCTTATCGGATAAGATATATGAAGTTGTGTCTTCCAAGGACAATAAGTTCTTACATGGTATGACCTACTCAGGACACCCCGCCTGTTGTGCAGCAGCGTTAGCCAATATCGAAATTATGGAACGCGAAGATCTATGCGGCCATGTATCTACGATGGGCCCGGTATTTGAGCAGTCCCTGAAGGGATTGATCGATCTACCGATTGTGGGTGATGTAAGAGGCAGTCACTTTATGATAGGGATTGAATTTGTTGAGAATAAGGATAACAGGGATCCATTCGAGGAAAGTGTGCTCATCGGTCATCGAGTAGCAAACTACGCTCAGCGAAAGGGGCTGATTGTTCGGCCCTTGGGACATATGATAGTGCTTTCACCACCTTTGATCTTAAACGGTTCGGAAATTGATTTTGTTGCCGATGTGCTGCGCGAGAGTATTAAGCTGGTTATTGATGATTTGCGCAACGAAAAATTATTCTAAGTCCTGACCCGTAAAGCTCTCTCACCCCATGGGATGTTTGGTGTTCGAAGTGAGAAAGACAGATACGAAAAAAAATTAAGTTCGGGTTGTTAGCTCTCAGAGTTGCTACTTATTCGGCTCAACTTGGACAAGACATTTGGGCGCATTTTTAAAGGTTAGTCCGTCTATCAACATAGTCATTTCTCGGACATGAAAACAAAAGAAAAAATAGGTTTCATTGGGCTTGGGCTTATGGGGGCAGGTATTGCCTCTAATTTGCTTAAGCACTTTGACGAATTGTCGGTATTCGATACGTCACCCGATGCGATGAAGAATCTCGCTGCGGAAGGATGTAGATCAGCGGCATCGGCGAGAGAATTGGCAACCACCAGTTCGATTATTCAACTATGTTTGCCAAATGCAGAGGCGGTGGAGCAGGTGCTTTTTGGGCCTGAGGGTGTTGTTCGTGCCGGGCGATCGAATGTGCTCATACTGGACTCAACAACTCTGCTAAAAAAGGAAGCTATTGAGTTCTCGGATAAGTTGTCAGAGTACAAAATCCCTTATTGCGATTGCCCGGTATCCGGATTGCCGAAGAAGGCGGCTGATGGAACACTGACCGTCATGTTTGGTGGGGCGCCAGAGCACTACTCGCGTACCGAGGGTGTTTTGGGTGCGGCAGCGGGTACAGTTGTCTACTGCGGTCCTGTCGGTAACGCGCAATTGATGAAAGCGGTGAATAATATTATTTACAACATCAATATCGCCGCCTTGTGTGAAGTGCTGCCGTTTGCGGTAGCCGCAGGCTTAGATGCGAAAACACTTGAGCAAGTGGTACTCAGCGGATCATCGAGGAGTTTTGCCGCTGAACATTTTTTACCCAAGATGCTTGATAGGAATTTTGAGGGGGACTACTCGTTGGTAGCTGCTCAAACAGATTTGGTGAACATCGAGAGTATGGCGCAAGAGATGTCTGCAAAGCTTCCAATTGCGTCTTCAATGATTGAGTTGTACCGCTTAGCGATGGAACAAGGCCTGTCCTCTGAATCTAAAAATGCCATGCTCAAAGTACAAGAAAGTGCGTTAGGGGTGGAATTGAAAAGGTAGCATACAACCGGCGGTGTCGGATCTCAATCTAATCGGTTTTTATACTCCATTCATTGTCACAACAATATTTCCAACATGTTGCTTGTCGATAAACATCTGTTGCGCGGCATGTAAATCTTGCAGAGGAAACGTCGCAGCCACTAACGGTTTTATCTCGCCGCGTTCTATGTACGAAACGATATCGCTGAAGGTATGTCGAGGTGTTACTGTAGAGCCAGTAAACGTAAGATCTCGTAGATACAAGGTTCTTAAATCTAACTCCACCATTGGACCGCCAATTGCGCCCGAACAGGTGTAGCGTCCACCGCTGGCCAGTACATCGATGTGGGCCTTGAATGAGCTTCCCCCTACAATATCGGCCACCACTGAAACTGTTTTGATTCCGATCGCCTGTTCCAGGGCGGTTTCCAAGTCTTCAGGGTTTCTTGGTAGAAGTGCATCTGCGCCAAGAAGTGCAAGTTGAGCGTGTTTGTGATCGGACGCCAGTCCGACCACCTTGGCACCGCGCCGTTTGGCAAGCTGGATAAGTGCTGAACCCACACCTCCGGATGCACCGGTGACCAGCACGGTGTCTTTGTTGGTTACCTCAGCGCGGCTGAGCATTCCCTCGGCAGTGGTGTATGAACACGAAAAGGTTGCTAACTCTGCATCTGAAAATTCTGATTGCACAACTTCGACATTACGCTCATCTAAAGCAACATATTGTGCAAATCCACCATTGCATTCGGATCCGAGATAACCCACTTGATCAATCGCGCCGGGATTGCTCCAGTCGCGTAGCCAGTTATCAGAGATTACGCGCTGGCCGATTAAGTTAGGGTTAGATTTCGATCCCACAGCCGTCACATAGCCGCAGATATCCGCACCTTGAATGCGTGGAAATCGGATCGGAGATCCTCCCCATGCCGGATCGTCTTTATCAACCGTCTTATAAGCATCGCCCGTTGTTGCTTCGGTAACGGCCTTTGAATACCAGCCAGAACGCGTGTTGACATCTGTATTATTTAATCCGCAGGCGGCCACCTGAATTAATACTTCTCGATCTTTTACTTCTGGAATGGGCCAATCGTCGTGAAACTCCAGTTGCTCTAGACCGCCATGGCCTTTGAGCACCATTGCCTGCATTACTTTTCCGGTGTTCATGGCGTTATCGTTTGTCAGCGTTGCGTATGGTGGAGAGTTGTTTGAGGTAGAACCGCTGATGATACACCCATTTGGATTGAGTTAAACTCAATTGCCCACGTTAGCCGGGTATACTCTTGTTCACTGATATTATTCGTTGAATGAGATTATCCTATGGAAGTGTTTGAGGCTCAGCAGGGCCGTGCTGAACAGTATCTGGATGAAATGCTCGAAGCTGAAAGAAATTCTGACTATGTAGCGTTCTGCAAGCGCTTTGAAGAAGATGATCTAATCGACTTTGATGAGCAGGCGTTTAAAGAGGCTGTAGAAGCGCAAAGGCAAGAACTGGGAGGCTATCAAAGTCGAATATTCCTTGGTGCATTAAACGGTTACCAGGATGTCACTGATGCGGAGAAACATCCTGACTGCTTGAGATATGTTTGGCGTGGTCTGTTTGAAAAAAACGAAACATTGATCGTTGTAGGTATCCATGAAAGAAACGGCATATGGCATGTTAATGAAAATATGTTTTTTTACTAGTAGGAAGAAATACGCTTTTGACTTAAGGAAGATTCCAGTTCAATAGCCAATCGAATTCCTGTGGCAGAGAAAAATAGTAGCGATAGCCGAATGAGCTCGGCAGATGTGGTGATTATTGGTTGTGGAATCATAGGTATTTCTACAGCCTATTATTTGGCAAAAAACCACAACATAACTAGCCTGTTGCTGATTGATAAACAACAGCCCATGAGCTTTACATCAGCGCAGTCTGGTGAAAACTATCGAAACTGGTGGCCGCATCCAGCCATGGTTGCATTCACTAATCGCAGTATTGACTTACTGGAAACCATCGCTAAACAAAGTGACAATCGAATAAATATGACTCGTCGTGGCTATGCATTGGCTACTCGAGAATCAGTGATTGATTCACTCGTAACCGAACTGGAGGTTGGGCTGGACGGTCAAGCCGATGATCTTCTGCGGTTTCATTGTTCGTCAAAAGCTGCTTCCTACCAGGCCATAGATGTGGATTGGCGGGATGTAAACAATGGTGTTGATGTGCTGCAGAACCCTGGTTTAATTAAGCACTTTTTCCCTTCCTTTGCTGCCGAAATAAATAATGTCATTCATGTCCGACGCGGTGGTGATATAAGCAGTCAGCAACTTGGCATGCTCATGATGGATTACTTAAAAAGTCGAGGCGTGCGCCTTATGATTGCCAGCGTTGAAGGCATCGCAGCACACAATGGTTTTATTACTTATGTAAATGAAGCAGGCACACAAAAGCAGATCAAGTCGACACAAATGATCAATGCCGCCGGGCCTTTTGCCCATTCGGTTGCCGATATGCTCGGTGCACCCTTGCCGGTGTTCAATACCTTCCAACAAAAGATAGCCTTTGAGGACCGGCATCAAACAGTTCCGAGAAATTTGCCCTTTTCAATCGATTTAGACCAGCAGAAGATTGACTGGAGCGAGGACGATCGCTTGCAGCTTATAGATACTGAATATGACTGGGCGACAAAACCAATGCCAGGGGCCATACATTGTCGACCTGACGGCGGGGTTGCGGGACGTTTCATTAAATTGGGATGGGCCTACAATCACAGGAAAGAAACTTCGTCTTGGGAGTTACCGCTGGATGATCACTTTCCCGAAATCGTTCTTCGTGGTGCTGCACAACTACAACCTGCCTTGAAGCGCTATTACGATGAGTTGCCTGCCAACATAAGCCATTATGGGGGTTGGTACACGATGACTGACGAAAATTGGCCGTTGATTGGACCCATCGGTCCAGAAGGGTGTTTTATGAATTGTGCGTATTCTGGGTTTGGCACTATGGCTTCTTGTGCCGGTGGTGAACTGTGCGCAGCCTGGGTCGCCGGAGCAGATTTGCCGGAATATTCACACTTTTTTTCTATCGACAGATATCAAAATAGCCGCTTAATGGAAGTGCTTAAAGATAGTAACAAAGGCGTGTTGTAACCTGGGTGCTACTTTGATAAATACTGAGCAGCCTTGGATAGAAATTCCATCCCGTCCTCAAGCTCCGTCAATGTGATGTATTCGTCGCTCTTATGAGCGCGATTAATACTGCCGGGCCCATATAGAACCGTGGAAAAATCTGCATCGCTAAAATATCCTGCATCGCTTGCGAACGAGACCACTTGCTGACTGTTTAGACCGGTAATGTGGCTAATGAATTCCCTCGCAGCGTCCGCGTTTTGATCATTCAAGGCCGGTACCGCAACTTCAGTGATGATTTGAATGTCCGTTGCCGGGTTTACGGCTTGCATTTGTGCTCGAAGTTCTTCTGCATGAGATTGGATTTCTGTCAAGATCGGCTGAGTGTCTTCTCCAGGAAGCGGTCTGATTTCCCAATCGAAGTGGCACCAACCGGCGGTTGCGTTGCGAGCCATTCCGCCATCAATTTTACCCACATTAAATGTTGTGTAGGGGGGGTTGTAGGGAGAATTCGAATCGGGTGAATTCGCATAAAGTCGTGCGATATCTTCAATTTTCTGGACCATTTTCATCGCATAGACGATTGCATTGACGCCTTTGGTCGGATCGCAGGAATGAACTTCTGCGCCGGTCACTTCAGTGCGCATTTCAAAACCGCCTTTGTGTCCGGTGACGATAGTCGATTCGGTGGGTTCGCCTACAATGACGATGTCGGGCGCGATCCCTTCAGCCGACATATACTCAAGTAATACCGGCATACCCAAGCCGCCAATCTCCTCGTCGAAGGTAAACGCTAAATAAATCGGTTTCGTCAACCGCGCTTGTTTAAAAACCGGAACTGCTGCCAGCATGCAGGCCAGAAAGCCTTTCATGTCGACTGATCCGCGGCCATGGAGTCGATCAGCAATCTGAGTCAGTGTGAAAGGCTCTGTGTGCCAATCCTGACCCTGCACTGGGACGACGTCAGTATGACCGTTGAACAACACCCCCCCGTCGACTTTGGGGCCAATGCTGGCAAACACATTGGCGCGCTCCCCAGTGGAATCTTTGCTCAGTGATGCTTCGATACCATGGTGAGCTAGGTAATCACAAATATACTTAACAATGCCTTCGGTGGGTCGACCCGAGATGGAGTCAAAGCTCACCAGCTTTTCGAGAATCTTAACGGCTTGGTTCAGTTGTGAGTTCACGGTACAGTTTTTTAAATAATGGGTATTTGGTCTAGGTCATTCGTTAATTTACGCGATCTGAACACGATGTTTGTTGAATACATTCCCAGCACCTGAGCTATCGATTTCTTCACGCAGTCCCATTTCTGGATTTCATGCCTGGTTCATTAGAGTTATCTCAGGTGCGCAGTCAAGAGTGTTTGCAGTGATATGCTACTCTTAACTTAGGTCTTTAGTGACTTCTCTACCCCTTCTTTTTTGAGAATTACAAACGTTGAAAACGCATATTACCGGTCGAGTAAGTGGCCTGGCACAGGATTTTGCGCGTCTGATATCCTCTGGTCGGCTGCCGGGTGATTGGTCGCCGAATATTCGAGCGGATCTGCTGGCCGGTCTGGTGGTCGCATTAGCGCTCATACCAGAAGCCATTGCCTTTTCGATCATTGCGGGCGTCGACCCGAAGGTCGGTCTGTACGCCTCTTTCTCGATTGCTGTCATCGTCGCGATCACCGGTGGTCGCCCTGGGATGATTTCAGCCGCCACGGCCGCCACCGCGGTTTTGATGGTGACCCTCGTGAAAGAGCACGGTTTGCAATATTTGTTTGCCGCCACTGTACTGGCTGGTTTACTGCAGATTGCCGCTGGATACCTCAAGCTCGGTTATTGCATGAGATTCATCTCACGCTCTGTAATGACTGGGTTCGTTAACGCTTTGGCCATATTGATATTTATGGCACAGCTTCCCGAGCTGATTGGCGTGCCTATGCTGACTTATGTGATGGTCGCGATTGGGTTGGCCATTATCTATCTGTTCCCAAGAATAACCACTGCTGTTCCATCGCCACTAGTCTGTATTCTTGGTTTGTCAGCAGCAGCCATTTTTCTTGGTTTAGATGTTCGCACTGTCGGGGATATGGGTGAGTTACCCGATTCACTGCCAGTATTTCTACTTCCAGACATTCCGCTAAATTTTGAGACACTGAAAATCATTCTTCCGTACTCAGCGGCTGTGGCAGCCGTAGGTTTGCTCGAATCATTGATGACGGCAACGATCGTCGATGAACTCACAGACACAAGAAGTGATAAGAATCGAGAGTGTATTGGACAGGGTTTGGCGAACACCGCGACTGGGTTTATCGGTGGTATGGCAGGCTGTGCGATGATTGGTCAATCCATAATTAATGTGAAATCAGGTGGGCGGGGTCGTTTGTCGACGCTTGCTGCCGGATTGTTTCTGTTGATTATGATCGTATTTTTAGGCGACTGGGTTAAGCAGATTCCGATGGCTGCCTTGGTAGCGATCATGATAATGGTATCCATTGGAACCTTTAGTTGGTCGTCACTTACCAATCTTCGGGAGCATCCTCGCAGTTCGTCCATCGTGATGATTTCGACCGTCGTTGTGGTAGTAATAACCCATAACTTAGCTTTGGGTGTATTGGTCGGAGTGCTGCTGTCGGGTATTTTCTTTGCCTGGAAAATCGCCCAAATCTTTAGAGTTACCTCCACCCTATCCGGCGATGGGGGCACTCGAACTTACCTGGTAGAGGGGCAATTGTTTTTTGCCTCTGTTGATGAATTTAATGCATCATTCGATTTTAAAGAAGCTCTCGATCGTGTCATCATCGATGTCAGCCCTGCTCATATCTGGGATATATCCAGCGTCGCTGCTATCGATATGGTGGTGCTCAAATTTCGTCGGGAAGGGGCTGATGTTGAAATCATAGGAATGAATGAGGCAAGCGAAACCCTTGTGGATAAACTCGGAGAGCACGATAAACCGGGCGCCCTTGAGCGTTTAATGGGGCACTGATATGGACTCTAAACCAAACATTTTAGCGTTAATCGATGGCTCAGTTTACAACCGAAGTATTTGTGAGCACGCAGCCTGGTTGGCAAATCGTATCGAAGCATCGGTGGATGTGGTTCACGCGCTTGGACGCCGTCAAGTCTCGAGTGAACCAGCCAATTTAAGTGGCAGTATTGGTTTGGGTGCAAGAACTTCATTACTCGACGAGTTGGCTGAGCTAGATCGACAGAAGGCAACGCTGGCGCGAAAAAGAGGTCGAGCAATATTAGAAGATGCGCATCAGTGTTTGAGCGAACTCAACGTATCGAAAGTGGATACCAAGTTGCGCATAGGTGAAATGGTTGAAACGGTGTTGGAGATGGAATCCTCAACCAACATTGTGGTTATAGGCAAAAGGGGTGAAGCGGCTGACTTCGACAAGCTACATCTTGGGTCGAATTTAGAGCGGGTGGTGCGCTCGAGTAACCGGCCTGTATTGGTAGCTTCGCGAACCTTTCAGCCAATTAAACGCGTTCTAGTCGCTTTCGATGGTCGCAAGAGTATTATGAAAGCAATTGAGTATCTGTCGAATACGCCTGCGTTTGCCGATCTTTCTTGTCATCTGCTGTGCGCTGGTTCTTCGTCAACCGAAAAACACCGACAGATTGAGGGCGCAGCAGCGATGCTCAGGGAAGCTGGTTATGTAGTTAGCACAGCGATCGTGAACGGCGAGCCGGAAGATGTCATCGCACAGGCGGTTTTAGAGGACAAGTTTGATGTGCTGCTGATGGGGGCCTATGCTCACTCACGGATACGCAGTTTGATTATTGGGTCTACCACCACCGAAATGATCCGATCGTGTCTTATTCCAGTCATTCTATTTCGTTAAGCCGTTGGTTGAGAAAACCCGGTCTGCGTCTTGGAACCTGAGAGGTACTAAGCGTATATAATAAAAGCCACTGGCAAAACAGCTGTTTTGTCGCTCATCAGTAACTGGTGGCCATGTCGATCGAAACCCGTTTCATTCAGCATCTACCTTTTTCATTAGATGAAGGCATTGCCGCCAGAGCCAGTCTCGGGCTGATCGTGCTAGCTTCGGATTACACCATCGAAGCCGAATGGGGATCTGTGATATCGCGGATACCAGGTGTGAGTTTGTATCATTCGCGCATTCCCAATGAAGATGAAATCTCCCCTGAATCTCTAAAGGCTATGGAGCCGCGAATTACCCAGCAAGCGGCAACGCTCACTCCAGGCACGCCGGTGGATGTGATTGCCTATGGATGTACCTCGGCCTCGATGGCCATCGGTGAAGAGCGTGTGGTTGAGCATATTAAAAAGGCAAAGCCTGAGTCGATGTGCACAACACCGGTAACAGCGGCGTTTGCTGCGTTTAAAGCCCTTAACGTGTCGCGTGTGGCTGTGTTGACACCTTACGCCCAAACCGTAAACAAGATTGTGGTGGATTATCTGACTCAAGGTGGTATCGAGATTCCGATCTTCGGATCCTTTGATGAGCCGCTGGATTCTAACGTTGCCCGAATTGCCCCCGAGTCCATTGCCGAAGGGGTTCGAACATTGGTGTCGGAATGTAGAAAGCATAGAGCAGACATAGATGCCGTTTTTGTTTCATGTACGTCGGTGAGACTCATGGACCAATGTGCTCAGCTAGAAGTCGAGATAGGCCTGCCACTGACATCGTCTAATCATGCCATGCTATGGCATGGACTGAGGCTGGCGGGTATAGACGATGACCCAGGTGGTCTCGGCCGGCTATTTGGTTTGAGTCTTGTTAATTGACCGACTCACAACGTTTGCGCTAGCCCGCCGACGGGCCTTTTTTTAGAATAAAAAGCACCTTAGTCAGTTTGCGGGTGTGTGTGGCGTGGGTAGCATCGTTTATTCGGTAGAAAAGGTGTAGAGTCCAACTTCTGGGGTTGTGAGAGCGTCTCAAATCCTAACTTTAATTCTCCAGTCTGTGGCGGCGTTTTGACTTCTGCTTTCTCTAAAAAAACACCCTTTGTTAAAGCTGGATTAATCATTATTCTGGCTATTTTTTTGTTTGATATACAAGGTGTTTTTATTAAATACATGGGTGCGCAGTACCCCATTGAACAGATCACCGTTATACGGAATTTTCTGGGTATGATTCCGTACTTTTTGATGCTGCTAGTGTTTTCGAACTGGAGAAAAACCGATGGTAATTGGAAAATTAAGCGCTGGAAATTCGCTTTTTTCCGCGGTGTTCTTTTGATATTGGCACAGCTTTGTTTTTACACAGCACTAATCAATATGGAGCTTGCGACAGCAACGACATTGGCTTTTTGTGGACCCCTGTTTCTAACCTTATTGTCCATACCTATGTTTGGCCACAAAGTTGGATGGTATCGGGGTAGTGCCGTTATTCTGGGTTTTATTGGTGTCATCATGGTGATGCAACCAGGACGTGATGCCTTTTCGTTTTACGCCTTACTTCCCATTGGTGCTGGTTTTTTCTATGCTCTGGCGAGCTTAACCTCTCGTTACTTTAGTCAGGAGCTACCCACGGCACTAATCAGCATATATGCATCCATAGGGGCGGTGGTCACGGCACTAGGTGTGGTTCTACTGCAGGGTCAATGGGTTAGCATTGAATCGCTTGGGGATGGATTCCTATTTATTGGGATGGGCCTGTCAGGTGGTTTTGCGGTGCTACTACTCATTACCGCCTACCGAATGGCAGATCCCAGCAGCCTATCGCCGCTGGAGTATTTTGGCATTCCGTTTTCGTTTGTCCTGGGTTGGCTGTTTTTCGATGAAGCCCCGTTTGGGTCCTTGTTTCCTGGCGTCTTATTCATCGTAGGTGCTGGTCTGCTGGTGCTCTGGCGAGAAAGAGTCATCGCCAACACTCAGACCTAACTTCGGGTCAGACCAAAAACTACCCCGGGTCGGACCTCACAAGTACCAGAAGCAGAGCCGACTCACTCAACTACCGCATGCGCGCTGGCTCAACACACATCTGGGTCGGACCCGGCCGCTCCCCGGGTCGGACCTGGATGAACACATTTTGTTCAGCGAGGTCTGACCCGAAGTGTGTGGGACCCGAAGTGTGTGGTTGGTGGTGGATTTAGGTGATTGAGGGCGATGAGGCCTCGTGCAAGATGGCGGTATTATTTGAGACCGTGACGGTTAGAGACATCAGTTGTACGCCGTCGGATTTATTGACCGCCTTTGGGTGTGTACTTAAGAATTTTTCAATCATAGCGTCCGCTACAGTTGATTCACGAGAGGTAAGCCTTATGGCGAGTTCTTCTCCAGCGGGTATTGTTAAGGCCGGTTTGCTCTTACATATATCGTTGCAATCGATCACATGTTCATCGGTCACTAGAGTATTCGCTTGAAATCGATTGATTGTGACTGACTCATCTGTGAGGTTTAACAGAATCAGCTTGTCGTGGGACGCCATTGGGTTTCGGACAAACAAGGCTTTCAGTGTGAAAGATGTCGATAGCTGGATGTTCTGAGTATCTCTCGTTGGATAAGTTCCAGCAGCAGCCAGGGCCGGGACAGAGCTAATCAATCCCACACTTATCATGGCTTTTAACGTTCGGCGTTTTAGCGCATCAATATTCGACGTTTGATTCATGGTGAATCCGTATTTGGTCTGAGCCCATCAGATTACAGTAGCGAGCTTATCTGTTGTTAGCAATATAACTATATTGTGACAATTCTTGATGAATCAGCATACACTTGTCTCGTGTAGGTTAAATTTTATAGACGTGTAAATTTGAAAAGTTATGTGGTCTGATTATCTATTGTATGGGTTTCTGTGGTTTTCATTTGGTGCGATACATTCGTTACTGGCAAGACCTAACATTCAAGCACGACTCAAACCTTTGTTTGGAAGTTCTTATCGACTCTCCTACAACGTGTTCTCCGTGTTCCACTTGGGTGTAGTTTTCTTTTTCGGATGGTGGCTTTTGAGTGCTAGTAACTTTTCCGTGATATCGCAATTACCACTGTCCATTCCGCTCGGAGTTCTTCAGATTCTCGGACTTGTACTCATCATCGTCTCTCTAAGACAATATGATCTGGGACGATTCTCAGGTATCACGCAACTACGTAAAAAAATCGATGATAGTCAATGGTCCGAGGAGCCATTGAATACTCAGGGATTAAACGGCTGGGTGCGCCACCCTTTGTATACGGGGGCCTTTATGTTTTTGTGGGGTGGGGCGGGTTCTCCCTTAGGGTTGAGCAACGCTGTGTTTGGCAGTATTTACCTAGTAATCGGTGCACATTTTGAGGAGCGTAAATTGATATCGATTTATGGGAATGACTATGTTTCATACAAAGATCAAGTGCCTGCTTTCTTCTCCCTGAAGGTTCGCTAGCAGAAACATATATAGTTCGGCCTTCTTAATTTAATTATGGCTTGGTAGCTTTACCTGCTCTAGCTTCAGACCGTTTCAGAGTATAGATGCCCGCTGCGATGATAATCACAGTTCCAACTAGAGTCCAAAGATCGGGCAATTGATCAAAGAATAGAAAACCATACAACGTCCCCCATAAAATGATTGTGTAGTGCATAGGAGCTACAGTGGCGGCCTCGGTAAGTTCGAGAGACACTATGATAAGAATTTCTGCGATTGCTGCCAGAATGCCTATGAGTATGAACAACATCCAAGCCTGCGTGTCTTTTGGAAATTCCCAAACAAACGGTAGAAAAAGTGAAATTAGTAAGCTGGCTGCGATCGCTGTATAAGCGATAGTAGTAGTGGTTTTATCAGTATCCGCCAAGAGTCGACCTATCACTTGTCTGCCTGCAAACAATGCTGCTGCGAGTATGATCAACAATGCCGATTGGTGCACTACGCCCATACCAGGTCGGATGATAATCAGCGCACCGACAAAACCAACCACAACTGCCGACCAACGTCTGATTCCCACTTTTTCTTTGAGTAAAACTGCAGCTAAAAGCGTTAAAAAAAACGGTGCAACGAACGAGATGGCAACCGCATCGGCTAGCGCTACATGCCGAATGGCAAATACGAAAACCACACTAGATAAGACTACTAACACACCACGTGTTATTTGAAGCGTCGGCTGTTTAGTTTTTAGAACAGAAGTGCCGCTAATGCATAGCATAAGGCACACTCCCACAAATAATCCAAGCTGCCTAAACCAAATGATTTGTGCTGGATGATAGCTATTGCTTAAGAATTTTGCCGCAGCATCTCCACTGGCGAACAGAAACATTGCGATGATCATGCACAACATGCCGCGACCACTAAGGTTGCGACGCAGAGGGTGCGAATGGCTATCAGGAACAGCTGAGGAGGTAGTAATCGAGATAGCCTGGTAGACGGGAGGGGGTAGGTTACGCCAGGTGACAAAAAAGGGCACACACTTTCTAACGATAGGCATCTGGTCAAACGAGGTAATGAATTCCATTGACTCGATAACGCCTACCACGCTTTTACTCTTGTTTGTACTGAAAAATCATTAACGAAGTGTGCGTTGTCAAACGTGCGCCATTAGCGCTAGTATTTTGACTAATCTTTAGGTCCGACCCGGTTAATTCGGAAAATTCACCACTTCAAACTGAGCCCGTCTTTTAATGTTATCTCTTAAAGTATTGATTTCACGTACATTGATTACGTGTCTGTTCTTTTCTTGTCCAGTGTTCGCCAATACCTATCTTGAGCAGAATGGTATTTTGATTGTGGAGGCCGAATCTGAACCAGCGGCTGGGGACTGGAGCCAACAAAACTCTATCAGTGGTTACGCTGGCAGTGGTTACTTGGTTTGGACAGGGGCTAATTCTTTTGCACAGAGCACGGCGGGTCGGGGCGCCATTACCTACCGATTCCGAATTCAGGAGGCCGGTAACTACGAATTGCGCTGGCGCTCACGAATTACTCGCGGAAACAATTCCACAGAACATAATGACAGTTGGGTTCGATTCCCTTCGGGTCGCAACGTATCTGGTCAGCAGCCGCTTAACGGCTGGACCAAAGTATTCATGAACCGGCTCGGTCAATGGGCATGGCAGTCGGCTACGGTCGACCATGTTGGGAAGCCTGTGCGCCAGTATTTTTCTGCTGGAGATCATACATTCCAGATTTCTGGCCGCTCGAACGGTCATGCCATTGATCGAATATCTCTGTTTAAGTATGACGATGTGAGTTTTAATGAAAATCGCTTTAATTCGCTAGGGCAGTCTCCCACAACAAGTGGAAACTCCCAGCCTTCTTCTGACCCGGAACCGAACCCAGAACCAGAACCAGAACCAGAACCAGAACCAGAACCAGAACCAGAACCGACGAATGATGCGCCAACAACCGTTACAGCACCGGTGGTGTCTGTAGACGGTGCGCTACTGCAATGGGCTGAGGTGGAGGCAATTGCTATCAATGTGCATCAAGGTACTGGAGAATGGCTTGAATCCCTTCCCGGCAATGCCACTCAATGGGAAGCAGGGGGGCCGGGCACCTATTATCTAGTGGCCACTGGTGAAGGTAGCTGGGAAACTTGGGGCCGATCAGAGACTGTAACGGTTGAGAGTATAGGTAGTCAGGGGTCCGAATCAGGTCAATCACCGCTCCGATTGACTAGTCAGGTGTATTCCTCGTCGGCGATTGAAATCTTCTGGACTGGAAACGAATCGGCGATAGTTTCGTACGAGGTCAGACGCGATGATGAACTGCTCACAATCACCGATGCTCGCAGCTACTTCGATGAAGGCTTGACTGCCGGTACCCAGTATCGATACTCCATACTGGAGTTAGATGCAGCAGGGAATGAAGTCGCCAATGAAGAAATTTCGGTCACTACATTGGGTGATGGCGCCGATTCCAATGTGTCGACGGCACCCGAACTGGTGCTCACGGCTAGCGTTTACTCTCAATCGGCGCTGGAACTGTTTTGGAATGAGATTGCGTTAGATGCAGCTAATCCATATCAGTATCAAGTGTACTCCGGGGGTGAGCTACTTGAAGTGTCTGAAGGTCGTAGCCTATTTATCGAGGGGCTAACGGCTGACAGCGTATACGACTTTTATATTCTAGCTGTGTCGGATGATGGAAGCACCGTGGTATCCAACTCCATTCAAGTGCGAACATTCGCTCCGGACTCTCAGTAAAATCAGTCCATTAGTCGGAGTGCCACTGTTTGGTTAGTGGCACTCTCCTGCTGAGTAAATTCACTTCTTTGCATATGTGCTGAACGGCAATACAATAGCCGACTCGGGTTGAACCTCATGCCCAAGTTACGGTGTAGCCTTTCATGAAGCGAAAACTGCTGTTGGTAGTCATTGATGGGGTCCCCTACCACAATTGGCGACGGCTTTTCGGAAACTTAGAAGGGTGGGTCGACTCAGGTGATGCGCGGGTTTGGAAAATCCGTAGTCCTTTGCCTTCAACTTCAGCTTCATGCTACGCCACTATACATACCGGGGTCGCGCCATCCATTCATGGCTGCACCGGTAATGACGACGTGTGTCGAATTCAAATGCCCGATGTTTTTTCTCAAGTTAGGAAAGCGAACGGTGTAACCGGGGCAGTGACCCACTCTTTTTGGTCGGAATTTTTTAATAGAACACCGTTTTTATCAGAGCGGGATATTGAATATGATGAACCGGAGAGTGGCAGTATTAATCATGGTCGGTTTCATACAATGACCGGCTATGGGCTGATAAATCAAATGACGCCCAGTGATGCTGATTTGTTTGCGACGCTATCGATGTTGATCGAGCGATTTAGTCTCGATTACGGAATTCTCCACACTTGTACACTGGATAGTATGGGACATAGATTTGGACATTCATGTTCTGAGATGGATAGCGCTTGTTTTGCATTAGATGCACAACTCGCACCCTACATTCGCCGTTGGCGCGCTAGAGGTTATGAGCTTGTGGTGACCGCTGACCATGGTCAATCTGACAGAGGTCATCACGGTGGCAGAGGAGATGACCAGCAAGATACCGCTCTTTACTACTTTGGTGACGATTACAGGCCTTCTGATGAAAAACTGTTGAAATTAACTCAAATTGCGCCGACGATACTTCATCGACTTGGCGCCCCGATACCCGATAGTATGGTAGAACCTAGTTTTGTAACGTAGGGTAAATTTACTAAGCGTTCTTTTCAGATCAATGATCGCTGTCAGTCTAGCAGCTGACCATTTTCAACAACCAGAGTAGTTGCACGCTATGTCTATACCAGGTTCGAGCCTTAGCTCTGCAACCGATGGTGGGATCTCCTACGCTGGTGTCGGGATTCTCTGTGCCAGCTTGGCTTGGTTTGCCTTTTCGATTAACGACTTAAGCATCAAATATCTGAGCGATTCGATGCCTCTGCATCAGATCATATTGTTTCGATCGGCTATCGCCTTAGTGTTTACTCTGTGTGTGTTCCTTCCACTAGAGGGGGGTTTCCAGTTATTAAAAACTCGACACTTAAAGATTCATATTTTTAGAGGTGTCTGTCTATTTTTCGCCAACATGTTGTTCTTTATTGGCCTAACCTCTTTGAGCTTGCCTGAGGCGACAGCGATATTTTTTGTGGCACCACTTTTTATTACAGCGCTATCGGCGATAGTTTTGCATGAGCAGGTGGGTATTTATCGTTGGGGCGCTGTCTGCATTGGGTTGGTGGGCGTATTAGTGATGTTAGAACCCCAGAGTGGTTCTATAAACTATTATGCTTTGTTTCCTTTGATATCAGCCTTCGCCTACGCTGTGACCCAAATATTAACCCGAAAAATTGGGTTTCAAGATAAAGCCTCGACCATGGCTTTTTATGTGCAGTTAACCTTCATCGTGATCTGTACAGCATTCGGAATTCTAGTGGGTGACGGGCGCTTTTCGAATCCGGATAGCCCTGCAATCGATTTTTTATTTCGCTCATGGGTCTATCCAGAACGAAATGAATATTGGATTTTGGTTCTATTGGGCCTTTGCAGTGGAGTCGGAGGCTATTTAATAAGCCAGGCCTACCGGGTAGCAGAATCGGCAGTAATTGCACCATTTGAATATGTCGCCTTACTATTCAGTGTTTTATGGAGCGTATTAATTTTCTCAGAATGGCCTACTTTTCAGGCATGGACTGGTATCGGTCTAATTTTATGCTCGGGTTTGTTTGTGTTCTGGCGAGAAGTAGTCGTGGGCCGGCCTTTTGTGGTTGAGCATCCCATGCCACGCAACCGGTAACCAATGCTGATGCCCAATTTTTTTTCTAAATGTTCGCTTTAGATTTGAAAATAACGAGCTGCATTCACGGCGTCACTCAGTCTAAAATACCCAAAGCTACGAACCAGAGCCATCGAATCAAAATCCATAGACAAAACGGGGTAGAACTTACTATATCCCGCTTAGTTGAGTATGAATGGCCATCAACCCGAGCGCGGCTAAATACATTGTGGCCACATACGGCCAATTTTGCACGGCGCTCTGCCAGGCTGGAATGCCATAGCGACCTTGAATGACCATGTGAGTACCTGATAGTGGGCTCGCGGCAGTACCCAATGCCCAGGCAAAAAGGTATGTGATGGCTAATAACTCTGGGTCTGGAGAAATAGGCAATAAAATCGGAGTCAAGGCAGATATCAGTATGATCGGATGCAATCCAATTGCTGCGATTATAATCATCCCTCCCAACAATAGCGCAGCGTTGCGCCATTCGAAATCGGTAATTGTGAGTTGATATCCTGTTGTCTGGATATAGGCACCGAGCCCGGTAGCTAACACACCCGCTGCTAAGAATAACAATAGTTCGTTTGAGCTCTTGGGTAGCCCTTGATTGATGTGTCCGATTAAGCGTTTCACGCTAATTCTGACACCTAATTTTATCAACAAACTTGCCATGGTCAGCAACAGGCAGGATAGTGATATGACTACGAGTATGGAGAGATGGGGAAATACTAATTTCGTTAAAATAACGCAAATTGACAACGCTACGGGCAACCAAAGCTTTTGTGCCGATACTGGATATCCAACAAATTTTTCAACTCGCTCCCGATGATTTAAGGATGACTGGATATAGACTAACGCGATTCCGAGGATCAGTAGCGGTAGTCCTGTTAGCATGATTTGCCAAAGCTTCACACCAGGTACATAAGTCAATACAAATGCAGCACCGGCAAAGTAGGGAGACCAGCAGGAGCAGAGGCAGAAAATTCTGGTGGTTACTCCAGCGATAAAGTGATCAACGGGTTGTTCTTCTGCAATGCGATCGCAAATCATGACAGGTGCTGAGAGATTTATCACTGAGCCAAAGAAGCCGAGGCTTAAGAGCGTTTTTAGAAATGCCTGTCGTCCTCTGGGCAACGCTTGCTTATCAACTTCAGTATCCAATAGCAGTTTTAGAAACCCTACTGACATCAGCATCGTCAGTAGAAAGGTATTTCTTGCGATGGCCTCAACCAGGCTGATAGACACCCCACGGTAATGGGCGTACAGCATCAAAGAAATGCCTAATAGAAATAGTAGACCGACTTGAATTTTTGCGCCTAGTCCTAAGTCAGCAAAGAGCAACACAGCGGCAAAGAATGCGCAGACGCCGCCCATCAGGTAAAACACCGGAGTCGAATGACTTAGAAGGCCGTTAGCCAGGCAAAAAATGACCATGCCGAATAGTGATAGGCCTGCGAGTCTAGAGCGTGACAAAATATGAACTTATCGTAGTCGGGGATTAGCAGGTCTCTGGAAGAGACAAGTGTACTACCCTTGAAGCACTCTGAGGTCGATTCTGGTAGGGCTCTGCGAGAATCGAGCGCTAGAACAGGTTGTTATGTATCGCTTGGATGCCGAAATCGTAGTTGCGCTAGTGGACTGACCTCTAATTCGGTTATTGGAATAAACGAATCGGCGATGATATTCAGTGTGGTTATCACGAAATGACATTCAATGTTAACGGTGAATGTGTGTGTCTGGGTAATAAAATGTTCCTCTAACTGCGTATGTCTATAGCCCTATATAACTCTGTCGAATTTCAGCATTGCCTTCCAGCTCAGCACTGGTGCCAAACCAGACCACCTTACCGCGTTGAATAATGTAGTGCCTGTCTGCCAATCGGATCAGGTCTTTAAGGTTCTTATCGACTAGCAAGATCGACATGCCGGTTGCTCTTATTTTATCTAGAGCGGCCCAGATACGTTGCCGCACTAAGGGTGCAAGACCTTCTGTCGCCTCATCTAACACTAATAGGATTGGGTTAGTTAATAACGCACGCCCGATTGCCAGCATTTGTTGCTCACCACCGGATAATAAATTACCCATTGATGATGTTCGCTCCTGTAATTCCGGGAACAGTTCAAATACTCGGTCGTGAGTCCATGGTTCGAGGTGGTTTAAATGATTGGATTGTGTTGCCAGTAAATTTTCGTTGGCACTTAAATTAGGAAAAATCTGTCGACCTTCCGGTACAAGACCAAGTCCTAAATTCGCAATTTGAAAAGAAGGTTTACCAACAAGCTGTACGCCTTCAAAAGTAGCTGAGCCACCTGTTGCAGATACGATACCCATTAAAGTATTTATTGTGGTGGTTTTTCCCATTCCATTGCGACCCAGTAGCGTCACCACTTCACCACGGTCAATCTTGAAGTCGATTCCGAACAACGCCTGCGAAGCCCCATAGTGCGCTGTCAGTCCACTAACATTTAACAATTAGACACCTCCACCGACTCCATGTGATCGGACTCACCAAGATACGCCGCCTGAACTTCTTTGTTATTTCGGATATTCTCCGGTGTATCGGTAACGATGATTTGCCCGTAAACCAAAACCGATATTTTATCGGCCAATGCAAACACAGCTTCCATATCGTGCTCCACCAATAAAATAGTCTTGCTGCCTTTAATCATGTTGAGTAGCTCTATCATGCGCACGCTTTCTTCAGCACCCAGACCGGCCATTGGTTCATCTAGCAGCATCAATTCGGCATCCAGTGCAAGTGCTATGGCTAGTTCCATTCGCCGGTGCTCTCCATGTGATAACGCACTTGTATCCATTTGAGCTTTATCTGCTAAACCCACTGTATCGAGTAACTCCAGAGCCCTGTCTGTGATTGCGTTGATGCTGCGTGCTGGTCGGATAAATCGAAACGATGACCCGTTGACCGCTTGTACAGCAAGCGCGACATTGTCAATAGCACTCATATCCATAATCAAGGATGTAATTTGAAAACTGCGTGCTATTCCCAATTGGGCGCGGCGAAAGACCGGCTTACTTGTGACATTGCGCCCTTTGAAATAGATGCTGCCAACGTCCGGAGTAATAGCACCGGATAACAAAGTAATGAGCGTTGTTTTACCTGCTCCGTTTGGGCCAATAATCGCGTGCAGCTCTCCTTGTTCTACACTGAGATTGATGTCCTTTGCAGCGCTAACCCCGCCAAAGGACCTTCCCAAGTTTTCAGTTCTTAGAATGTCGGTGCTCATTTCGCGTGTTTCTTGCTGGCGTTTTTATCACTTTGAAACAGGCCAACTAATCCACGTTTACCAAACAGTACAATGCCGATTAACAGTAGGCCGAACGGTAAGTGCCAATAGATAGTGTAAGAGGACATTATCTCTTCTAATAAAATAAATGCTGATGCACCCAGCACCGGGCCTACGGTGGTAGATGCACCGCCCAGTATGACCATAAACATAAGCTCACCCGATCTTGTCCAATCCATCATTTCCGGTGATATAAACGAAGAGAAATTACCTAACAAAGCGCCTGCATAGCCTGCCATTGCCCCGGAGATAACGTAAGCCACTAAACGGTATAAATAAGTGTTATACCCCAACGCACTCATGCGCTCGGTGTTACCTTTTGCTCCTCTTAGAACCATGCCGAATTTTGAATGCACGACCATGCGAACTATTAACAGGGCGACCACTAATGAAATGTAGGCCACAAAAAATAGTTGTAGTGGATCGTCCAGCGATACGAATGCGAACTCCGATCTCGTATCGATAACTAAGCCATCGTCACCGCCATACTCTTGAATAGACACTATGGCGTAGTAAGCCATTTGCGCAAAGGCCATCGTGATCATAATAAAGTACACGCCTTTTGTACGCAGACAGATGGCACCGGTTAATAGAGCAAACAAGGCGCACACGGCAATGGCTAATGGAAATTGAACTAACCCAGATGTAGTTGCAAGACCAATATCTTCTAAGCCGCCATACAACCAATGATGCGCCGGAATACCCACAGCGTAGGCACCCAATCCTAAATAGGCTGCATGACCAAACGATACTAAACCACCGTACCCGATAATTAAATTAAGGCTGACTGCAGCAATGGCCAAAATAGTTAAACGCGTGGCCAAGTCAAGATAGAACGCATTGTCAGTAAAATAGAATAGCGGTGGTAACACCGCCAACAAAACCAACGTTATAACAGTGAGCAAACCTCGGCCAGAACGAATTTTTTCAGTGATTTTTGTCATTTGGACGAATTATAAAAGCCGGGTATATTTACAAAAATCACTATCGAACTTTTGGCGGAAACAAGCCTTGTGGCCGCACAGCCAATACTGTTGCCATGATGATGTAAATCAGCATGGCTGAAATAGCAGGCGCAGCATTTTCAGCAGCTTGATCTGATAAAACCAGTTTGAAGACATCATCCAGAAACGCGCGGCCTAACGTATCGATTAAACCAATGAGCAAGGCGGCAATAAACGCACCTTTTATTGATCCGATGCCACCGACAATGATCACAACGAAGGCGGTGATAATAACGTTATTTCCCATACCAATAGAAGCTTCGGTAATTGGCGCTATAAGCATGCCCGCCAAGCCGGCCAACATTGCGCCTAACGAAAATACCAATGCAAATAGTTTTTCGATATTAATACCTAGTGCTGAGACCATTCGTCGATTGGATGCGCCAGCTCGAATCAGCATGCCTATACGGGTATAGTTGACTAACCAAAGCAAGCCACTTGCAGCAACCAGCCCCACTCCGACAATAACGAGCCTATAAACCGGAATCACTAGTGATTCTCCGATACGCACTTGCTCATCTAAATAGGCAGGTAACGGAACGGCAATACCTTCAGCACCCCAGATCATGTGCACCAAGGTGTCAAACACCAGTATTAATCCAAACGTAGCTAAAACTTGATCGAGATGATTTCGTGTATAAAGTGATCGCGCTATAAATCGCTCAACGATCCAACCAATTACCGCCGTAATAGGTAAAGCGACTATAACGGCAATAAGAAAGTTACCTAGATAGTAAGTCAGGGAAGCACAGATAAAAGCGCCCAACATATACAGCGATGCGTGCGCCAGATTGACAAAATCTAGAATCCCAAAAACTAGCGTCAGCCCGGAGGCTACAAGAAACAGTAACAGGCCTAACTGCAATCCATTAAGCAATTGCATTATAAATAAAGCGCCGTCCATTATTTCTTATATTCCTACAGGCTGATGCTAGTTTGGTTATTTATTAATTATTACAACTTACACAATTCAGCATGGCTATCCTGATGCGCTTCATACACTGTTTCTACTACCTTCGTTGTCCAATTGCCATCAGCGTCTGCAACCACTTCACGTAAGTAGAAGTTTTGTATTGGAAAATTGTTATTACCGTAAGTGTATTTACCGCGCACAGAATCATAGTTGGCAGACTTTAGCGCTGCACGAACCGCGTCTTTATCGCTCATGCCGCCAGCAGCCTCAACCGCCGCTGCAATCAGCATAATGGAATCATAGGACTGAGCAGCATAAAAAGACGGGTAAGTACCGTGTTTGGCTTTGAAGTCAGCTACAAACCTTTTGTTTGCAGCATTATCAAGGGACGGATCCCAGGCCTGGGTGACACGACTACCTAATGCCGCGTTAAAACCAGCTGCCTGTAATTTTGGCAATGAAATACCGTCAATTGAAAAGACTGAATACAGGGGTAGCGACTCACTTAAACCGGCTTGATCATATTGCTTAACGAAGGCACCGGCAGCAGCTCCCGGGTAGAAAACAAAAAGTCCATCTGCACCGCTGGCCCGTGCTTTAGCCAGCTCAGCCGAAAAATCCAGCTGCGCATCAGCTCCCCACTTGGTTAAGTCTTTGCCAACGACTTCACCTGAGAAGGTACGCTCAACACCTGCAACCATATCTTTACCCGCTGCGTAGTTTGGCGCCATAACATATAAAGACTTAACACCTTGGCGATTGAGCACTTCACCCATAGCCATAGGGGTTTGATCGTTTTGCCATGAAGTAGAAAAGAAGTTTTCGCTGCATAGCTTTCCCGCCATTTGACTTGGACCCGCGTTTGCAGAAATAAGAAATTTACCGGCATCTAATACTGATTTTCTGGATGCTAGTAGTACGTGGCTCCAAATGAAGCCTGCTACAAAATCAACTTTATCCTGCTTCACTAATTTATCGGTCACTTGTTTGCCGGTTTCAGGTGCAAAGCCATCATCAGCGAATATCAGTTCTAAATTATGCTCACCGGCTTTACCACCCAAGTGTTCCATCGCCAGGTTAACGGCGTTTTGCATGTCTTTACCGATAACGGCCGCACCGGTGGTTAAGGTGGTTACAAATCCGATCTTTACTGTTTCTGCAGCCCCTGCAGTACTGCTTGCGAACGCTATCGCCGTGGCTAGTATTATTTTCTTCATGGTTTAATTCCTCCTGCGATTAACTCGCTTTTGATGTATTAATTTCCGATGATGGCGCGCTAATGGAAAATTCGCGACAGAAATCGGTTAGTGATTGAATTGGTTTAGCATTTTTGGTGATGGCCTTTGCATCTGTACCAATCAGTGTTATAACGCATTGCACGTAACCTTGCCAATCAAGAACTGGCGCGGCACAAGCAACAAGACCTGGAATAAAACGCCCATCCACTGTTGAGTAGCCTAACTTTCGGATGTCGGTTCGGAGTTTGTCTACATCTATATCAGTGATCTTCAGCTCTTCCGCTAGTTTTGATTCGACCGTACCGGGCGCAGCATAACTTAAAAATACGCGCCCAGATGCCGATGTTAATAGCGGCAAGCTTGTGCCAAGGCCCATAGAAGTGATAACTGGAGCCGGTGCTTTTTCCCATCGTACTACCGTAGCACCCTGCGAACCCCACACGGATAACAACGCTGTCATACCGGTTGCATCGCGAAGGTCGGGCATGGCATCAGAACAGCGATTCACAAAATCTAATCGCGCCATGGCAGCCAATCCCAATTCAAGCGCTGCCGGTCCGAGATCGTATTTTCCTGATCGTCCTGTCTGAGTCACCATACCGGCCGCTACAAAAGATGCGAGATACCGGTGCACTTTACTCGGTGCTAATTCACAAGCACGCGCGAGTTCACTTAAAGTTACGGAACCATTTAGACGAGCAAGTTGGGCAACGATGCGTAGTGCAACATCGACTGACTGTATGCCACCCGAAACCGTATTGGCGTCATTGCCTGACATCAATGAGGTCCTTTAGTTTTGGCATCAAAGCGGCTTTAACACCGTCGGCAGTTTGTTCAAATAGGCCTCGAACCTCAGTACCAGTTGCAATTAAGCGAGATTCACAAGTAATGCGGTAGGACAATGACAGGCTTTTATTACCCCAGGCCTCTAACGTCATTTGAATAGTCAAATCATCCCCATCCGTCGCCGGGCTTTCGAATTTTGCATCTGCTGCGATCAAACCAATACCGATTAGGCCAAGTTTTGCACAGATTGTCTGATGACCGCTATGGATCCATAGCCAGTCGTGGAATGTTCTATCAAACCAACTGAAGAATCGCGGGTAGTGAACAATACCTGCTGGGTCACAGTCGGCAAAACGGACCGCGTGTGTAGTTGTGTGGGTAACTTTACTCATTAGGGAATTTATTGCACAATATGGAATTGAAGTCCAGCATTATTCTTAAAAAAGTACGGAGATGGTCCGGATGCAGTCTGTTGAAATTGTCGGAGCCGGTCCCGCGGGCCTCTATACCGCCATTCTGCTGCGCCGCCATTTTCCTGATCTGCAGGTTCGGGTAACCGAGCAAAATCCACAAGGTGCCACGTTTGGTTTTGGTGTGGTTTTCTCCGACCAGGCACTCGATTTCCTACAGGCAGACGATCCCGATACGCATCAACTCGCCACACCACATATGCAGCGCTGGCAAAATATGACGCTGAATCACCCAAAAGGGCAGATCACTCTCGATGGGGTGGGCTTTGCCTCGATTGGTCGCTTGGAACTGATAGAAATACTGCGTAAGCGTGCCGATGCATTAGGGGTTGAATTGCGATTCGATAAACGCATTGAACGTGTGGATAGTGCTGATTTGACTGTTGCCGCTGACGGATTGAATTCGGTTGTACGGGCTAATAATCGTGATGGCTTCGGTGAGTCGCTGAGTTATTTGGGCAACCACTTTGTTTGGTTTGGGGCCGAGCGACCTTTCGATACCTTAACGCAAACATTCATAAATACTGACGCCGGACCAATGAATGCTCACCATTATCGCTACAGTGAAGATAAAAGCACGTTCATTGTTGAATGCGGCCCCGACACGTTTAGTAAAGCGGGCTTTGCAACCATGTCTGAAGATGAGTCTCGCAGTGCTTGTCAGCAGTATTTTGCCGCCACACTCGATGATGCCGAATTAATCAGCAATCATTCGCAATGGCGCCAATTTCCCAAGCTATGGTGTGACAATTGGGTATCTGGGCGCCAAGTACTGGTAGGCGATGCCGCTCATACAGCACACTTCTCTGTTGGATCAGGTACGCGTTTGGCAATGGAGGATTCTATTGCACTAGTGCAAGCATTGATAAAACACGATGATATTGATGTGGCGTTACATCGTTATCAACAAGAGCGTCAGGCTATTGCGAAAAAGATTGTGAATGCTGCTAACGTTTCAGCGTCATGGTATGAAAGCTTTGGTGATAAAATGAACCTGGCGCCAATGGACTTTGCGTTTGATTACATTACGCGCTCTGGCCGAGTGGACATGGATCGTTTACGAAAGATGTCCCCTCAGTTCTGTGCTGATTACGAAGCTTATAAATCGGTAGTTATAACAGACCCCGTGCCAAACAATACGAGTAGCGCTCAGGAAATCAAGTTTGATCCTGATGAACACTCAAACTGTTCTGACATTCTTTGGCAACATCTATATAAGAACCCTGAAAAACTCGCGGTTATTGGCCCTGCCGGCAATTTAAGTTACCAACAATTAATTGGCGAGGCAGCGCGTTGGGGGAATGCCTTTATCGCAGCAGGGCTAAATCGCGGTGATCGTATTGCATTTTTTCTCGATGACACGCCAAGTTATCCAGCGGCGTTCTTCGGTGCTACCAGAGCTGGTTTTGTGCCAGTGCTGCTAAATACCCAAACCAATCAAGACACCTTGAACTACTTTTTAAAAGATTCCAGTGCCACTATCGCCCTGTGCGAATCAACCTTAACGGATCAGTTTTCTGTGGCTGTGTTACAGGGCACCAATATTAAAACAGTGGTAGTTGCCAATGGATATTCAGACTCAAAGCCGTTTGTCAGTGCTGAGCAATTTTTAGAATCACATGCAAACACATTGTCCTGTGCCGATACCAGTCCTTACGATATGGCGCTGTGGATGTATTCATCCGGTTCTACCGGCAGGCCAAAGGGCATTGTACATCTGCATCATGATATGGCCTATACGCAAGCCAGTTACGCGAAGAATATTTTGAAGCTACAACCCGAAGACATTTGTTTTTCCGTCCCTAAAATTTATTTTGCCTACGGCTTCGGCAACTCCATAACATTCCCGTTTTCAGCTGGTGCAACCTCTGTGCTCATGCCCGACTCCCCTCGGCCTGACTTGGTTTTGGATACCATAGAAAATTTCAAACCAACTGTCTTGTTTGGTTTACCAACTTTGTACACCGCACTGTGTAGCGTAGAGAATGTTAAAAATAAGGACTTAAGCTCTCTAACGCAATCAATATCAGCTGCAGAGACGCTATCTCAAGATATTTATGATGCCTGGAAATCACTAACCGGACACGGGCCGACCGAAGGGCTCGGTTCAACTGAAATGTTGCATATTTATCTCAGCAATTTGCCGAACGATCATCGCATTGGCGCCGCTGGTGCTCGTGTACCGGGTTATGAAGTCAAATTAGAAACACCTGATGGCCATCCGGTAGTTGAGGGTGAGGAAGGCGTGATGTTTGTCAGAGGACACTCATCAGCGCCGTGCTACTGGAACAAACCGGACAAAACCAAAGAGACTATGCGGGATGACTGGTTGTATACCGGTGATCGCTTTGTACAGCGCGATGGCTATTACTACTTTATGGGTCGAGCTGACGACTTGATAAAAGTATCTGGACAATGGGTATGGCCACTGGAAGTTGAGCGATGTTTAAATGATCACCCAGATGTTTATGAGTGCGCGGTGTTAGCGCATGAATTGCCTGACAAACGTTTAACGCTTCGGGCAATTGTTAGTTTGCGTGCCGAATGCAAGGACGAACAAGCGCAGTCAAAGATACTGCAGAACCACATTAAAAACACCTTGCAGCCATACAAGTACCCGCGCATAGTTGAGTTTGTCGCAGAGCTACCTAAAACCGGTACGGGAAAAATCGATCGGCAAGCTCTGCGCGTCTCTGACAGCTAAACAGTTCGTAGCAATATTGGATTTAACGGTTCGTATTTCACTGTATTCATGTTTATGAATACACAACAAATAACAGGAATTTAAATATGGCATTTGTCATAGACCCCATAAAAACCCCGTCTGTTGCCGTCGCGCAGAGGTCCGAGCGCTTTCCCGTTAGACGCATTATGTGTGTTGGACGTAACTACGCGGCGCATGCCCGGGAGATGGGTAAAGATCCTGATCGTGAGCCACCATTTTTCTTTTCAAAACCTGCTGACAGCGTGGTCGATGACGGGTCTACTATCGTCTATCCTCCGCAAACCAACAACTTTCAGTATGAAGCTGAACTCATTGTAGCCATAGGTAGCACAGCGACTTGTGTACCTGAAACAAGGGCACTCGATCACATTTGGGGTTACGGCATTGGCAACGACCTGACTCGCAGAGACCTACAATTGGCTGCTCGTGACAAAGGTCGTCCATGGGATTTGGGTAAAGGTTTTGATCACTCCGCAGTTATTGGCCCGATACATCCTGTCAAGAACGTAGGTCATCTACAAGAAGGTAGAATTAGCTTAAGCGTAAATGGCGACATTAAACAAGAAGGTAACCTCAACGAATTAATTTGGTCGGTACCAGAGATTATTTCAATACTATCTGAAACTATTACCCTAGTGCCGGGTGATTTAATCATGACAGGAACACCTGCAGGCGTTGGTCCTTTACAACCAGGTGATGTATGCACAGTCGAAATTGAAGGCTTGGGCACGCTTACCACGCACATTGCACCGGCGGCGTAAGCTAGTAGATACTATCGTACGAATTCCCAACATTATCGATCAAGCCAATTGGCAGTATAGGAATAGAATCATGGCCAACGCAATGCAACCGGAAGATTCAAAAGAGTTACGCGAACTGTATGCAGGGTTTGAACAAGAGCATATCTTGCCACTCTGGACGCAACGTGCAGACTTGATGCCTGCGACACCGCAACCCAAAGCGGTACCGCATGTTTGGCAATGGTCAAAACTGTTGCCACTAGCCAAACGCTCTGGTGATTTAATACCCGTAGGTCGCGGTGGTGAGCGTCGCGCGCTTGGATTGGCGAATCCGGGACTTGGTGGCAACGCCTATGTCACGCCAACACTTTGGGCCGCTATCCAGTACCTCGGGCCTCGCGAAACAGCACCTGAACACAGGCATGCGCAAAATGCATTCCGATTCGTAGTCGATGGTGAAGGTGTTTGGACTGTGGTTAACGGCGATCCTGTGCGCATGAGCCGCGGCGATTTGCTGCTCACACCAGGTTGGCATTTTCATGGTCATCATAACGACTCAGATAATCCCATGACTTGGATTGACGGTCTCGATATTCCATTTGGTCAGCAAAACGATGTTGGCTTTTTTGAGTTTGGAGCTGACAAAGTCAGCAATCTTAAAACACCGCGTTACTCTCAATCAGAACGACTCTGGGCCAACCCGGGTTTACGGCCGTTGTCCGGCTTGCAAGAAACAGCCGCATCTCCGCAAATGGCCTATCGATGGGAGCACACTGACCGTGCATTAACAGAGCAATTACTGTTAGAGGAAGAGGGTGTAGAGGTTACATGGGATACCGGTCATGCTGCGGTGCGTTTCACCAATCCCACAAACGGTGGCGATGTAATGCCCACTATTCGCTGTGAGTTTCATCGTCTGCGAGCCGGTACAAAAACGGTAACGCGACGCGAAGTGGGCTCCAGCGTCTTTCAGGTGTTTGATGGCGAAGGCACGGTTACGCTTAATGAGCAAACACACCAATTGCGCAAAGGCGATTTATTTGTTGTTCCCTCATGGATACCTTGGTCATTGGAATCCGGTGATGGTTTTGATTTATTTCGCTTTTCCGACGCACCCATTATTGAACGGTTGAACTTCCACCGTACATCGGTTGAACCAACCGCATAATACTGGTCTATCAGTCAATCTGCAGTTAGCTAAAACCGGTTATAAACCGGGCTACCCCTGGGCAAATATGCTGCCAGTCGATTATCGTTTAACAAACCCGTGGTAGCAGTTAGTCTTTGAATCTACAGACTGTTTGCTACGACGGTCTGAAGGTGTCAACCATTGGCATAATTTCTCTGGAATTTTGGTCGGATCCAGGTGATACTGTACACCGTGCTCACTGGTGGGGATTAGTCCGCTGGTTTCAGTCGATGATATGAATAATCAAACTATGTACGTGAACAATGCTTGGTATGTGGCAGGCTGGGCTTCAGAATTTGATGAATCTCTAAAAAGCGTTACGCTGCTCGAAGAACGAGTTGTTATGTATCGCTTGGATGCCGAAACAGTGGTTGCGCTAGAGGACCGATGTCCACATCGTTTATTACCTTTATCTAAAGGTAAAAGAATCGGTGATGATATTCAGTGTGGTTATCACGGGATGACATTCAATTGTAAAGGTGAATGTGTGCGTGTGCCTGGTCAAGACAATGTTCCTGCATCTGCCTATGTCAAGTCATACCCGGTTGTGCAGAAGAATAATATCGTGTTCGTATGGATGGGGGATGTTAAAAAGGCGGATGAAACTCTGATCTTTGATATGCCTGAGTTTAATTCTTCTGATTGGCATGTGCACCAAGGTGATGCACTACATTTAGAAGCAAATTATTTGAATGTTGCAGAGAATTTGGTAGACCCTGCGCATGTTAGCTTTGTACATCCCACCACTTTAGGGAACTCTGCCAGTGAGAATGTACCGGTTCACGTGGATACAACGGGAGAGGTTTTGGTAGCTTGGCGCTGGATTCGAGATGCACCTCCTGTGGGTTTTTTCCAAAAGTTCGGAGGTTTTAAAGGAAATGTCGATCGCTGGCATTATTACTATCTACATTTGCCATCGATTGCAGTGATAGATTTTGGTAGTGCTGATGCGAAACTAAACTTGCCAGAGGAACAAAGAAATCGTGGAGTACGTATTTTTGCTCTGCATTTCTTGACACCGGTAAACGAACACTACACCATCGATCGATGGCTGCATATACGAAATACCGCAATTGATGATAAAACTGCCACTGAGCAAATGGATGCTATGTTTCGAATCGCCTTTAATGAAGATAAAGAGATTCTAGAAGCAATCGATCAACAGGAGCGACTGCCTCAAACCAGAAAGCCGATTCGACTCGCTATAGACAAAGGTCCAACCGTATATCGAAGGCGAATTCGTGATCGTGCGGAACAAGAAGCCACGGAGGATTTGGGTGAGCCGTTACGGCCCACTTTCGTGCATCATGAGTAGAGTTTTCATGGTGTAAATCTAGAAGAATATTGATCGGAGAAAAGTACGTTATGAAAATGATAAAGCGTTGGTTATCTATAGGGGTCATCTCAATGATGTCCTTGGGCGTGGGAAACGTGTTGGCGCAAGACACCATTAAAATTGGTGAGATTAATCACTATAAAAGAATGGCGGCTTTTGCAGGCCCGTATAAGCAAGGTATTGAACTGGCATTAGAAGAGGTCAATGATGCCGGAGGTGTGCTTGGCAAACCTCTGGAATTTATATTTCGCGATGATCAGGGTAAACCTGGCGAAGCTGTGAAAATTGCTGAAGAACTTATGACAAGAGAAGGGACAGTGATGATCACTGGAACCATTCTGAGTAACATCGGACTTGCTATTTCTTCGCTAGCAGCGGAGAAAGGGTATGTCTATTTAGCGGCCGAGCCATTGGCAGATTCCATTGTTTGGGAAAGCGGTAATGAGTACACGTTTCGGTTAAGGGCCTCAACCTATATGCAAGCCTCGATGCTCGCTGAGGCAGCATCAAAAACCGATGCGAAAACATACGCCACTATCGCGCCGAACTATGCCTATGGTAAAGATGCCGTGGCTGCGTTTAAAAAGGCATTAACTGCATTGAAGCCTGATGTAGAGTTTGTCACCGAGCAATGGCCTGCATTGTTCAAGATCGATGCTGGAGCGGAAGTGCAGGCTATCGAACGAGCTAAGCCTGATGCAATTTACAACGTTACCTTTGGTGGTGATCTTGCAAAATTTGTTCGAGAAGGCACTACCAGAGGCCTGTTCGACGGAAGAAATGTTTATGGATTGCTCACGGGTGAACCAGAATATATCGATCCATTGAAAGATGAAGCCCCTGAGGGTTGGACGGTGACTGGCTATCCCTGGTACGACTTTGAAGACGGTAGCAATAAAGTCTTCGTTGATGCCTATATGGCGAAATTTGATGAACGACCTGGCATCGGTTCGTTGGTGGGCTATATGACTGTGCAGTCAATAGCGGCGGCGATTACGCGCGCTGGTGCAACGGATGCGGACTCTTTAATTACGGGTTTCAAGGGTTTGGACGTGGAAACACCGGTAGGGAAAATCCACTTCAGAGAACAAGATCATCAAGCCACTATGGGCGCTTTTGTCGGAACCACGGCAATCAAAGACGGCGCGGGAATTATGGTGGATTGGTCATACAAAGATGGTGCGGACTATCTACCATCCGATGAAGAAGTCGCAAAGATGCGACCTTCTAATTAATCTGACCAATCCTATTTAAACAAGACGCCATCACGAACCGTTTCGTGATGGCGTTAGAGACTTAAATCATGGGATTGATCATTGCCCAGCTCTTGACTGGGTTAGCCAATGCTGCAGCATTGTTTTTAGTTGCATCTGGTTTATCCTTAATCTTTGGTGTAACACGAATCGTGAACTTTGCGCACGGTTCGTTCTATATGCTTGGGGCGTTTATCGGGTATTCGCTGATGCAGGTGTTACCCGGAGCCATTGGTTTTTGGGGCTCTGTGCTGCTGGCCGGAATAGCGGTAGGTATTATCGGAGTTGTGGTAGAGCTACTAGTTCTTAGACCTGTCTACAAAGCGCCAGAGTTATTTCAATTGGTGGCTACCTTCGGCGTTATATTAGTCATTCAAGACCTAGCTCTAATGATCTGGGGGGCTGAAGATGTCCTCGGTCCGCGAGCCCCTGGTTTAAAGGGTGTCATCAGAATATTGGGTGAGCCTGTACCGAAGTTTGATTTGGCGCTTATTGCCATCACACCCTTTGTGTTGCTTGCCCTTTGGTATCTAATCACTAAAACCCGTGTAGGCATTTTGGTTCGAGCGGCTACACAGGATCGAGAAATGGTTGGGGCATTGGGTGTGAACCAATCTTGGTTGTTTACCGGCGTATTTTTCTTGGGAGCTGCGCTTGCTGGTTTAGGCGGTGCTATTCAGCTGCCTAAAGGCGGTGCGGATCTTTTGATGGATTTCAATATCCTAGCCTCTATATTTGTGGTGGTTGTTATCGGCGGCATGGGGTCGCTACCAGGAGCCTATATCGCGGCTGTTTTGATCTCTGTTCTCAACGTGTTTGGGGTGGCTTACATACCGCAAAGTACCTTGGTGTTGATGTTTGTGGTTATGGCAGTGGTATTGACGATTCGACCTTATGGACTGTTGGGCCGAGAAGAGGTTGCTGGAGAGCATGGTCAAGTAGGAGAACCGGAGAAGCCTATTAAACCGGCTGGCTGGCCAGTCAGGTTTATTGTGGTGGCTTTGTTGGCTGCGTTAGCCTGTTTGCCCTTTATTGCAGAACCCTTTTTTACGATTTTGGCGACTGACGTTATTGTTTTTTGCCTCTTCGCCGCCAGTCTGCATTTTATTCTGGGTTTGGGTGGATTAGTATCCTTTGGTCACGCAGCCTATTTTGGAGGTGGTGCCTACGTCGCTGCACTGTTAGTCAGCCATGCAGGTGCTCCAATGGAGCTGGCATTTTTACTTGCGCCGGTTGGGGCCGCATTGTTAGCCGTCATTATCGGTTGGTTATGTCTAAGACTGTCTGGAGTTTATTTTGCCATGCTGACGCTGGCGCTTGCTCAACTAGTTTGGTCGTTGGTATTTCAGTGGGATGAATTTACGGGCGGCGACGATGGGCTCGTCGACATTTGGCCGGCAGAATACCTATCAGACACCACCGTCTATTTTTATTTCACCATGATCGTTGGAATTGGCGGGATTATATTGCTGCGTCATCTGGCGCATTCACCGTTTGGTTATGCGCTTAGAGCTTCACGAGATTCTGCTAGACAAGCAGAGGCGACAGGAATCAATACCAAAAGAATTCAATGGTTTGCCTTCAGTGTTGCTGGAGCGTTGGCCGGGTTAGCGGGTGCGTTGTTCGTCTTTTCCAAAGGTAGTGTATTTCCGGTGGAGTTGGAAATCGCTAAATCGTTTGACGGTCTAATCGTGGTTTTTCTCGGTGGCGTAAAAACGTTGTCAGGAGGCATAGTGGGGGCCGCGGCGTTAACGCTGCTACAAGACTACATCACGCGATTTGAATATTGGCGGTTGGCTCTTGGCCTAGTCATTATCGCGGTGGTGATTATCGCGCCTAAAGGCATCGTTGGATCAATAAGAGCCGTGTTTGAATCTGGTGAGGCTCGGCGGAACGGAGCGGGGCAATGACTGCCGTTCTGGAAGTGGAAGGGCTAAGCAAGTCTTTTGGTGGTTTGGTTGCCGTGTCAGACGTTTCCTTCAGTGTTGCCAAGGCAGAACTGCTCGCCTTGATCGGCCCGAACGGCGCGGGTAAAACTACCTGTTTTAATATGTTGATGGGGCAATTAAAGCCCAGCAAGGGCACCGTACATTTGAACGGTGAAAATATTACGGGTATGACTCCCAGGAAAGTGTGGCGAAAAGGTGTTGGTCGTACCTTTCAAATTACCGGAACGTACCCATCGATGACGGTAGTTGAGAATGTGCAGATGGCTCTGCTATCGCATCACAAGCACTTATTTGATCTAAAAAACTATGCACATCGGCAATACAAACAACAGGCCTTAGAGCTGCTTGAGCTAGTTGGAATGCAGGATCAGGCGGAAAGAGCCTGTGCTGTATTGGCCTATGGTGATCTAAAGCGTCTGGAATTATCAATAGCATTGGCTCATGATCCCATTCTATTACTAATGGATGAGCCCACTGCTGGCATGGCTCCTAAAGAGCGCATTGCCTTGATGCAGCTAACGGCGAACATCGTGGAGTCACGTCAGATCAGCGCTTTATTTACTGAGCATGACATGGATGTGGTGTTTGCACATGCTCATCGGGTGATGGTGTTAAACAGAGGGGAGTTAATAGCCAACGGCTCAGTCGAACAAGTACGGAACAATTTGCAAGTGCAAGAAGTGTATCTGGGCGGTGGTGCATTGTACGATGCGGAAAAACACTCTCATGCTTGAAGTTAATTCCATCAATAGTCACTACGGCAAAGCTCACATACTCAGCGATTTGAGTTTCCTGGTGGATGAAGGAGAGGTCGTTTCGCTTTTGGGTAGAAACGGTGCAGGTAAAACAACGACGGTTAAGAGCATTATGCAGTTGGTGAGACCAACTAGCGGCGATGTCCTGTTTGATGGTCGATCGTTGGTTCGAATGGCTCCTCATCAAGTGGCAAAGCTGGGGGTGGGTTACGTGCCCGAGGAACGCCGAATTTTTACCGATCTTACGATATTAGAAAATTTGGAAGTTGGACGACAACCCGCTAGAAACGGAAGGGCGCCTTGGACAGTTGATAAATTGTTTGAGATATTTCCTAATTTGGCAGAGCGACAGAGTAATAGAGGTAAAGAGTTGTCCGGGGGAGAGCAACAAATGTTGTCGATAGCCCGCACCTTGATGGGGAACCCGCGAGTATTGCTGCTTGATGAACCTTCTGAAGGTATTGCGCCCGTCATTGTAGAGCAGATGGCAAACACCATCTTGACACTGAAAAGTGAAGGGCTGCCAGTGTTGCTGTCAGAACAGAATTTACACTTTGCTCGCATAGTGTCTGATCGAGCCGTCATTATAGAAAGTGGACAGAAAAAATATGACGGAACGTTTGAAGAACTCGAAGCAAACCCAGAAATCCGAGACGCATACTTGTCGGTTTGAACCCAATCCAGTGTTAAGAACGTCGGCTTAAACGGCCTTTCTCTGTGCCAAATTGCTTGTAATTCGCCGGTTTTGTGCAATGGTCAGATTTATGTGACTCTAATTGCGTAAACTACTTGCAAGGAATATTCAGCCCTTACATACTTGTAGAACTTGTCAGGAAAACCGTTCGAAAGCGAGTCAACCATTAGCCGTGTTTTGGCCGATTGGTCGTTGTTTGTTAGGGCTACTCTTATGCGGTTAAATCAGGAATATAGGTGTTTAATCTACAAATTGATTTCCTAAAGCCTCTCTGGAGAAGATACTGTGTTGTTACTATCTGCATGCTGTGGGGCGCCTTTGAGTTTTCATCGGGTGCAATTTTTTGGGGTGTAATTTTTTCAGGAATTGGTCTATTTGCGATTTGGCAATTGTTTTTAGCTGATTGGCCAGAAAGCACTGATTCTGGACAAGGAAAGAATAGTTCAGATATTCGATCACAATCTGACAAAAAGAACCCCTAGGCTAATCTATCAGTGGGCGTCACCTTAAAAGATGTAGCGAAGCGGGCGGGGGTATCACGCTCGGCTGTATCACGTGTTTACACTAACGGTGCTTCTGTGTCAGATGCGATGCGTCACAAGGTGGAAAAAGCGGCGCTTGAACTTGGTTACACTCCTAACGCGCTGGCATCGAGTTTAACCACCGGTCGTACCCATTTAATTGGCTTAGTATCAAACAATTTTCACAATCCGATTTTTCTTGAAGTGTTTGATCTATTTACCCGTGGGCTACAGGATCGCGGCTTGAGGCCTCTGTTGGTGAATCTGTCCGATGAAACCGATCCGGCACATTCGGTTCAAATGCTGCGACAATATTCAGTTGATGGAGTCATCGTGGCGTCTTCAACTTTAACCCCCGAATTTTCTCACGCGTTTCGCGAAGCCGGTATGCCAGTGGTACATTCATTTGGACGGCACACTACAACCCCCGCGGTTCATGTTGTGGGTATTGATAATGTGGAGTGTGGGCGAATGGCAGCACGCGCATTAATTGAGCGCGGCTATACGCGTGTTGGTTTTCTTGGAGGGCCAGAGACGGCCACTTCTACACAAGATCGGTATGCGGGTTTTGTAGCCGAAATAGAATCAACAAAGGGAATTCAATTGAGTTATTCATTTGCGGATGAATATTCGTTTGAGGCAGGTCGTAGGGAAATGCAGCGTTTGTTGACTGATAAGCCTGCCGAGGCCTATTTCTGCGGTGATGATGTTTTATCTATCGGCGCTTTAAGTGCTATCGAAGAGATTGGCTTTTCGGTGCCGGTGGATATTGGCATCATTGGATTAAATGATATGGAAATGTCGGGTTGGGAGAATATTGCACTGACCACTATTCGGCAGCCTATAGAGCAGATTATTGGAGCTTCCATAGAATTGATCACCGCTATGCTTGACGATCCTGATCGCCATCCGGAGGCCCGGTTATTTCCTTGCACCTTAGTGAACCGGAAAACCCTACGGTAAATATGTATAACCCTAACAGCCTTCGAGATGAAATGTGACCATGAGTAAACGGCCGAATTTCCTATTTCTAATAACCGATCAACAACGAGCCGATTGGTTGGGTTGCTATGGGCACCCGGTAGTAAAAACTCCGCACATAGATTCAATTGCTTCAATAGGAACTCGATTTGAGAATTTTTACGTGGCGATGCCGGTGTGCATGCCTAATCGTGCGTCGCTAATAACTGGACGATATCCCAGTGTGCATGGATTGCGGTATAACGGCTGCCTTCTACCTATGAATGCCAACACGTTTGTTGAACGGCTTGCGGAGTCGGGTTACCACACAGCGGCAATTGGAAAAAGTCACCTTCAACCGTTTACCGGTTTACCACCTATTAGAGCTGACGATGCGTCAGTATCAGGGGAGGCCTGGCATGAGCTTCAAGGTACCTACACCCACGAGGAGCCAGATCGATACACTGCCGACGGTCGCTATGAGATTGACTTACCCTATTATGGCTATCAGCATGTTGACATGGTGACGACCCATGGAGATCGATGTGGTGGTCATTACCACCAATGGTTTCGGGAAAATGCGCCTGACTGGGAAGCTCTACATGATGATGCCAATGAATTGAAGCACAACTATTCGTGCCCGCAGGCATTTCGAACCCCAATTCCGGAGGAGCTTTACCCCACTGCCTATATAAGGAATAGTGCTGTGGATTATCTACATTCACGGGCATCGGAAGATCAGCCATTCTTTGCCTTTGTTTCTTTTCCCGATCCACACCACCCGTTCAATCCGCCTGGTAAGTACTGGGATATGTATGGACCCGATGAGTTCGAACTGACACTTCCCTATGAAGCCCATAAGAACCCGACGCCGCCTATGCAATGGATGCATGAACGACGGATGACCGGTAAAGCCTTGACTCCGCAAACAGTACGCATGCTCGACGAACAACCATTGAAAGAGGCCATGGCTTTAACGGCAGGTATGGTTACCTGTGTTGATGATGCAGTAGGTGAAATTCTTGAAGCGCTAAGGAGTTCTGGTCAGTTTGACAATACAGTGATTTGCTACAACTCAGATCACGGAGACTATTTGGGTGATTTCAACATGTTATTGAAAGGTACGCTGCCTTTTAAAAGTATCACCCGCGTACCTTTCATTTGGTCCGATCCAAAGAATCGATCTGCCGGTGTTACTCAAGCGTTGGCATCCACCGTAGACATTGCCCCAACCATCTTGCAGCGTGTGGGGGCTAAGCCTTTCAATGGTATTCAGGGCAAAAGCTTGATGGGGATTTTCAACGGAACAGAAGAGCCTCGAGATGACTTATTAATTGAGCAGAACGATGGTAATCCTCGCCTGGGATTTGAATCGACGGCACGTGTAAGAGCTTTGGTGACTCCACGATGGAGATATACCCTTTATATGGACCAAACATGGGGTGAGCTCTACGATCTAGAAAATGATCCCGATGAAACCAATAATCTATGGGAAAGCGTTGAGCACCGAGAAGTGCGTGCTGAGTTAGCAGAGCGCTTAGCTCACCAGCTGATTCACCAGATGGATGAGAGTCCCAAGTCAACTCGTATTGCTTGATGTAGAGCTATTGCGGGTAACTTCTGCAGTTTCCTAATAGTGGCAGCGCGACGGGCTTCTGCGGGAGATTGCTCGGGCACCGAAGAAGTGAGATGGCCTTCATGGAAACTCATCGTATTGTCGAGTCGTAGCGTTAGTGAGCCTGTACTTTGATCAGCTAGCTACAAAGCGTCGGTACCGTCGTTAAATCCAGGGCAAATGACTTTCAGAGCAAAGAAGCTTAAAACCCCAAGTTATCCGGGATAAGGCCACATCTTTCAATATCTTACGAAGATTCATCCCGAGCGTGATCAGCCTATCAATCCGGCTTATGGGTCGATAAAAAAGTCTATGGGCAGATCATTCACTTTGAGCGCACTACACAGTGTGCATAGTCAGCGATGGTGCTAAAATCTTCGGACGTTGAAGGCTGCGGACCCATCGAGGGATCCAGGTTTAATTGCCCAATCCGTTAATTTCGAAATTACGTACATGCGATACTCATCTTTAAGTATTTGTATCGGCTGCGAATATAGGTCGCTTCGCGCTGCGGCCTGACTCTTTATTTGGAGGAACCCAGCTCAATGCTTACCACTAATCCTTTTGCCGAAATGTCGGCTCACGTACCACCCTCGGTGATGAAGGGGTATGTTGTATTAATGATCCTGTTTGTTGTCGGCGGTACTTTGCTTGATATGTGGCACAAACAAAGTGCCAAGTATTTTTTTGAAAATTCGAAGAAAGCTCAAAAGAATGCAAAGGTGAAAGTCGGTGGCGGAAAAAAAGCTGGGCTCGCCGTAAAGACGGTGGCGAATGAAGTTCTTACGTCTTCTGAATTCTGCAATGTAAAAAGGCGTCAGTCACATCTGTTGACCATGTACGGATTCATCTTTTTTGTGGTAACTACCGCGATATTAATTTTCAAGTACACCGGATCCGGCGCAGAAGCACCTGCGTTGGTAACCTTACTTTGGCATCTAGGTGCGTTGAGTTTGTGTGCGGGCGGTTACTGGTTCTGGTTTTCCATACGTGTTGATGTTGCCGCGGAGGGAGTAAAGTGGAACCAGTTTAATGGTCGCGGTGATCTGTTTATTCTAGGGTTACTAGCCACTGCAACATTTGGTCTGTTGTGGTCCTTCTTTCAGTGGATGGGAGCGAGTGCATTTTCAATGCTTCTGTTTGCTCTATTCATCATTAGCTCAACCGTTTTATTTGGGACAGTCTATTGGTCCAAATTCGCTCATATGTTTTTCAAACCAGCAGCGGCTTTCCAAAAGAAAGTGGCTATGGCTGATGGATCGAGAGAGAACCTTCCGGAAGACTTTGATCTGTCGGACCCTGAGGTTCAAGCACGATTTCCGGATATTCCTGAATACATGGGGACTAATCCACCTAACATGGGACTCGGTATAAAAGCTGAAGCCCCTCGTCACTACTAATTGACTTAGACAAGTTTTGGAGAATTAGAATGCCAACTTTTGTATACATGACTCGTTGTGACGGGTGTGGCCATTGCGTTGATATTTGCCCTTCCGACATCATGCACATTGATACGACAACTCGCCGTGCCTACAACATAGAGCCGAATATGTGTTGGGAGTGCTACTCCTGCGTAAAGGCCTGTCCTCACCAGGCCATTGATGTGCGTGGCTATGCCGACTTCGCACCTCTCGGTCACTCAGTTCGGGTGAAGAGAGATGAGGAGAAGGGCGTTATTGCCTGGCGCATCAAATTCCGCAATGGCGAAAAAGACATGGATTTGCTCGCCCCAATTACCACCAAGCCTTGGGGCAGCGGCACACCTCAACTGCGTGACGTCGAGCCACCGACTCAAGAGCAGCGAGATAGCCAATTACTCTTCAACGAGCCTAAGTACATCCGCTTCGATGAAGGTGACATTCACACACTAGAGTCTAATGGCCTCGAAATGAAGGAAGGGGTGGACTACTGATGAATTACAAAACTATTGTCGAAGACAATATCGATATCCTGGTCTGTGGTGCTGGTCTAGGAGGCACTGGTGCAGCCTTCGAAGCTAGGTATTGGGGGCAAGATAAGAAAATCGTCATTGCTGAGAAGGCAAATATTGATCGATCAGGCGCTGTGGCCCAGGGTCTGTACGCTATCAATTGCTACATGGGTACTCGCTTTGGTGAAAACAACCCCGAAGATCACGTTCGTTACGCCCGTATCGATTTAATGGGTATGGTTCGCGAAGACTTGCTTTTTGATATGGCACGGCATGTCGATTCCACTGTGCATCAGTTCGAAGAGTGGGGTCTGCCACTAATGAAGAATCCTGAAAGTGGTTCGTATTTGCGAGAAGGACGTTGGCAAATCATGATCCACGGCGAGTCTTATAAACCAATTGTTGCGGACGCTGCCAAAAAATCTGCAGATCAAGTCTTTAATCGTATCTGCGTTACGCACCTATTGATGGATGAAGCTAAAGAGAATCGAATCGCCGGAGCTGTTGGTTTTAATGTGCGAACTGGGAACTATCACGTTTTCAAATCTAAAACCGTTATTGTGGCTGCCGGTGGAGCCTCCAATATCTTTAAACCGCGTTCAGTCGGTGAGGGTGCCGGACGAGTTTGGTACGCACCCTGGTCATCAGGTTCTGCGTATGGTCTTTTGATCAACGCCGGTGCGAAAATGACACAGATGGAAAATCGCATTGTATTGGCTCGGTTTAAAGATGGGTATGGTCCGGTTGGCGCCTACTTCCTACACTTAAAAACTTACACGCAAAATGGCTTGGGTGAAGAATATGAGTCTAAGTGGTGGCCATCGTTACAGGAGATTGTGGGAAAAGAGTACTTGGATCCGGAGGCTTCACATCTTTCTCATAGACCAATCCCTACGTGTCTCCGAAACCACGCATTTATTCAGGAAGTGAATGCAGGTCGCGGTCCTATCCACATGGTGACGATGGAAGCGTTTCAAGATCCGCATTTGGAAGAAATCGGTTGGCATAACTTTTTGGGTATGACGGTGGGTCAGGCGGTATTGTGGGCTTCTACAGATGTAGACCCGAAATATGAAAATCCTGAGTTAACCACTTCAGAGCCTTATGTCATGGGTTCTCACGCAACAGGATGTGGTGCATGGTGTTCGGGTCCTGAAGACTTGTCTCCTCCGGAGTACTACTGGGGCTATAACCGAATGACAACCGTAGAGGGGTTGTTTGGTGCAGGTGACGCAGTAGGCGGAACTCCTCATGCATTTTCTTCCGGCTCGTTTACTGAAGGTCGGCTGGCCGCCAAAGCAGCGTGCAAATACATCGATGATGGAAAGGCTGAGGGCATTCGCGTCTCCGATGCTCAAATCGAGCGTCGTAAGGAAGAGGTGTACAAGCCGATGGAAACCTATCGCGTATATCGCAACGAAATCACTGCAGGATCAGTCAACCCGAATTACATAAATCCCCGACAAGCACTGGATCGATTACAGAAGTTGATGGATGAATACGCGGGTGGCGTGACGGTTAGCTATATGACTAACGAAAAACTGCTGAACATTGGACTGAAGAAGCTGAAGTTGCTTGAAGAAGATCTGGAGAAGGTAGCCGCAGAGAATATCCATGAGCTGTTGCGTGCTTGGGAGATCAAGCACCGTCATTTGACTTCTGAAGCAGTAGTTCAGCACACGCTGTTTAGAAAAGAAACGCGCTGGCCTGGATATTACTATCGAGGTGACCATATGAAGGTGGATGACGAGAATTGGCATGTGTTGACTGTTTCTCGACGCGACCCTGAAACGGGTGAATACACTATGGAAAAAGCGCCGTGTTACCACTTAGTCGATGTCGACAAGAAAAACGAAGACGCCGCCTAAGCTTGCAATACCATGGGAGGTTGCCGCCAAAGTCGGCAGCCTCTCATAACCCCTCATATTAGTAGTTACTCCATTCCCTAGGTTAATTCTAACAATGAATATTATTGAGCAGTCGGAGGACGATATTCTCAAAATTGCCCATCCTATGTGGGACGACCTAATTAAATACTCCAATGAAGGTGAGTACGGGAAGTTCATTCGTAATTTTTCCTACGACTTATTATTCGGACTTAATGAAGTGGAAGTAGGAAAGCAGTTTGCGAAGAGTGAACTGACGCGTGCGCTTGATCCTAGCTATGACTATCTAGGGTTGATTCGTCGCGGCCAACACGTCACAGTGCTGTATAGAATCCGTAGCACCAAACAGCCTGGTGAGTGGCTCGGCAGATTGGTTTTAGGCTATGACAAAGATGACGAGATAAAAATCTTCGGCGCATCGATCTTCTAAAACTAATTCTGTGGGACCAAGACCGGTAAGTAAATGACACCAATGAGTAGCTCAAAGATGGAAGATCCAGTCAGCGATGGTAAGTTAGTTGAACTTACCTACAAGGTTATCGATTCGAAGACTAAAGGTGTGTTGACGGAGGTAGAGTTTCCCATAGGGTACGTTCATGGTGTGAATGAGATTCTTGCGCCTGCGGTAACGGCAGAAATTGAAGGGAAGCTTCCTGGTGATGTTATTGAAGTACCTATTGATTGCAATGAGTTGTTTGGACCTCGTGACGAATCGTTGGTGGTTGTCGATCATATTGAAAACGTACCCGAGGAGTATAGAGAGGTAGGAACTTCGATATTAATGGAGAATGAACAAGGTGATACGAAAACCTTTATTGTCACTCGGGTAGATGATAAATCTGTGACCATCGATGGCAATAATCCGCTGTGTGGTCGCGAAGTAATTTTTAAGTTAAATATCGTAACTGTACGGGACGCCACGGACGCGGAGCTTGAGCACGGTGGTCCAATTAATGCCGAACCAGACATTGCAGATATTGTCGGCTCTGATCAGAAAGTGAAGCCCATCTCTGAATAGCAGAGAGTCGCATATAGATCGTTCCACCAATGCCTCAGCATCTCTACGCCGAAACACTATTATCTCCCGGACTGGGAGTTTCATTTCAATGGCGTCATCAGAATAATGGCCGAGATCTGTTGGCGATTATCGACCGAGAGTCCCCCGTATATGGAGCGCTTGGACAGGCCATCGATCGTTTTGAACATACGACGTTTGATCTAGTACCGAATAAACCTTCATTAATTGAGTGGGCCAATTCGCAGGATACTCTACAAGATTCTGCGGATGTTAGAGAGTTAAGGCTGGGTGGGGCTCATGTATTTCAACAATCGATAGAGTTGCTGCAGGGAATGCAAATGATGACAGATAAGGAGGAGGATCCGGCAAGGCTATCTGCGATCCATCACAATATAGGCGACGTGATGGGATTAATTGGTCAGCGCAGTGGCAGTGTGCACTTTTTGGAACAAGCAGCTCTGTCGTACGAACAAGCATTGGATCTGCGTAACAAAGAATTAATGCCTTTAGAGTGGGCTCACTCTACCTACAACACTGGACTGGTGGTTCAGGCAGTAGGGGAGTTGGAAGACGATACCGGAATGCTTAAACAAGCCTTAGCATCCTACAAAGAGGCTGTCAATCTAATGCCCAGAGAGACTGCGACTGATGACTGGTCTGCAGCCATGTGCAATGTGGGCACTGTACTATATCTATTAGGCACACATCGTCGAGGTGCACGTACATTGGAACAGGCTGTGGTCGCTCTGCGTAACTCGCTAAACGAACGGACGCCAGAATCTGGCTCGGAAGCATGGGCTATCACGCAAAATAATCTAGCGGCCACCCTTCAAGCACTTGGGGAGCATGAAGAAGATATCGCTTCTTTGGAAGCTTCTATTCCAATGTATGAATCAGTGCTTAAAGTGTTGGATAAAGCCAAATACCCGCTTCTCTGGACGATGGTCAGTGCAAACCGCGCATCGGCTATGATTGCGCTGGCAGAGGAGTCGGACTATTTGGATATGGCCGAGTCTTCAGTGGTTGAATTTGAGAGCATACTCAAACTTTTAACCGCCACCGACTACGAACACTATAAAACCAAAGTTCAACAACGTATAGAACAGGCAAACGAACTTGTCTCATCATTGCAGGTGTGACAAAATTTTATTATCTGATCAGATCGATCACTAGAGGATAACCGCTATGAGTGCACCATCTAAAGAACGGCCTAAGGTTCCAGCCGGTGAAACTGAGTATGTTAAAACTACACAAATGGAGCCGAATGAAAAAGGTTTCGTTGGCTATAAAACTGACTGGGTTCAGTTTCAAAAAGAAGTGAAGTACGAAACTCCTAAAAAACCGTAATTATGGATGGGGCAGATGACATTGTGACGCTTCATTCCTGAGGCAATTAACTGCCGATGTCATCTGCACTCTCAAATCGGTTTTTTGATTCAATCCGCGTTTCTGATACTCCTAAATCTAGAGTGGCATTTGCCGTTAGAAGAATCTATTCGCATGAATTGCCCTTGAGCGAATAAGGCTATACCTTAAGTACACCCATCTGATCTTCGAGCAATTGCATAACTTTCATGGCGGCCAAACCTTGAGCGAAACTGGAGTTGGGCTCTCGGCCTTCCTGTATCGCAGAAATGAATTCGCGATCAATTAGTTCGATACCGTTATTGGATACAGCCACGCCAGATAAGTCTATGGGATTTTCCTTCCCATCGAACAAGTCATCGTAGCGCGCTAGGTAGGTTCCGCTATCTCCGATGTAGCGGAAGAAAGAACCGAAAGGGCCATCGTTGTTGAACGACAGTGATAATGTACAGAGTTTACCTGAGGGCGTTTTTAGACCGATCGTCATATCCATGGCAATACCAAGCTCTGGATGAGCAGGGCCTTGCAATCCCATTACCTCACTCGGTATTTCGCCGGTTTGATATAGAAACAAATCTATCGTATGACAGGCGTGATGCCATAGAAGGTGATCAGTCCAGCTGCGAGGTTCACCTTTCGCATTAGTGTTGGTTCTACGGAAAAAATAGGTTTGAGCATCCATTTGTTGTATGTTGAATTCACCAGCGTCTATGCGTTGCTTAACCCATTGGTGTGATGGGTTAAAACGCCGCACGTGGCCGACCATACCCACTACGCCAGTTTCCCTTTGCACATTATCCATGGTAACGGCGTCTGCCAAACTATCGGCCATAGGGATTTCAGCGAAAGTATGCTTTCCAGCTTGCATGGCTTTTACCGATTGTTCACAGTGCAGCTGAGTGGGGGTAGACAGTATGACGGCATCAAGGTCTTGACTTAAAAAGTCATCGTAGTCACTACAGGCCTTTGGGATGTTTCGTTGAGTAGCAAGTTCAGTTATCTTGTCCTGATTGGGGCCAAAAACTGCGCTAATTTGCGCATCTTCAATGTTACCCAATGCATCAAGGTGTTTTAGTCCAAATGCACCATATGCGCCTGCGACGCCGATTTTAATCACGTTTACGGTTCTCCAAAATTTAGATGCCCAATTTCAGTAATTGACACAGGTACATGATAAATCCGATGTCCCTTTTTTTCAGATTGTCTGCACTCGATACGTAACGGTTGCCGTCGATGGCTGCTCGTCTGAAATCATTATTTCGAGCGCTTCTTTTAAGCTTCGAATGTAATCAGAAATGTCATTTTGCATGCAAAATATAAATAAAACAACAAAAATGCTTGCAAACTGCGTTTAATCCATGCAAAAGTTGTTTTATGAGTGAACTTCAGTGGAAAACCGTGCTTTACCAATTGCGCAGCCAGATTGTGTCTGGAGAATTGATTGGTGGCACAAAGTTGCGCGCTAGCCATCTTGCCGAGCACCTGAATGTGTCGCGAACACCTGTGAGCGAGGCATTAATAAAACTCGAAGGCGAAGGTCTGCTGGTACGGGATAAATCTGGCTTCACGGTGCGAAGTTTCTCGCTCAGTGATGTGTATGACGCTATAGATTTACGTGGAATTCTCGAAGGTGCTGCCGCCCAAAAGGCAGCGGAGCGCCAGGTATCGAGTGCAGAACTTGTAAAAATACGTGCTCTATTGAATGATCTGGATGAGGTGATCGAACAGGGTGATGCGGGCAACAACCCTGGTGACTACGATAAACTGAATCTTGAATTTCATCTATGTATAGCCGAGCTTTCGGACAGCGACATACTGGTGGCTGAAATCAAACGCTCCTATCTACTGCCATTTGCTGGACCTTCGGCATTCCCGACAACGCACGGTGACATTAGTCGTTTTTGGACGTCTTTAATCATAGGTCAGCATCATCACCAGCAAGTGGTGGCAGCGATTTCTGCCGCTGCCGGTGCACGTGCGTTTGCACTCATGCTGGAGCATGCGAAACTTGCCCATCAAAACGTTGATGTGGCTATCGAGGCGAGAGAATCCGCGCCGCAACTTGCCTTGGTTAGTGATACTCGATGATAACGGAAAACTGTTCGGTTCTTATTGTTGGTGCTGGTCCGTCAGGCCTGCTTCTGAGTCAGTTATTGTACCAAAGCGGAATAGACAACATCATTGTTGAGCGTACAACTAAAGAACGCGTATTGTCTCGTATAAGAGCCGGTGTGCTTGAACGCGGCACGGTTGAAGCCATGATTGAAGCTGGTTGTGAATCTCGACTGCAAAGAGAGCGTATCGACCACGATGGACTTATATTGAGCTTTGATGGGGATTCGTTTGAGGTTCCGGTCAAATCGATTACTGGTCACTATGTAACGGTGTACGGGCAAACAGAAATTACCCGCGATTTAGTCGAAGCATGCGAAGCGCGTGGTCAAACCATCCACTGGGACAGCCCTGATACAGAAATTAGTGGCCTTGAGAGTAGTACACCGAGGGCTCGCTTTACCAATCAGAATGGTCATTCGGTTGAAGTTAAAGCACAACTCATTGCCGGATGTGATGGCTTCCATGGCGTGTCTCGACAATCTATGCCTTCGGAAAAGGCAACGCGATATGAACGGGTGTACCCATTTGGTTGGTTGGGGGTGTTGGTCGACCAGCCCCCAGTTGCCAAGAATGTTGTTTATGCGAATCATCAAGATGGGTTTGCGCTTGCGTCTATGCGTTCCGAAACTCGTTCACGATATTACGTTCAAACTCAACCGGGTGAAACCCTAGATGATTGGCCTATTGACCGATTCTGGTCAACCTTTAAAAAACGTTTAGGTGTATTGGGTGACGGTGTTGTCACTGGCGAACCATTGGAAATGTCCATTGCACCGTTGCGTTCATTTGTGGCGCAACAAATGCGTTTCGGGCGACTATTCTTGGCGGGGGACGCTGCGCATATTGTGCCGCCAACTGGTGCTAAGGGGTTAAACCTGGCTATTGCGGATGTCCGGCGACTTGCCAGGGCTATAACCATCTGGAAAAACGGTGATGAATCTAGGTTAGAGAGCTATTCGCGTGATGCGTTAGATCGCGTTTGGAAAGTAGAACGGTTCAGTTGGTATCTGACGAATCTGGTACATCAGTTTGATGAACATAATGAGTTTGAGAAAAAAATGCAGCGCGCGGAGTTCGATTACGTCCACTCATCAGAAGTTGCACAGGCAATGATTGCCGAGAATTATGTTGGTCTCGACTTTTAAGACCTTTTAATTCTCATAGGGTTGTCGACAAGTAGATTAATTTTGTCAACGATGTCTGAGATGAGTTCAACCAACAGTCCGACATTGAGCCTATAGGATTTCATGTTCGGGTGCGGCCAAACTGTATTCCGGAGTATGGGATTGGTGGAGTGGTTTTCCAACCTATTCTCTACCGCGATACAATCAATCCAAACTAAAGATGGAGCGTAATATCGAGGGGTCATGCGTCACTGAATCAGTTGTCTGGGGAGCGCCATGTATGGTCCAGTCGATCTAGCATTCGAAGGTAGGCGGGCCATTCAGGTAGTAGGACATCCGCACCTCCCTGAGAGGCTCCGCTTTCAAACTGTTCGCGTGTTTTGAGCACGATCTCAGGGTCTGGACGTTTGAGCTTTGCACCACCTGCAACGGCGGCCATTGCTTTTAGCTGAACACCTGCGCAGTCTTCGAAATGGTAAAGCCGAGTGATTGCGTGTGCGATGGATGGTCCGCTGACAATCAGGCCATGGTTGTAGAGCAGCATGGTGTGATTCGTCTTTCCAAAATCCGCGACAAGGCTTTCCCGTTCTGCCAAATCCAGCGCTATGCCTTGGAATTCATGCGTGCCGATCCGATCATGAAACATGCAGCCCATTTGTGTCAGTGGAATAAACCCCTCCTCCAAACAACAAATCGCCGTGGCGTTTTGCGAGTGCGTATGAGCAATACACTGAAGATCTGGCCTGGCTTGGTGTAACGCAGAATGGATGGTATAGCCGGCTTGGTTCACAGGGTAGGGGTTGTCACCAACCTTGTTCCCATCGATGTCTATTTTCACGAGGTTGCTCGGAGTTATTTCATCGTAGCCATGGCCAAACGGATTAATCAGCAAGTGCTCAGTGTTTGGAATTCGAGCTGTAATGTGGTTGTACACCTGTGAGGTCCAACCATGAAAGTGGACTAAACGGTAGGCAGCGGCGAGATCAACGCGGGTTTGCCATTCGATATCAGAGATTCCGTCAGGCGCAGAGTGTATTCGGCTCGGCTTATCACCGTGACCTATTTTGGTTGCTGAAGCATTTGAAGGCATATTGATACGGTGGCGTTGTAAAAGAAATCAATTCAAGAATACCACTTGTGTGCAGAAACCTCGATGCTGCTCGCCAACCGCTAAACACAACTTTGGGTCGGACCCGATATTGACCCCATCTCCCCCTGGAAGCACGTCCGGGTCGGACCCGAGAACGGCTAAATCAGTGGTTATTGCTTCAATATATGTGCATTTATGTCTTTGTGTGCATCAAAAAAACTTTATTTTTCAGGTATTTAACTTGGTCCGACCCTGATGCTCAACCACCTACCGATTTGGGGTGAATTTTGGTATGCATGGGCCGGTGATTTTGGTGGAAAAATGAGTTAATTCAATTGGTTGGGTTGGTCTGACCCGAATGGGGGGTTATAGGACGTGGGCGTCGGTGGCATTCCAGCTTAAGTTGAAGGGTGTGTTTGGCGTGAGGTTTAGAGTGGCGAGTTCGCGCTCCTGCAGCTGGATTTTAAATTCAGATCCGTCCTCGCTCTCTAAAAACAAGGTGACGACAGAGCCGATAAATTCTTCGGAAATCAGCGTCGCAGTTACTGAGTTCTTTCCGGACTCTGTATTGAGCTCCGGCACCACTTCAGAGATGCCCAATAGGTCAGCCGCGATAACAAAGGTCAATTCATCGCCAGTGTTAATAGCGTAGGCTTGTTTGTTTTCTACCTCGAATTTTCCAGCCGTGGAGTCGACAAATACTGCATCACCTTCGACTGAGGTCACCGTACCACTGATTATGTTGTTTCGCCCCACAAACTCAGCGACAAAACGATTGGCCGGAGCTCGATAGACATCCCTCGGCTTGGCCGTTTGAGCAATCTCACCTTCGGACATAATCACTACTCTATCAGCCATGGCGAAAGCCTCTGATTGGGAGTGAGTTACATAAACAAAGGTAATCCCCAGCTCCTTCTGTAGTTTGGTTAACACTGATTGCATACGAATAACCAAGTGGGCATCCAGGGCGGACAATGGTTCGTCCAACAGCAACACCCGCGGTTCGATAATCAGTGAGCGAGCTAGTGCTACTCGCTGTTTTTGCCCACCTGACAAGGTCTCGATATTCCGCTCAGCAAACTCCCCGACACCTAATCTGTCCAACCATTGCAACGCTTTTTGCCGCCGAGTGTCTGCAGATACATTTCGCATCTTTAGGCCAAACTCCACATTCTCCCTGACATTTAAAAAGGGAAACAACGCAAGAGATTGCCATACCAACGGTGTATCGCGTTGATGAGGCTTTACATCATTCATTAATTCGCCATCGATGGTTATAGAACCTTGTGTCGGGTGCTCCAACCCCGCAAGCATGCGAAGAGTAGTGGTCTTACCACATCCGGATGGCCCCATAATCGCTATAAACTCACCAGGCTCTATGCTCAGATCGAGATTTTTCACAGCGACAAAGTCATCAAAACTTTTCGATACTCCATCAAAGACAATTAGTGGGTTACTCATGAGACTAGTTTGTTTTGCCTTAGGGAAAAAAATACCTGCGCCAATATCACCAAAGTCATAGACACAAGAAAGACGAATGTGCCAATGGCATTGACTTGAGGATCAATGTTTCCTTGCACAATCTCCAAAATTAATACTGGAATGGTTTTGTTGAGGCCGGACACAAACCACGCTATGGCAAATTCGTCAAAAGAGACGGCTGCGGTCAGAAACAGTGAGGAGTAAATCGCCGGTCGGCAGAAAGGCACAATGACCTCTCGCATAGTTCGCCATTCACTGGCTCCTAGGTTCCATGCGGCAGATTCAAGATCTTTGTCCATTTGATTGAGCCGGAGACGGCAAATGGCCATAGCAAAAGGGGCGGTGAGTACGCTATGAGCTAGGATAATGGACCACAACTGGCCAGATGCACCGAATTTTGAAAACCAAGCAAGCATAGCCAATGCCATGATGATCAGAGGAATGGTCGGTGGCAACAGTACTAAGGCCAAATAAGCGCTTTTAAATTTGAAGTTATAGCGGTAGTCGGTATAGGCCGTACAGAACCCAAGCAAAGTGGCGATTACGCACGTGCAGCCTGACACAATAATGCTATTTCTTACCGCAACCCACACATCCGGATCAGACCAAATCGTTTGATACCAATGCAAAGTGAATGATTCCAGAGGTATTGTTGGAAATCGTGCTGAGTTGAATGAAAAAACGACACTAAAAAAAATGGGAGCGAAAATAAAAACAAACAATAACGCAGTGTAACCAAGCAGCGCCCAAGACAGCAATTTGCTTTTCATTACCGGCTTGCTCGTTTTCGATATGCCATCGTAATCGCTGCAAATGCGATGGTGATCAAAGTCATCATCATAACGACTGCAACCACCGCAGCCCGAGGCCATTGCTGGCCAGACTTCGTCGTGTCAATGATGAGAATGGGGAGCGTCGGTGGTTTAGAGCCCCCGAGGTAATAAGGACTGACAAAGTCACCAAACGAGAGAATGAAGCAAAATAAGGCTGCGACAATCAATCCGGTCTTCGCCAATGGAATGATTACCCGATAGACAGAGCGCCAAGGCGAACAACCCAAGTTGCAGGCCGCTTGCACCAAGTTGCGATCGATGTTTGATAACGCGAAGGTTTGTAGAACCACCACCAGGGGTAGTGTGAGTGTCATATAGCCAACAAGCGTACCAAACTTGGTGTTGAGCATCGTATAAGGTCCGAGGCCAATCTGCGCGAGTATGGCGTTGATAACACCGCTTTCCGCCAAAATCACGTACCAAGAAAAAATACGTACAAGATAGCTTGTGAAAAATGGGATGATTAAAAGAAACAGTGCCCATCTGCGCACCGTGTTGGATGTTCTAAAAGCTAGTGCGAAAGAAGCTGGGAATGCAAGGAGCGAAATTACCACAGTGGATAAAGTCGCCAGGCCGAGGGTTAGGAAGTAACTGTCCCAAAAATACCCACGGGTGAGCATCCTTTGCCAGTTCTTCAGCTCAAACGCCTCCTCCATTCGGTAATTCTTCACCAAAAAAAAGGATATGGCGATCATGAACAGTAGTGGACCGACAAAGAACAGCGCCTGCCAAAAAATGATGGGCAGGCGCATGGTCCAGGCAAAGCCGTTGGGCCTTATTGGCCGCGGCTGTTTTGATCGTGTTAACTCCGTCACTACAACGGCTAACCAAACATTCTAGGGAGTAAGGAAATTAGATCACGCGTTTTTATACTCAGACCAGTAGTCGTTCCAATCCTCTAATGTCTGCTGTTGAGGAATATCGCGGTAGTGAATGCGCCCCTCGTTGATCAGTGCGATCGGGTCGTTGGGCATGCCTTCGATCTGATGGGATCGCTTCGCTTCTTGTGGATCCACCTCTGCGAGTTTAGCGCGACCTGCCTTGGTGACACAAAAACCGGGGTAGGCGGCCATCTGCGCAGATTTCACCTGACCGTCGGCTGACATCATGTACTGAATAAATTTCTTCACTTCTTCGGCTTTTTCTGATCCCTTACCAATGCTGTAGCTTTCAGTGAATTGAATACCGCCTTCTTTGGGTATAACGGAGGCGACCGGAGCACCATCTTTTTCTAAGACGCCAGTTATCCAATCACCGATTCCACACATAGCGAGCATTTCACCGTTTTTCAACGAATTGAATGTACCGCCATAGTCAAAGAATCCGCCAACCTGTGGGCGCAGACTGGTTGTTGTTTCTTGTACCGCTTTCCACGCATCATCATCGAGATCCCACAAGCTAGCGCCGTTGCCATTGTTCAAGCTCATCATACCGAGGTTAGGTAGGTGCCAATCAAAGTGTCCAACCTTACCTTCGAGCTCGGGTTTCCAAAAGCACTGGTAGCTCTGAGCTTCTTCCGCAGTTACTGCGGTGGTATTGTATGAGACGCCCAAATGACCGCCACGCAGTATCATCGAATACAATTTATCGTCTTTCCAATGTCCTGGAAATTTTGTGAAATCTTCGTGAAGCATGTCGTCAAATGGATAGTCGGCAGCGTTCATCTCTTCTATGTAACCAGCAGCATTGAGCTGCTGAACAAACTCGGCATCAGACAATATTAAATCGTAGGTACCAGGAGGTGACTGTGCGATTAACGCAAGCATGTTGTCGCCGCCTGCGTAGTATTTTGGTTTAAATTTGACGTTGTTAGCAGCTTCATACTCGGCGACAACATCCGGTTCACCATGGCCATACCAAGCCAGCATATTTATCTCTGTGACATTCGCCCAGGCTCTGCTGATGTAAGGCGCTGCAAGTATAGTTGCGCCACCGTACTTTAGAATTTTCCTGCGCTCGGAAGATTTTGGTTGGTCTATTTTTTTATCCATGGTTGTTTTGTCTCCGATTAATTGACGTTGATTACGACTGTTTAGGCTCTCGCACAATTGCGCCTCATTGTTCTTGCCTAAGGCACTTAGTGGTTGCGATGATGGATTATGGTATGTCGCCTGGGTGATACTATTGCGTGGATTATTGGCTCAGACTATATCATCTGTGCCATGGGGTACAAACCGCTATTCTGGGTGCTCCAGCGGGGCTTTATGAGCGTTACTGGTGCACGAGGGCCTCTTGAGAAACGTAAGCACCTGGCAATGGCAAATCGTAATCGGTAAAAATGGATCAGCTTTGGTCCATGTACACCACTGTGAGAACATTGCTGGATTAGATCATTGAATAGAGACCAGTTTAAACAGTCATTTGATTCCGATGGATTGGTGGTCTTGCCCGTCATTCATGTGTTGGACAATGATCAGGCCGAGCGCAACATCGCCAAAGCAGCAAATGGCGGGTGCCCTGGCGTTTTTTTAATCAACCATGATTTCCACTACGATCAATTCTTGCCCATCATAGACCACTGTCGCCGTCAGTTTCCAGACTACTGGCTTGGTGTAAATTTCCTAGCGGTTACGGCCAAAATCGCGTTTCCGATACTGGCCGATCTACAAGAAAAGAATGTACGAGTTGATGCTTACTGGGCCGATGATGCCCGGATTGATGAACATTCCAGCTCACAGCAGCAGCCTGAGGCAGAAGAAATTAGCCAAATAAAAATGAATGGAAGTTGGCAAGGTATGTACTTTGGCGGTACCGCTTTTAAAAAACAGCGAGAGGTGTTGCCCGAACACTACGCAGGCAGTGCATCGATTGCTTCCGGCTATATGGATGTGGTGACGACCTCCGGCATTGCGACCGGCCATTCGGCAGACTTAAGCAAAATTCGTGTGTTTCGAGAACATTGCAAGGACACACCACTGGCCTTGGCTTCTGGAGTCACACCGGAGAATGTTTCCCAGTACAGACCCTATGTCGATGCTGTTATGGTCGCCACAGGCATCAATGTCACAGAGGATTTTTACAATATTGATGAAGATAAGCTCGCCCAGTTGATGTATGAGGTTAGGAGATAGATTCGATGCCGCAGAATAAAGGTCCCAGAGACAATCGTTGGTATTTGAGTTTAATGGCGCCCAATACCAAGGGTGATAAATTTGCATGGTTGGATCCCACATCGATATACATTAACGGTGAGGCATTTCATGATTTATTGGATGATTTATGTTCCGAGTTGGAGGCAGATTCTATTGATGTAGTAGCGGGATTGGATGCAATGGGCTTTGTTCTGGGGTCTGGGATTGCCACGCGATTGGGCAGAGGTTTTCTACCCATTAGAAAAGCTGGAAAATTGTGTGTTGAAACGGACTCTGCGAGCTTTAAAAACTACTCCGGTCGTGTGCAAGATATGGAAATGCGATTGCCTGCATTCGCACCCGACACACGAGTTCTATTGGTAGATCAGTGGGTTGAAACTGGAGGAACAATGTATGGCGCCGTTCAATTGGTGGAGCAACAACAGGGCCGTGTAGCAGGTATGGTTGCAATCGTCATGGAAGACAACGATCAGACGAAAAACTATCGTGAAAATTATCACTGCGTTACCGCCATCCTTCCGGGCACAGAATTGCAAAGGCAATGCAACTCTCAGACGCTGGAAAGTTTTAAGCACTACGATCCGAAACGGGCATTCCCAATTCCTTGAAGATTATTCATAGATTTGAACTATGGGGTCGGGAACTCGGCCACCGGTGCGAGTTTTCAATCTATTTAAGCGTTTGATCTAGTAGGGCCGGCAGTGAAGCCACCGTTCTTTCAGTCCATAGTGCGTCTTATGAAAGGACGGAGCCGCCTCATGATCATTAAGCCTTTTGTTTGCGTCTAGACAAGAACGCTTGATGCGATTGCTCTGTGCCATCGTGAAATGATCCTGTCCACTGATCCCATGGGATTTCCAAACCACCGTAGTTGCACGTGAAATACCGATGGTGTAATTGATGATGAAAAGTGCCCAAAGGCAGAAGTAGTTTTCCGTTCTGCACAATACCCTGATAACCAGTATGTGTTGTGGCGGCTGACAGAGTGAAGTACATCAGATGGAAAGCAATCAGAAAAGGAGAGGATGGAACAATAAAATGTATCAATACAGTACTCAAATATACTAGATGTTCTATCGGGTGCATTGACATGCCCGACCAAGGACCAACATTAGTGTTTCGATGATGAAGTGCATGCACACGTTGATACAGTTTGGATGAGTGAATCAACCGGTGAATTAAAAAGAAGTGTGTGGTTTCCCACATTGGGATTAAAGCTACCAGCAACACTAGCCATGGCCACTGGTGGGGTAGAGTCAGAGACGGCGCATAGCCATGTGACAGAGACCATAACATCAACACTTCATACAAAGTCCAGACGGTCACACCACTGGCGAGCGTCCAAAAGACATTGTCGCGAACTTGAGAGCCAAACGTAAACACTCGGCTCTTTTTGGAAAATGGTCGTGTGTCGTAACGCCGATCATCTCCCTGCATTCGAGCGATATAGAAATACCAATGCAGACCTCCGGCAACGAGTGTCATCAGTGCCATGTTGCGTAGATAGATTTGTGCAATTACCCCCATTGACAGTTCGCTTATCTCAGACAGCGTCGGTTGGAAGAACAAAGCAGAAACTATAGCTAGTATTAAAATAATGAGCCGCTCAGAGACGGGAAACCAACCACGTACGATCCAGGTAATCGCTGCACCGATTTTTGGAGGCCAATTGAAGTAGGGAGATACATTGACCGGTAGAGTCGGTGTGTAGTTCCAACTTGAGTTTCTGCGAGAAGTCACAGGATTGTTTTTATTTAGCTCATTTGAGGTCGGCATAGACTTGTCCTATACAAGCTAATGGTTGATCGTACGTTGATAATTCCATAACTCTATGGGCGAATTAAATAATAACCTAGGTAATTGAGAGGGCTGTATTCGTTTAGCTTATCTCACTATGGGTAAAAAGCGATAATTTTTCTGTACTGCGCTAAAAGGCTTTGTTAACCTAAGAGTGAACTGTTGGAGGAGAAATATATGAGTAAATTGAGAAGATCTTTTATAGCTGTACCTATGGCGGCATCATTAATGTTTTTTTCATCCGCCATCTCAGCTGAAATATTTAAAGGTGAAACCGCAGGCGTCGGAGACCCTGTGCACGCGGTGTTTGTGGCGTTTGCTAATCAAGCGAGTAAAGCGGGTGTTGAGATTCAAGTTAATGCTGGTCAAACGCTTACTAAATCAATGTTAAAAGGAGCCAAAGGCGAAATAGGTTTTTTTTCGTCAGTACCATCACTGGTGGGATTGATGGCGGGACAAAAGCGCATGTATGAAAAGGTGGAAGGTGCACCTGAATTTGCTAAAAACCTGCGTTCCATTTTTGGCTTTGAAGCGGGTGCCTATCACCCGGTCACTCTGGCCGATTCGGGTATAGAAAGCTGGCAAGATTTAAAAGGTAAGACTGTATTTACCGGGCCACCAGCAGGTGCCGCTTCCGCAACCTCAGAAGCGCTTATTAAAATTATCACTGGGTACGAGGCGGGCAAGGATTATGAAGCCGTGCGTCTGAGTTGGGGTGAAGGGTATGCTGCCTTGTCAGATAAGAAAATAGACATGATGGTACGACCTGCCGAAGTTGGCTCATCTAATATTGAGCGCTACGGATTGTCGGGCGAGTTTCGAATTTTATCTATTCCACAGGAGGTCGTTGCAACAGATGAGATGCAGGCTCTGTTTGGACGACCTGGTCGGGGCATGCTCGAATTTGATGGTGGACTCTACAAAGGACAATTGACCGCTGGGAATATCATCGCACTCGGGTTTACCCAGTTTGTAGGAACTCAACCGGGAGTTCCTGATGACGTTGTCTACAACGCGACAAAGGCATTTTGGGAAGGCATCGATGAAGTTCATGCATCCGCGTTCTTTATGCAGGCAATAACCCCTGAATCAGCATTCACCTCGGTCAACGTGCCCTTGCACCCGGGTGCCTTGCGCTATTATCAGGAAGCTGGATTCACTGTTCCTGAAGCAATTCTTCAATAATACAATTATTGATGTACTGTATGCCGAGCCCGATGGGGCTCGGCATCATTCCAAACTCTTTGCAAACATGACATGACCGGCGAAGCTAGTCGCACCGATTGGTCCGAAAAAGTGTTCAATGGCGCTTGGATGATCGCGTGTGTTGTGCTCGGAGTGATCACACTCTATAGCTCGGGCATTGGGTTAATTGACCCCAAAGCACACCGCGCATTGGGTTTTGCTTTGTCGCTCCTGGTGGCTGTTGTCGTCTCAAGGCAAAAAAGAGCAAAGAAAAACCCCGACTCATCTACCTCGATGGTGCATCTGATTGGCGATATCGCCCTGTTGGTTATCGGCGTGTGGGCTATCTGGTCGTTTTACTATGTGCAAAGCGAAATGGAAACTGCTTTGTATGACGTGACCACCCGAGACGCCTGGCCAGCATTAGCTGGCATCGTGGTCTTTCTTGAACTGTGCCGGCGCCTATGGGGGTATGGTCTTTTTTTAGTGGGTGTATTTGGTGTTGGGTATTTACTCTTCGGGCAGAACCTACCTGGTCTGCTCGAACACACGGGATTTTCACTAAAGGAAGTCTCCGAAGCGTTGTGGTACAACACGAATAAGGGTGTGTTTGGTTCGATTACCAATATCGTGTTGAGCACCGTGTTTATATTTATCATTTTTGGCGTTTTGCTCGAAGGTACTGGTGCTGGAGACACGCTGCTCAAGTTTGCCTTTTTACTGACTCGAAAAACTCGTGGTGGTCCAGCGCATGCGGCGATTCTTGCCTCTTCCATGTTCGGCACTATGTCTGGTTCTACCGTTGCAAACATTGTTGGCACAGGTACATTCACGATACCGATGATTAAGCGGCGGGGTTTTAGTCCCACCTTTGCTGCAGGTATTGAAGCGACAGCTTCCTCAGGTGGGCAAATCATGCCACCGATAATGGGAGCCGCGGCTCTGGTGATGGCCGATTTGACAGGCGTTGGTTATTTAAACGTTATAGTCGCTGCATTGGTGCCCGCGCTTTTTTACTATTTCAGTTTGTTTGCGGCCGTCACTGTGGAAGCAAAAAGGCAGAATATAGAAATACGGCCGATTGATATCGATGACCAAATTACTCGAGTAGACGTGATCAACTCAGTGTTGTTTGTCGGTCCGATATTGACGGTAATCATCTCATTGTTAAATGGATTATCTACCTCCGCCGCTGGGTTTTATGCGGTCGTTGTGCTTTTGGCGTTGTGCGTCGTTAATCCAGAGGTTAGACAAAATCCATCGAGGGTCTGGCGGTCCTTTCTCAAGGGTGCGCAATCGGGTGCTTCACTACTCATAGCGATTGCAGCGATCGGAATACTTGTGGGATCACTGGATTCCACCGGCCTTGGGCTAAAGCTTGCCAGCCTTATCAGCACCATACGCGGTGATAGCTTATTTTCCGCTTTGCTAGTGGCGATGGGTGGTGCACTTGTGTTGGGTATGGGTATGCCCACATTGCCCGCATATTTAATTATTATTCTCGTGATGGGGCCAGCCATACAAGCGCTGGGCCTATCGATGATTACCGCTCATATGTTTGTTTTCTATTACGGTGTCGCCTCATCCCTAACGCCGCCAGTGGCTATCGCCGCGTATGCAGCTGCACCTATTGCCGGGGCTAATCCCTTGATGACGGCGCTGATGTCCTTCCGTCTGGGGATGGCGAAATTTATTATACCGTTTGTGTTTGCGTTCTACCCCACCATTTTAATCATCGAAGAGTTTTCATTACTTCCGTTTGTTTGGATCGTGCTTCGAACCTGTTTTTGTATCTGGTTATTCTCATCGGCGCTGTCCGCCTATGACAAAAGGAAGTTAAGTATCATTGAGATTGTTCTAAGGTTTTGTTCGGCCTTTGCCTGCCTTGCGCTAGATCCCCGAATCTGTATCCCAGCGATATTCGTTGGTGTGTTACTGCTGCTTTGGGACAGGCGTCAAGCACGGCGGTTGGACGTAGCCTAGAAGCGTTTTAAAAAACCCCTGTTGAGTCAAAGATACACTACTCTGGGGGATATCGATACCAATCAACATCCGTGTCGTCGTAGTTTCCACCCGATGAAATTATCTGCATGTCGGAGCCATCGGTGTTAACTTTTGCTATTCGAAATCCATACTCGGATCCGAATACCAACCGATGGAAGTACAATACGGTTCCATCGGAACTCCAGCGAGGTAGAGTATTTATCTCACCGTCATCTAGGATGCTCCTCACTGTTTGAGTTTCGATATCCAGCAACCGTAAAGCCCATTGCCCAACGCCTAGATACTCTGGGTTAACCGCGCTTTCGTAGGCGATGGATCGACCATCTGGTGACCAGTAAGGGTCATGGTCTCTTACATTGTCGAATGTATGTCTCTGTTCGTTACTACCATTCAGTGAAGCTGTAAATACTTCAAGTCTAGAGACGTCAAAGCCGAAGTAGTCAGTTGGGTAGGCTACGTAGGTGATTTGCGTACCATCAGGGGAGAACGACGGATCTAAAAACAAAGAGGTTCTTTGAGACACTTGGATTGGATTGTTGCCCGTAGAGTCTGTTAGGAACAAGTGCCAAAGTTGGGTATCGGCCTGTTGAGCCGCCATGACCAATTGGGAACCATCGGGAGACCAATCAACCACGCCTTGCGCAATCCAGGCGTATCTTCCTTTAGGAATCAACTCTGATAGTTCACCCGTGGATAGGTTTAGTGACCATAACGCAGCATTTTCGTAATTGTTGTTGTGACCACCAGTGCTCGGCCTATCGCTAATAGCCGTTCGGTAAAACAACATAGTATTGCCATCGGGCGACTGACGCGGCCACCAACTGTCAAAATTCGTGTTGGTGGTTAGGGGGCTTACGCTGCCGTTTGCCTGATGGTAGATTTCGAAGTTGCCGGTTCGATTGGAACTGAAATACACATCGTGTTCCAGCGGCTGTTCACCCGATTCTTGATCTGGATTGTCTGTCTTCTCGCAAGCACTTAGAGCAAGAACCATGATGAGTGAGTAGGTTAAGCCTATTAATCGGGGCATATCGGGCGCTTCGGCTCAATTAGATAAGCTTTTACTAGCAAGGTTCATACTGTTTTGCTTGGTTTGTAGATACTGACGGTCAGTGGCGAGGGGCTGCCTGCCTCGGAGATCCTAGGTTTCATCCGTAGTTTTACTCCTTTTGCCCCACTTACTCCACACACATCACTTACTTCACATAAGATCACCCAAATCACTAGGTCACAAGGTCACAAGGTCACAAGGTCACAAGGTCGCTAGGTTGGCTAGGTTGGCTAGGTTGGCTAGGTTGGCTAGGTTGGCTAGGTTGGCTAGGTCGGCTAGGTCGGCTAGGTCGGCTAGGTCAGCTAGGTCAGCTAGGTCAACTAGATTGCCAGGCCAGAGTTGTTATTCGATCTGACCACTCGAATAACCAGCGCTAAGTACAGATACCGAGGCTTTATCGACGTGCTCCAAAACATGTCGTGCATCATAATGTCTCAAGTTAAC